>CAZIKU010000042.1:0-3412 GCA_964539815.1 uncultured Klebsiella sp. | reverse complement strand
TAAATGATGGAAATGGGGTTGGGCACAACAAACATTGCGATGAATGATTGTATGGTTGAAGGAACATCGATAAACAGGATGAACAGGATAAATGATGGAAATGGGGTTGGGCACAACAAAAATTGTGATGAATGATTGTATGGTTGAAGAAACATCGATAGACAGGATGAACAGGATAAATGATGGGAATAGGGGTTGGGCACAACAAACATTGCGATGAATGATTGTATGGTTGAAGGAACATCGATAAACAGGATGAACAGGATAAATGATGTGAATGGGGTTGGTCACAACAGGAATTGCAATTGATGAATGATTGTTGATTGAATAAACATCGATAAACAGGATAAACAGGATAGACAGGATAGACAGGATAAATAATGTGAATGGGGTATCATGTTGGTTTTTTTCCGTAGAGACGTATGGTCATACGTCTCTACGGGATTGGATAAATGATGGACATGGGGTTGGATGAATCACATGACGCAATTGACAGATTATTTGTTGGATGAATCACATCCTGGCTACATGTACGGGTGCAGGTGGTGGAATGTGCCGTTTGTGCCACAACGGATGCACATCAGTTGCTTTTTTTGATGATGATGATATACTAATTTTAGGTCAGGCTAAATTTATTGTTTTATAGCACAAAGATATCATACATATGCAGACACAACGACTCACAGATATTCCTATCGGACAGATGGCACGTGTTGTGACCATCAACAACCAGGGAGCCGAGCGGCGGCGTCTATACGACTTAGGGATTACACCAGGCACGGCGATTGTGGCAGAGATACGCAGCCCACTGGGTGACCCGACTGCATACCGTGTGCGGGATGCACTGATTGCGTTGCGCCATGATCAGGCCGCACAAATTAGCGTGGCGCTGGCTGCGCAAGGAGCAGACAATGAGTAATCATGATGCTGCAGCATGTGCCACCTGTGTGGTTGCCAACACGGCGCAGGTACACAAATTGGGTGCACAGGTGGGGGCGTGGGACTACACCATCGCCTTGGCGGGGAATCCGAATACGGGCAAAAGCACCGTGTTTAACACGCTGACCGGTTTGCGCCAACACACGGGGAATTGGTCGGGCAAAACGGTTGTCCGTGCCGAAGGCGCATATCGCTACCAAGGCAAGCACTATCGCCTGGTCGATTTACCCGGCACGTATTCGTTGTTGTCGACGAGTGTGGACGAGGAAGTGGCCCGTGATTTCGTCTTGTTTGGCCAACCCGACGCCACCGTCGTGGTGACTGATGCGACGCGCCTCGAGCGTAATTTGGGCCTGGTGTTGCAGATTATTGCTATCACCCCACGCGTGGTCGTGGCCGCCAACTGCATGGACGAAGCAGCCCGCCACGGCATGCAGGTCGATACGCGCCAACTCTCCCGTGATTTGGGCGTCCCCGTGGTGGCGATGACGGCACGTGACGGTGTCGGATTCGGCGAATTGCTCAGCATGGTGGCGCAGGTGGCGAGTGGCACGTTGCAGACGGCGCCCTTTGTGTTGCCCATGCAACAACCAGCCCTCGAAGCAGCCGTGGCGGACTTGGTGCCCAGACTGGCCCAACGCTTCCCCGGCCTGCCTAACCTGCGCTGGGTGGCGTTGCGCTTGATTGAGGGGGATGCCAGCATCACCCGCGCCGTGGCGACGGGGACGTTGGGCAGCGTCGTGCGCCCTGCGGCCACGCTGATTCCCGCCGTGGAGGTGCGCTGATGAGTACCGCTCCCCACGATGATGCACTGTTGGCGCACGCCGCACAGTTTCGTCAGCAACTCGGCGATACGGTGCACGACCAGATTAGTGAAAGCGTCTACACGTCGGCGACGGCCATTGCGGATCGGGCTGTGACGCGGAGTGGGCACACGCAGGCGTGGCGCTTTGATCATGCCATTGATCGTATTGTCACAAGCCGCGTGTGGGGCTTCCCCATGATGGCGCTGTTGCTGATGATTATCTTTTGGCTAACGATTGCCGGCGCCAACGTGCCGTCAGCCCTGCTCGGTGAGTTGCTGGTCGGCACGGTATACACCTGGCTGAATGCGGCGGCCACATCCATCGGTATGGCCTGGTGGTTGCGCGGGGCGCTGATTGACGGCATGTATTTGGCGACGGCTTGGGTGGTGAGTGTGATGTTGCCCCCTATGGCGATTTTTTTCCCGCTCTTCACGTTACTCGAGGACCTGGGGTATCTGCCGCGGGTGGCCTTTAATTTGGATAGACTCTTCCAGCGAGCCGGGGCACACGGCAAACAGTCGCTGTCGATGATGATGGGGTGGGGGTGTAATGCGGCCGGGGTGGTGAGTACGCGCATCATCGACAGCCCGCGTGAGCGTCTGATTGCCATTATCACCAACAACTTCAGCATTTGTAATGGGCGCTGGCCCACGTTGATTCTGATGGGGACGATTTTCATCGGGGCCACCGCACCGGCCGCCGTGGCAAGTCTGGTGGCGGCGTTGAGTGTGGTCACCGTGACCGTACTGGGGATTTTGACCACGCTGGTGGTGTCGGCGTGGCTGTCGCGCACCTGGCTGCGCGGCGAAGCCTCGGCATTCAGTCTCGAATTACCCCCCTACCGACCGCCTGATGTCTGGCGCACTATCAGCACGTCGCTGGTGGATCGCACGTTGCTGGTGTTGTGGCGGGCGGTGGTGATGGCGGCGCCGGCTGGGCTGGTGATATGGCTGATAAGCAATATCCAGGTGGCGGATGCCCCATTGGCCGCCCATGTGGTGGCCTGGCTCGCACCGCTGGGGTGGCTGATGGGCCTCAACGGCGTGATTTTGCTGGCATACGTGGTGGCCATTCCCGCCAACGAAATCATCATTCCCACGATTTTGATGCTGACGCTGACATTGGCCAAATCGCCGCTGGCTCAAGCCGGGGTGATGCTGGAATTGTCCGACGACGCCGTCTATACCACACTCACACAGTACGGCGGCTGGACGCTTTTGACGGCAGTGAATCTGATGCTGTACAGCCTGCTGCATAATCCGTGTAGCACGACGATTTGGACGATTTGGAAAGAAACCCGCAGCGTCAAATGGACGCTGGTAT
This sequence comes from uncultured Klebsiella sp., assembly GCA_964539815.1. Lineage (GTDB taxonomy): Bacteria > Chloroflexota > Chloroflexia > Chloroflexales > Roseiflexaceae > UBA965. The sequence continues at coordinate 344 of CAZIKU010000042.1, read as the reverse complement.
CGACCTTCCTGCCTGTGGCCCTGGGGGTGCTGGTGACCACGCTCGTGGCCGCCGTGGTGCGGTTGTTTGGGTAGGTGTATAGAGATGCGAAATACCGAAATGTAGTATGTTATCACCTCGCATGAGATTTGCTGTCACCCATACACATGTATGTCTGTGTTGGGCATGTGCGTGTGTGTAGTACTGTATTAATTAACTGTAGTAAATGAAATATCTCCTTGTATTCAAATGAAATTAACATAAAGGCGTACGAGTTGCAGTTGGTGTTGGAGTTCGTGTGTTCGTGCGTGTCGGTGTGCGTGACGGTGTCCGCGTAAAGCTTCGTGTGCGTGTATATGTACGCC
>CAZIKU010000041.1:2317-21712 GCA_964539815.1 uncultured Klebsiella sp. | reverse complement strand
GCGCACTCCTCGATATCGGGGTGCACATGCTCGACATGGTGCTCCACATCCTCGGACATCCCAAAATCAGCGCCATCCGCGGTGAAGTCCAGGCCGTGCACGGTCCACAACGCAAAGGACTGGGCGGCTGGGGATCGGATCGCGTCATGGATGGCACATTCGACGTGGATGACCTGGCCTCGTTGCACCTGCGCATGGCCGATGGTGGGCTCGTAACCATCGAAGTGACCTGGGCCTTTTATGGTCAAAACGAAGAACGCATCCAGATTGCGGGCAGCAAGGGAGGATTTGACTACTTCCCCACGTTGTACGGCAACGACAAGCCATTGCGTTTTTATACGGATGACAACGGGAATCCCATCGAAGTCATCCCCAGTATTGCCCGCCCAGATAGTGCACCACATAATCAAGTCTATCTGCGCTACATCGATGCCATCCGCGGTCAAGGGAGCGTAGTTGCGAGTGGTGATGATGGCTTGGCTACGTTGCGCTTGCTCGAGGCCACCTATCGCTCTGCTGCCGAAAAGCGCGAAATCAGCCTCTAACAAGACGCAGTATCCACAGGATGACGCCCCCCATGGCACTTTGTGCCATGGGGGATTTTGTTGATACTGTAATACATTCTTAACAAGTGAGAAACATCAATCTCGTATGATACAATGGAGTACCGTGCGCAAAGGATAGCATCATGACACGCTCACGCCGCACCACCACAACCAAATCAAAATCTCGTCTACTCAACCGCGAACAAAGTTGGATTGAATTCAATGCGCGTGTGCTGGCTGAGGCGCTCGACGCACAAACACCGCTCCTCGAACGGGCAAAGTTTTTAGCCATCGTCAGTACCAACATGGACGAGTTTTTCATGATTCGCGTGGCAGGACTCCACCAGCAACGGCGTGCCGGCGTATTAACCACATCTCCTGATGGACTGACACCCAATGAGCAATTGATTGCTATTCGCCAGGCGGTTATCACACAGCTGGCCGAACAGCGGCGCTGTTGGCTCGAGGATGTGGCCCCCAAACTCCGTGCGCAGGGGATTTGGGTTTTGGATTATCCCGAACTCGACGATACACAGCGCCACTATGTCGATGACTACTTCATCAACCAAATCCAACCAGTACTGACACCATTGGCGTTTGATGCGAGTCATCCCTTCCCGCAAATTTCCAACCTCAGTCTGAATCTGGCGGTAGTCATTGGCAATCACCATGATGAACGCTTTGTGCGTATCAAGGTGCCCGCTGTGTTGCCACGGCTCATTCCCATTACCCCGAGTGACCATCACATCCCCGACGGGATACAGCGCGAGCAGTGCAGTGCATTTGTGTGGATCGAGCAAATCATTGCTGCGAATCTAGACCGCCTCTTTCCGTCTGAATTTGTGCGCGAGACACATGCCTTCCGGATTACGCGCAATGCAGACTTCGAAATCGAAGAAGACGAAGCAGACGACTTGTTGCAGGCCATCGAAGAAAACGTACGTCAACGCCGTTTTGGTACGGTGGTACGCCTCGCCGTCCAACAAGGTATGCCAGTACGTTTGCGTAAACTGCTGCTCCAGAACCTCAATTTGCAAGATGACGAGCTCTACGAAATCAACGGACAGCTCGGCTTGTCGGCATTGATGAGTTTGCTCAAACTGGACCGACCCGACCTCAAAGACGAGCCCGACAAACCACGAATTCCCAACGTGTTTCGCGATATTACGGCCACGCATTCACTCTGGGATGTCATCCGACAACGCGATGTTGTGTTGCATCATCCGTATGACTCATTCCAACCCGTTATCGACTTTATCGAGAGTGCGGCCACTGATCCGCATGTCCTCGCCATCAAACAAACCCTCTACCGTGTCGGCAGTAACTCGCCCATTGTGCGGGCCTTGATGCGCGCCCGCGAGCTCGACAAACAGGTGACAGTGCTGGTCGAACTCAAAGCACGCTTCGACGAAGAAAACAACATCACCTGGGCACGGGCGCTCGAACGCGCTGGAGTGCATGTGGTTTATGGCGTCCCCAACCTCAAAACCCATGCCAAAATGGCCCTAGTGGTACGCCGTGAAGGTGAACTCCTGCGCCGCTACGTACATCTGGGCACAGGGAATTACAATGCGGGGACGGCCCGAATATACACCGACATCGGTCTGATGACCTGTGACAGCGACATTACTGCCGATGTGGCTGATGTCTTTAACTACTTGACGGGATACGCCAAACACGACCACTACAAAGCCCTGCTCGTGGCACCAGTCAATCTGCGTAGCCAGCTGACCGCATTCATCGACCACGAAATTGCACTGGCCAACGAGGGACGACCCGCACGCATCATCTTTAAGGCGAATTCGTTGGTCGATCCCGCCATGATTGAGCACCTCTATCGTGCCTCGGCCGCTGGCGTCGATATCGACCTCATTATTCGTGGCATGTGTGCCCTGCGTCCCGGAGTGCCCGGCATGAGCGAGCACATCCGGGTACGGAGCATCGTGGGACGCTACCTCGAGCACAGTCGCATCTACTGGTTCGGGAATGGAGGGACACCCGCAGTCTACGTGGGGAGTGCCGACATCATGGAGCGGAATTTGGATCGGCGGGTCGAGACACTCTTTCCGATTCGCGATGCACGCCACTGCACCTGGATGCGTGACGTGTTGCTCGAGACCTATCTCACTGACAATGTGCGCACACGCATCCTGCAACCTGATGGGAGCTGGCAGCGGACAACCCATAACGCCAACCACGGAATTGATTGCCAGATTGCGTTTCAACGCGCCGTGATTATGGAGTAGGGTACGCATGAATAATCATCCGCGGTTGACTGCAGTAGCACTATGGTTTGCCATCATCGGCATTGGTGTGTATTTGATTGAACGCCTCGCGACCATTACCGAGCGCCTCGCCACACCACTACTCATGTTTGTGATTGCCTGGTTAGTCGCACTGGTGATTGAACCATTAACCGAGTGGCTGACTCGTTACCACATTGCACGCAAGTTTTCTGTGCCACTCATTTATGTGGTGCTGCTCACATTGCTCACGATTGCAGTCTTTGCCTTGATTCCGATTACCTACACGCAGCTCAACGCACTTGTCAGCAATGTGCCCATATTACTCACCAGTGCGGTGGACTTCCTGGCCGAACTCGAGACGCAATTGCGCAAATTCGGCTGGCGTGCCGACCTAGTAGCCATTGTGCGCCCCGAAGCAATCGCCAGTCAATTTGGGACGATGGGTGCAACCGCAGTCCAGCAGTCCTTAGGCTTGGCGGGGAGTCTCGCAACCGTCGTATTCAATGTGATTATCGTGTTGATTCTGAGTTACTACATGGCCGTCGATGGACCGCACCTCTATCAACGCCTCATTAATTTGATTCCCCACGAATGGCGCCCCGAGGCACTCACCTTTGGGAGCATGATAAGCCAGACATTTGGTGGCTACATGCGTGCACAAATTCTCAGCTCGCTGTTGTATGTCATCGTCAACGCACTGGTGATGGCCTTGTTTGGCCTGAGTAGCATTACACTGACGAGTTTTATCATCAGCATTGTGGTCATGGTGCCACTGATTGGTGGGGCAGCAGCGTTGGTTCCACCGATTATTGTGGCAAGTATCAATCAGCCCGACAGTATTGTTCCTTTTGTGGTCATCATGCTGATCGTACAACAGGTTCTGTTCAACATGATTCTGCCACGCATCGTCGGGCGGATTGTCGGCTTGCATCCCCTGCTCGTCTTTGCGGCGCTGTTGATTGGGAGTGTGATTGCTGGGCCATGGGGCATTCTGTTTGGCATTCCGCTCGCAGGTGTCACGGGCTCGATTGCTAACTACTTCCGCATTCGCAATCAAGCATTTATGACAAATGAGAACTAAATGAAGAAAATACTTTCTCACCTGTGTATCAGATAACTGTCATTATCCGGTAAAATCGAGTTTGCTACACCGTGTGGTAGAATAAGCATGGTATGGTCGTTTTCATGAATAGCTAGCCAAAAGGAGCGCCCATTGTATCATCGTTTTATTTCTGCCTTAGTGTTGGTCGCAGCACTTATGACAAGTGTGCTTGGCGCATCGCACGTTGCACACGCCGTACCACACAACCCCAACGAAGTCCCTGCGTCCCAGAGTTACCCGGGATCACGGACATTCAGTGAAACGGGCTTCACCATTTCGAACTACTTCTACAAGACATGGACATCCACGCCCAATGCCTTGTTTGTGTACGGGATGCCGATTTCACAGCCATTCATTGAGGAAAGTTTCACGACTCCCGGTGAATTTTATCGCGTGCAGTATTTTGAGCGTGCCATCCTCGAAGAGCACCCCGACAATGCGGGTACCCCGTACTACATTCTCGGGCGCCTCCTCGGGAGCAAGTTGGTCGCATCCCGTGGTAGCGAGACACCCTTCAAGGCCGTCGCTGATCCCGGTGATGGCACCTACGACAAGGTGACACAGCACACGCTGCGCAATTCACCAGCCCCGTTCCGCACGTTTTACAGTAAAAATGGCGGTATTTCGGTCTTTGGGCGTCCCTTGTCGGAACAGTTCCAAGAAGTAAACAAAGCCAACGGCAAGACCTATTGGGTGCAATACTTCGAACGCAACCGTATGGAATGGCACCCCGAGGAAACCAATCCCAAGTATCAGATTTTGCTGGGCTTGTTGGGCAACGAATACCGCGACGCCAATCATGCGGGGAACCCAGCCTTTACCGTGGGTGGCACTGTGCCAGGGAACACGGGCGGTACTGCCCCCACTGCAACTGTCCCAGCTGCGCCAGTAAGTGGATTTGTGTATGGTTTCAACGCGATTTTGTATACGCAGGGTGGCGCAGTCGATCGCCCACGCACGTTGCAACTCGCCAAAGATGCCGGTATGCCGTGGATTCGCCAGCAGGTACGCTGGATGGACTTGCACGACAAATCGGGTGTCATCCATTGGGGCGAGCTCGATAACATCGTCAGCGATGCCTCCAACATGGGCGTCAAGTTGCTGGTCAGCGTAGTAGCAGCCCCCAGCTGGGCCACTAGCAACGGCAAGAACGGCATGCCTGATCGTGCACACTTCAACGATTACAACTACTTCATGGGCGAAATGGCCAAGCGCTACAAGGGTCGCATCCAGGCCTACGAAATCTGGAACGAGCAGAATCTCGCCCACGAAAACGGTGGTCGTGTCGCCAACGCATCATTCTACATGGACATGCTCGTTGGTGCATCCAACGCCATTCGTGCCGGTGATCCAGCTGCATTGATTGTGTCAGGGGCACCATCATCGACCGAGACCAACGTCTCCTCGATCGCCATTAGTGATATCACCTTCCTCGACCAGATGTTCAGCGACCCCCGCTTCAACAGCGCAGTCGACATCGTCGGTGTGCACCCAGGTGGCCATAGCAATCCACCAGACACGTACTGGCCCAGCAATCCAGGACCAGGACCGCACTATGTCACCAGCAAAGAGTTCTACTTCCGCCGTGTCGAAGATGTCCGGTCACTGATGGTACGCAAGGGACTCAGCGACAAGAAAGTATGGGTCACGGAATTCGGTTGGGCAACCAAGAACAACACACCAGGATATGAATTCGGGAATTACATTTCATATCAGCAACAGTCCGACTATATCGTGCGGGCATTCCAGTTGGCTCGTACCAACTATAGTCCATGGCTGACTGGTATGTTCCTCTGGCAGCTCAACTTCGCTGTGCCATGGAAGGCAGCTGGGAACGAACTCCACGAACAAGCGGCATTCGGTGTCATCAACGGTGATTATTCACCACGCCCCGCATACTTGGCACTCCAAGCGATGCAGAAGTAGGTAGTTTTCGTGTATGATTGAGTAACTGACAGATGGTGTCGATGAGCACACTATGGTGTGCTCATCACGTCTACACAGTGCCATTCGTACTGATATAGACCGTATATCATTAATGAGGTGGAGTTATTACATGCAACACAAGGGTCTATCACGCATCATTGCGGTACTCGTGTGTCTGATGCCACTCTTGGTGGCGTGTGGTGGTGGAGCGAGCCCCGCAAGTGGCCCGACTGCAACCAGCGTGCCAGTGGCCACAGTCGCATCCGAACCGACGGCGGTGCCGGAGCCAACCGCCGTACCAGAACCAACGGCAACTCCGGAGCCAACGGCAGAGCCGACTCCTGAGCCGGGCGTACCACTCAAATCCAAGTACATGAACTTCGGTATCGTCAATCACCTGTACTACACAGACCGTGAACGGGTGCTGGCACTCACCGAAATTGCCGGGTTTGACTGGATTCGCCAGCAAATCGTCTGGAAAGACCTCGAGGGACCAGAACCTGGCCAATACATGTGGCCGGCCGAACTCGATGGCATCGTCAACGACGTCAATGCACACAACATCAAACTCTTGATTAGCATTGTGCAGGCACCATCCTTTTACAATCCGACCCATGGTATGCCCGAAGACCCTGTCGCCATGGGGAATTTCGTCGAAGCGTTGATGCTGCGTTACGGCAAAAAAATTGCCGCCATCGAAATCTGGAACGAACAGAATCTGGCCCACGAAAACGGTGGACGCATCGTCCCCGAAGACGCTGGTCGCTATGTGGATTTGCTGGTTGAATGCTACAACCGCATCAAAGCGGTCGAGCCATCCACCATTGTCGTCGCCGGTGCACCATCATCCACGGGCGTCACAGATCCCGCCTTGGCCGTCGCCGACGAAACCTACTTCCGCGAGATGTACCGCTACAAAGACGGCATCATCAAAGATCACTTCGATGTCCAAGCCGTCCATCCCGGTGGCTCTGCCAACCCGCCTGAGACGATGTGGCCAGATAACCCGAGCAAGGCGGAAGGCTGGACTGATCATCCCACCTTCTACTTCCGTCATGTCGAAAATGTACGGAAATTCATGGTCGAGGAGGGTGTCGGAGATCATCAGATCTGGATCACCGAATACGGCTGGGCGACACAAAACGAAACTCCCGGCTACGAATTCGGCAATCAGGTCACCCTCGATCAACAGGGTGAATACATCCTGGGTGCCATGAAGTGGGCCTACAACAACTATCGTTACCCCGATGGTTCACCGTGGCTCGGCAACATGTTCTTGTGGAATATGAACTTCGCCGTGTTGTGGGGTGCACAAGACCAACCACTCCACGAGCAAGCCTCATTCGGGATACTCAACCCCGACTGGAGCCCTCGCCCTGGCTTCATTGCCTCCCAAGGCTTCATGAATGCCATCAAGCAAGAAGGTCGCCGCTAGTTCACGGGGTCGGTGCAGACACAGGCAGGTGCGCACGTTGTGCGCACCTGCTCTTTTTGTGTGATTCGCTCCCTACTGGTATGATGTCACGTGCGGCACCATCAGGTGCGCCCCCCCACAGAAAGGAATTCCCCGGTGCAACACATCCGCCGTGTGTCTTGGAATGATGTCGGTCTGATTGCCACCATCATCATATGGGCCATTAACATGCCTGTGGTCAAACATACCTTTGCGTATGTCCCCCCATTAGCCTTTACCACATTGCGCTTCGTGTTTGTGCCTATCTTGATGCTGGCCGTGGTATGGCTCATCGAACGCGACGTGCGTATTGAACGCGGCTTGTGGTGGAATGTCATCCTCGTCGGACTGATTGGGAACACCGGGTATCAAGTCTTTTTTATGCTGGGGCTCAACTACACCAGCGCCTCAAACGCCGCATTGTTGGTGGCAACCACCCCCATCTGGGTGGCGTTGGTCAGCCAATTCCGTGGCTGGGAACGCCTCTCGTGGCGGGGCTGGCTGGGTATTGTCATTTCGTTTATCGGCGTCTTTGTCATCCTCTTTAATGGGGAAGTCATCAGTGAAAAAAGCCTCATCGGCGACATTTTTGTCTTGATTGCCTCGGCTTGTTGGGCCTACTACACTATCGGTGCCAAAGCCGTACTTGCCAAATATTCACCACTACGGGTGACAGCAGTAACGCTCACCATTGGTGCCATCCCACTCATATTCATCGGACTCAGCGAAGCACTGACAGTGAATTGGCTGGCAATACCCTGGGATGGCTGGGTGGGGATGGCCTACTCGGTCATATTCTCGATCGCTATTGCCTATATTTTGTGGTACAACGGCGTCGTCAAAGTTGGCCCCACCCGTACTGGCATCTATGCTAGCTTGCTGCCGGCATGTGGTGTCATCTCGGCATACTTCATCCTCGGCGACCCCATCACACTCCGTGATGCGATCGGTATGCTGAGCATCGTGGGTGGCTTGTTGTTGACGCGACGTGGCTAGTACGAAAAAGGCGGGCGTGGCCAAGGCCACGCCCGCCTGTGTTCACCGTTAGGCCAAATCACGCCGCCACGCTGCCACCATTTCAGGTAAATCGGCATAGACGACATGTGGTGTTTGTGCGGGAATCGCTGCTGCCACGTCAGCACGCGTCGCAACACCGGTCAGGACCAAACCTGACGTTAGTCCGGCAGCCAACGAGCCGGCGATATCCGTATCGAGGCGGTCGCCCACGGCAATCGTACGTGTAGCATCGCATTGGAGCAACGAAATAGCAATATGAAACATGGTTGCCCCTGGTTTGCCGATGATGAATGGGGCGACACCCGTCGCTGCCTGTAAAAAGGCCAACTGGGCACCACACCCAGGCACGAGTCCCTCAGCCACGGGGAGTGACACATCGGGATTTGTCCCGATGAAGCGTGCACCTGCATTGATGAGCAAGCAGGCCTGACGCAGTTTGGCGTAGGTGACCTCGGTATCGAGTCCGACCACTACAAATGCAGGGGCATCTGCACTTTCGACAAAGTAGCCATCGTCAAAAAGCGCCGTGCGCAATCCATTCATCCCAATACAGAATATTTTGGTACCCCGTGGCGCCTGCGTTTCGAGCCACAGGCGGGTGCCAATCGGTGAATTAATGATGTTGCTGGCCGGGTAGGTGATACCCATGCCTGCCAATTTGTCAGAAAACTGGGCCGGCGTCATCGTCGCATTGTTGGTGATGCAGGCCGTTTTGATGCCATGCGCATCACAAAACGCAAACAGCTCAGCCACGCCGGGCATACGCTCGTGACCACGATAGAGCACTCCATCCATGTCGAGCAAAAGGGCGTGGTAATTACGCAAATTCATGCAGACTCCTTTTACATGCGCTCGGGGACACGAATACCAAGGAGCGCCAAGCCATTGCGGAGCGCCTGTGCGGTGGCCGCCGTCAGCGCTAACCGGGCAATGCGCAACGAATCGTCATCAGCTTTGACCACTGGGCAATCGCGATAAAACGCGGCAAATGCCCGAGCAGTGTCGTAGCACCACTCCGCAATCACAAAGGTGGCATAGCGATCTGCGGCATCCCGAATCGATGCCGTCATCTTGGCGAGTTGCCGAATGAGCGCAATTTCGGATTCGTGCGTCAGCAATGAGGCATCTGCAGCAACGACTGCGGTATCCGCCTGATCGCCCATGACACGCCGCACAATCGAGCGGCAGCGGGCGTACATGTACTGAATGTAGGGAGCACTGTTGCCTTCGATTGCCAACATGCGATCCCAATCGAGGGTGATATTGCGGCGTGAATCCTGGTAAAGGTCGTTGTACATGACTGCACCGATGCCCACCTTTTCGGCCACATCGGCACGCTCGGACTCGGGCAAATCGGGGCTCGATGCGTCAACCACTTGGCGGGCCCGATCACGCGCATCGTTGAGCAGATCATTGAGATAAATCATGTTGCCTGCACGCGTCGACAGCGGTTTCCCGTGCTGGTCAAAAATCGTGCCAAACTTGACGTGCGATAATTCAACACCGGCAGGCACATAGCCGACAGCGCGTGCCAAGGCAAACAGCTGGCGGAAGTGCAACTCTTGGGGGGCACCGACCACGTAGATAATCTGGGTCGGTGCAAACTCGGCCATGCGGTATTTGATAGTCGACATGTCGCGGGTATGATAGAGTGTGCCCGAGTCACTGCGTTGCAACAAAAAGGTCGGCATGTTTTGTTCGAGTTCGGATACGACAACCGCACCACCCTCGTCGCGGTAGGCTAGCCCACTCTTGAGTACATCGTCAATCACGCCAGCATTCATGGGCGCATAAAAACTTTCCCCGTAGGCATGATCGAATTTCACACCCAGGCGGTCGTAGTTTTCTTGGATGGCGGTCAGTGTCAGATTCACCATCCACTGCCATAATTCGACAGCGGTGGGGTCACCTTGCTCGAGCTTGAGCGACCAGGCGCGCGCCTCGTCATCCATGGATTTATCTTCTTTGGCCTCACGTGAGTACTGCGCATACAGCTTGTCGAGTTGTGCGAGTGCTTCTTCGTCTTGGCCTTGCGGTTTACCCCATTTGACGATGGCAGCGATATTCATGCCGAATTGTTTGCCGTAGTCACCGAGGTGGTTATCCCCGATTACGGTATATCCCAATGCCCGAAAGATGTTGTAGAGCGCTTGGCCAATGATGGTTGAGCGGATGTGTCCTACATGCATCAGTTTGGCGATATTAACGGCCGAATAGTCGATGACAATGCGTTTGCCGGTACCGATTACATCGTTGCCGTAGTTATTCCCCATACGGCGAATATCGTCGAGCACACCGGCAGCATAGTTGGTCACATTCATGGTGAAATTTAGAAACGGTCCCGCCGCCGATACTCCACTGAGCAGTGAATCAGCAGGAATCACGATTTTCTGGGCAAGTTCGCTGGCCAGTTGCGGTGGGGGAATTTGGCGTTCACGCGCCGCTTTAAACGTGGGGAAGGCCAAATCGGCCGGGATATTCGGTTTGGGGGCCACCAACTCGACTTGGTCAGCACTCGCCAATCCCGTGGCGACGATGACCTCGCGGGCTTGCCGCATCAAGCGATCGTGCGTGTATTCCATGTACAGTACTCCATTGCAACAGTTCTCTCCATCATACCATTCTCATTACCACGGCGCAGTCATTTTTCATTTAATCGGCATAAAACGGTGCCACCCACCCACGCGTAACCATGACCGTGCGGAGCTGCATCATGGCCGTGTATGTGGGCAACACAGCCAATGTGGCACCTGCAGTCACAGATTGCAGCGCCACATCGAGCGCATGGTGAATGTCGGGAATACACGTGATTTGTGACGCTTCGAGTCCCGCATAGCGCAAGCGTACCTGCATATCAGCGGCACGAGCACCACTCACCACCGCATGGGTGACATGTGGCACCAGTTGTTCGAAATCAGCATCCCACAACCACGATACATCGGTGCCATCCTGATCAAAGTCATTGATGATAATCAGGATGGGTTGGGGTGTCTGCCACGCATCAACAAACATGCGCATCGTTTCGCTGGCACCCACCGGATTCTTGATGAGTGCCAGCACGATATGGCGTTGATCGACTGGTACGACTTCGTAGCGGCCAAATGCTGCCTGCATCTGTGCGAGTGCTGGTGCAACCTGTGCACCAAGCCCAAGCTGTGCGGCACAGGCATAGGTGGCGACAGCATTCATGGCATTGTAGAGGCCTGGCAATGGTATGGTCACTGTCGTAGTAGCCTGTGGGGTACGCACCGTGAGGTGACTACCAATCAAGCCATCGGCCACGAGCTGTATCAATGCGTATGTCGGAGTCGGTCGGGCAAATCCACACTCCGGACAGTGATAATGCCCGATATGCGCATAAAAGCGCGTCGTATAGTGGAGAGCCGTGCCACACTGACAAAACCCCGCATCAGCGAGATGGGCGACTGCATCGCGGGCACTCGCCACATCGTCGTTGCCGTAGGGTACCGTGTGACATGCCAGTGCTCCAGCCAGCCGTGCCAATGACGGATCATCAGCAAAGTAAAGGACGACTGTTGTCGATGGTAGTGATTGGAGCGCTTGAAGCCAGTTTTTGGCAATGGTGTCAACTTCACCATAGCGGTCGAGTTGATCACGAAATAGGTTATGCAAAAGCACCACACGGGGTTGCGTGGCACGCACAATCTGCGGCAAGGCAGCTTCGTCACATTCAAAGAGTGCCACATCGGCATGAATCCGCCCACGCCAATCGGCACCAGCCAGCATGGTGGTGGTCACGCCTGCCACCAAATTCGCACCTGAACGATTATGTAGTACGCGCCAACCAGCAGTAGCGATGACATCGGCAATCATGCGGGTGGTGGTCGTTTTGCCGTTGGTACCAGCCACACAAATCACGCCACGGGGGAGCTGTGCAGTCAGGTGGGTCAACACCTGCGGGGCGATGCGCCGCGCCAATGCACCTGGCAGCGTGGTTCCACCTCCACGCCCCAAGCGGCGACTCAACCAGCCTGCGAGTTTCCCCACCCATATGGCAACGATGTCGCGCATGCTTTGTTTCCTCATCAAAAACGCACCGTGGATATTATACCGAGGTACGTCGATAGACCCACGCACCCGTCCATTCAGGGAGGATGACGCTCCCATCAGGTTGAAGCGCACCAGTCATGACAACTCCAAAGAAAAATCCCGTCAACTCGGCACATTCGGTCGGCGACACAAAGCGATAATCGGTAGCGATGGGTGTACGCACAAAGCCAAATTCATCTTCAAAGAGTGCATAGCACGCTGCCAATGCAGGAGTGGGTGGGGCAGGTTGGTCAACCCCAGAGCCGAGTGTTTCGAAAATAATCGCCACACCGTTGTACCGCAAGAGGCGCATCATTTCTGCGACAGCAGCCCGCACATCGGCCTGCCATGCCCCAGGAATCCACTCGGTGGCATGACCGAAGCTCCATCCTGCAGTCACGATATCCATGCACGCATCAGGCAACGGGATGGATCGATTATCTGCCGTAAGCATTGTCACCGCGGCAGGGAGCTGTGCGCGTGCCACTGCCAACATGGCCGGAGCGCGGTCGCTGACTGTCAGCGTGCGCACATGTGGGGCCAGCAAGGCAGCAACACGTCCAGTGCCACATCCCATATCAAGGGCGTCGGCGTTGGCGATATCGCAGTGACGCCGAATTTCGCGCAGCAGATTCCCCTGGTAATCCTCACGCGATACCAACGTATGGTAGCGTTGCGCATGGACGACGTTTTGATAGATATCACGGTAATCAGGCATTAGATTCTCCTTGATGCACAGAATCACTGGCGATGCCCAGGCGACTGAGCAGGCGTTGCATCCAGACCAGGTGTGCTGCGGGCATCTGCCACGTGGTGCCGTCACGATTCCCCGTTGCCCAGCGTTTGGCACACTGCTGATAGTGTAGCGGGATGAGTGGCGTCACGATGACTACGACATCAGGTGCTTGCCATGTAATGGGCAGCGGGGGATGGGGGTAGCGTGCTGCTTGTGCGAGGCCACACAACAGCGCTGCATCATCGTCGATGCGCGTATATTGCAGGGCATGGGCACCTTGTGCGGCACTACGATACCAGTCACCGGCACCGCGACCACGTCGGCGGCGCACCACCCAACCCGGGTGAATCCATACGCCATGTTGTTGATCATGGATGACGGCATCGCACGCTGCCACGGTGCGGCGGGTCGGATCGTAATAGCTCCAGCGTTCATCGGGATGACCGAGGCCCTGCCAGCGCGGATGTTCGGCAATACGTGGTGCCGCGGGCAATGCGGGCAGTGTGGTAATTTGCGTGTCAAGCGACGCAACGTCGAGACCACGTTCGCGGATACGGGCAAAGATGCCATCACGGCGCCAGGATGTCAACACGAAGCGATTCCCGTCGTAGGTACCTTCGCCATGCAAAAAAGGACGCACCCGAATGTCATGCACAATAAAGACATTCGGGGCGCATTCTTCGAGAGCCACACGTGACGGACTATTCGCCTTCATTCTTGCGTTCACCAATCAAGTCGTGACGATTGGCATCGAGTTGACCTTTGCCCATTTGCACCAGCAAGTCGTGGCGTTGTTGGGCCATTTCGACCAGATGCGTGCGTTCGTGGCTGACCATCCAGTTCCCCTGATGGAGCAAATTAATCTGCCCGTAGGTTACATGGGTAGCAGAACGGTGCCAAGCCGCACTCGTCAAGCCACGGAGCAACAGCAAACACTCGCGCCGTGAATCATGGAATCCCTCGAGAATCACACTAATCGGGCGGCTACGATAGTGGGCTGCGGCATTCAATCGCGGGGGGTGTGCAGACGGTAATTCCGGGTTGTCTGTATCCAGGATGAGTCGTACACGCTCACAAAAGACCAAGTTCATATCGTTGAGGTGACCGAGTACTTCTTTGAGTGATGGTGCATTATCGTTACCTGGGCTGACCAGCACTGCTTCGTCGAGTTCTTGGAGCATGGCGCGCAAGGTCTGCTCGCTGTGCTCGAGGGCATGCATGATCGCGTGCGGTCCGAGTGTCCCCATGGATTCGATGGCCAAGAAGGCTTTATGTGCCTCAGGAACGGTGTCACACACTGGACACGCGCCGACAAGCGTCCCCTCACGGGTTTCGCCACAGGTGGTACACACGTACAAATCGCCGATTTCGTCGGCGAGTAAATCACGATTCTGTGCAATGGCACGGGCAGCCCGCCCGAGGAGTTCGCGTGATTGCACCGACGTACCGGTGATACGTTGCATCACAACTGCCTGCGGTTCATCACCGTGCAGGGCATGTTCGACGTTTTGGATAGTGGCTTCGACCCCACCAACACGCACAAAGGCGCGCATTGCGCGAGCACCACGGGCTTCACACAACGCATCAAAAAGACGCGCAATGTTGAAGCGGCGCTCACGCCGCGCCTGTACAGCCCAGGCACGATAGGCAATCTGCCCCATGCTCGCACTCGTAAAGAGCTGACGGAGCTCTTGTTCGGACATGTTCATCTGTGTTCCTTCACCACGTAGACGCAAATCATTGAGAGTCGTATCGCATCATTGCGCCTTCATACTATAATAGGATAATCACATTCTGTGAAGAGGCAAGCGGTTTTTTGTGCGAATTGCATTAGTACATGATTACCTTAATCAATACGGTGGTGCCGAACGTGTGCTCGAAGCACTGCATGATATAGCACCCACTGCTCCGGTCTACACCTCCATCTACGCCCCCGAGGCTATGCCTGCGCAGTATCAGTCTTGGCGCATTCATACGTCGTGGATGCACTATTTGCCTGGCTGGCGCCGCTTGTTCCGGCATTACTTCATGCTCTACCCACTGGCATTTGGCTCGTTTGATCTCACCACGTACGACCTCGTAATCAGCAGCAGTAGCGCCTACGCCAAAGGTGTGCGTGTCCGTCCTGGTGCCGTACATATCTGTTATTGCCATACGCCGATGCGCTTTGTGTGGCAAACAGACGCGTATGTCGCGCGCGAGCGCATTCAGGGCGTTACGCAGCGAGTGATGCGCTTTCTGTTGCAGTTTTTACGCCGTTGGGATATCGAAAACAGTGCCGGTGTCACCCATTTCATTGCCAACTCTCAGGTCGTAGCCGAGCGCATCAAAACGTATTATGGGCGCGATGCCACGATCATTCCCCCACCGGTGGACCTAGCCCCCGTGAATACCCAACCACCTGGTGCGTATTTTTTGACTGGTGGACGTCTCGTCCCCTACAAACGCATCGACTTGGCCATACAGGCTTGTAGTGCACTCAATCTGCCATTGGTGGTCTTTGGTGATGGGCGTGACAAAGCGGAATTACAGCGTATTGCCGGTCCGAGTGTACGCTTTGTGGGGCGTGTCAGTGACGCCGAGCGCCAGGCGTTATTCAACGGCTGTCGGGCGTTTTTGTTCCCCGGCGAAGAAGATTTCGGCATTACCCCACTCGAAGCCATGGCGGCTGGTCGGCCCGTCGTCGCATACCGCGCCGGTGGCGCCCTCGATACCGTCAAGGCCGGCCAGACGGGCGTGTTTTTTGACCAACAAACACCCGAAGCGGTCATGACAGCCCTGCATACGGTGATGGCGCAGCCATGGGATGCCCACGCCATCCGCACGCATGCCGAATACTTTGCACGTGATCAATTCATGCGCCGGATGCAACACTTTATTGCAACTGCTACTGCGGAGGTCTCGCATGAATGACATCGTGCGTATCGTGGCACGGATACGCCACCACTGGTGGTATCTACTCGTGCCAGCCATCGTCCTTGCGATCGTGCCACTCATCTCGCAACTACAACAGGCACCACAATACGCAGTAACGCTGGAGTTTGTACTGACGAGCAACGCTCCCATGAACGACACTGGCGACACCCTGGCCTACGACTTCCCTGCCATTAGTCGCGGGCAAGACTTCGTGCAACGCGTGGCAGCAATCGTAGGGAGTGTCGATGATGCCAGTGTCGCAGCCACGCTCGATGTACGCAACACGGATCGTGTCGTCACCATCACCGCCCGTGGCAGCGATACGCGCCAACTGGTGCCGATTCGCGATGCAGCACTTGCAGTCTTGGCACGTGATGGTAAACTGCTATGGGGGAGTACGGATGCTGATACGCGGGTGAATATCATGGTGCTCCGCCAAAACGACACACCGCAACGACAATCCAACACGACTGCCATCGTCATCACTGCGGGATTACGGGCGATTGCCGGGGCACTCATCGGCTTGTTGTTCGCGCTTCGGCGTATCCGATAAGGATTTTTATTTATGCGCATGACCGAGTATCTACGAATTTTCCGGCGCCGCATGGTTGCCATTGGCCTCGCAGTGATCCTCACCGCGGTAGCAGCCTACGTCTTTAGCAAACTGCAAGAGCCACTCTATCGCTCCGAAGCCAGCTATTTGGTGGTACCCAATCGCAACGATAACGGGCTATCGATTGTGCTCACCAACAACATGAACAGCTACAAACAGCTCGCCTTGGCCCGCCCACAAATCGAAAAACTCAACGCCCAACTGCAACTCGACCGCACCCCGGAATGGTTGCTCGAGCACATTTCCATCCAAGCCAATGCCGATGACCGCAAAATGATTGTGCAGGTCGACTACCCAGACATCGACATGGCGCCACGCCTCGCAAATGCGGTGGGTGAAAACATGGCCGCACTGGTCAGCTCGCTCAACGATGGGCTCGAAGGCACCGATAAAATCAATATGCGCGTGACCACTCCCGCCACGCCACCTATCCTCTACCGCCCGCAGACACGCATCAACGTGGCGGCGGGGGCATTTCTGGGGTTGATTATTGGCATTCTGTTGGCCTTTATACTCGAAGCACTCGACGACACGCTCAAAAACGCCGACGATGTCGAACGCCATGTGGGGCTGACCATTGTCGGCGCCATCCCTGCGGGTAGCTCGCTCCCTGATCGCCGTACACCGACAAGGAAACGCACATGACGACGCCAGGCACATCCAACACGACACTCGTGGCTCTTAGTGATCCACAATCCGCGGCTGCTGAAGCCTTTCGTAGTCTGCGCACCAACATCCAATTCGCTGGTCTTGACCACACCCTGCAGATGCTCACCGTCACCAGTGCCGGCATCGACGAAGGCAAATCACTGGTCGCCGCCAATTTGGCCATTACCATGGCTCAAGCCGAGCAACGCGTCATCCTGGTGGATGGTGATTTGCGCCGCCCTGCGTTGCATACCTTGTTTGGCCTGCAAAACGACACCGGTCTGACCAGTATGCTGTTTGCCAGTGCAGATACCCCTGCGCCGCTCCAGGCCACGAGCGTGCAAGGGCTCCAGCTCCTCGCCAGCGGGCCACTGCCTCCGCGCCCCGCCGACATCCTCGGCTCACGGCGCATGGGCGAGATTCTGCAGGCGCTACGCACCCAAGCCGACGTTATCATCATTGATACGCCCCCCGTGCTCGCCGTGAGTGATGCGGTGGTGCTTGCACCACGCATCGATGGCGTCCTGCTTGTGATGCAGGCTGGGCGCACCCGCCGTGACCAGGCCAAGCAGGCGCGCACTACGCTCGAAAAGGCCAAAGCACACATCGTGGGCGTGGTGCTTAATGGTGCCGAAATGACACAAGCCACGGGGTACTACTAAGCATGATTGATATTCATTGCCATATTCTGCATGGGCTCGACGACGGGGCACGCTCGTTTGATGTGTCGTTTAATATGGCACGCCAGGCCGCCCAAGCCGGCGTCAAGACACTGGTGTGCACACCACACAGCCCTGATTCCGACGCGTCACGCCACTATAGCCCGCAGCTCATCGCCGAGCGCGTGGCAACCCTGCAAGAGGCTGTGGATGCGTCCGATTTCGATATAACACTGTTGCCGGGCACAGAGATTCGTTTTGTGGCGGATGTGGCCAAAAAATTAGCCGCTGGGCAGATTTTGAGTCTGGCCGGCAGCCGTTCGGTGCTAATTGAGATGCCTGTCTTTGCCGTTGATTATGGCTTTTTGCCCGTAGCGCGCCAGCTCATCGGCGCCGGCTACACGGTGGTGCTGGCGCATCCCGAACGCTACCTCTACAACCAGCGCGACCTCGAGGCGCTCCAACAAATCCGCGAGGCCGGCGTGCTCTTTCAGGTGACCGCTGTAGCCGTGGACGAGCCCAACAGCACCACGCTCTTTCAGCATGGATTGGTTGACCTGGTCGCCAGCGACGCCCATAGCGACGGCTACCGCCCCACCGCCATGGGATTTGCTTGGGATTATGTCCGCAACACATATGGCGCCGACATGGCGCAACGCCTGTTTGTGGATGTGCCACAGTATCTATTGGCGCGTACGTAGGTAGGCCAGCACCGCATCCCAATCGTGGTAGCTGGGCACGTCCCAGTCGGCGTAGTACTTGTCGCCGAATTTGATGATTTCACCTTTGAAATGACGGGCACCGTTGTTGGGGCGGTCGTCAATTAAAAAATGTCCGCGGTTTTTATCTTTGTGATGCGACAAAATCAAACGTTTGTGGGCCACATCACCCAAATACATCTGTACCCATTTGACTTTATCCGACCACGCTGATGGGTTATTCCATGGCGCAGTCGACAAAATGTAGGTGTCGAAGAGTCCACTCAGCTCGTGGTAGGCCGCAATTGCTCCTGCCATCGGATCCATCAACGCAAAAATCCCCGGGCATTCGTTGTAGTTACCCCGATAGGCGTCACGCAGCTCTTTGGGCAGGCGGTTGATGCCAGAATGGAAGTCGACGAGCACGTTGTCCATGTCCACGTAGAGCACTTTTTTCATCTGATTTTTCTTTCTGGTTAAAAACTCCCACGCGTGGGCATATCTATGGATGTGGTAGGCACAGTGTAGCACGCGGGTGGGATGCAGCGGGCACCGCCAGCGTGCCCGCTATCCCCGTCGCCAATCTCGTAGGGGCGAATACCATTCGCCCCTACGAGCGGCCTGGCGTCCATCCCGACAAGGCGCGCCATGACGACTGTTGCAGGGATTCAGCCCTGTAGGGGCGCCATAAAATGACACCCCTACTTAATTTTCCCGCGCCCCCACGAGCAGTCTAGCATCTATCGGATATCATATTTCAGCTTTACCGCATTGATAATTTGTGTC
>CAZIKU010000041.1:1562-2307 GCA_964539815.1 uncultured Klebsiella sp. | reverse complement strand
AAACCAATCGCAGCATCATATACACGTCCCTCATTGATGGCAAAAAACACAGTCGCCATATCACTAAGCATTGATCCAATGAGATCATGAGCCAATACGACATCCGAGTCACACCGTGGCGCAGTAATCGCATCATATGCTAACTTTGCTTTGTAGAGGTTGTCGCCATATCCGACTAAATCACTGTTTTCAAATGCTTTAAAGGATGCCCACACAGAAATCATCATGTACCCTGTATCATTTGCCCAATCTTGGACTTTGGCATAGCAAACTGATTTTGCATTATCTACTGTTGGCTTCATAGTCGGTGGGATTTTTGTCTTGGTTGGTAATGCAGTGGGTGGTACCGCGGTCGCAGTCGGTGGTACTTCTGTTGCAGTGGGTGGTACCGCGGTTGCAGTCGGCGGTACTTCTGTTGCAGTGGGTGGTACCGCGGTTGCAGTCGGCGGTACCGCAGTCGCAGTTGGTGGTACTGCGGTCGCAGTTGGTGGTACTGCGGTCGCAGTGGGTGGTACCGCAGTCGCAGTTGGTTGAGCAAATAACAGGTTTGCCGTACCAGGAGAACTTACCAACGAAAAAATCAAAATCACTGTTACAATGACACCATATACCAATATTACAGGCATTATTATTTTTCTAAAATTGCTCTGCATCGTCTTATATTTTCCTTTCACTGTCAATCTACAATCTATTTATAACATAATTACTATATTGTGTAAATAACATTACGTCAAAAAATACTCAG
>CAZIKU010000041.1:0-1552 GCA_964539815.1 uncultured Klebsiella sp. | reverse complement strand
AGCACGGGCGAATGGTATTCGCTCCTACGTTGGGGGATTACGGGCGAATATTATTCGCCCCTACGAGCGGCCTGGCATCCATCCCGTCAAGCGCGCCATGACGATTGTTGCAGGGATTCATTGCACGCGGACGTCACGCGGGCGAATAGACGTCCGGGCGGTTCCACCCAGGCGTACAATCAACCCCAAAAACCGTCCGGTATCCATGAGGGGCGCACAGCGTCCCTCATGGATACTATTCCAGCGATTGCAGCCGTTGTTGGATGTAGAGCTGGATGGCCTGCATGTGCACCGGGTTGATTTTATCTGGTGTGCCCTTTTTTATGATTGAATACAGTTTTTGATGTTCGTATTTCGCCGGCGTCCAATGGGCGAACAGGGCGTAACGATATTTGGTGTCAAACAAGTACTTGTTTTCGTGCAACGCCACCATGAATGCATTGTAACAACGGTCTGCTTCAACAGCGTTTTTATGACGTAACGCAATAATTTGTTGTGTGACTTCCGCATTCAACCGTTGATAGGCCTGTACCACCTTGGCTCGCTGCGGCGGTGGTCGCCACCAGCTGTATACGGCCAATACCGCGACCACAATGGCAATCACTCCGCTCACATAGTCGATTACGTCGCTGGTCTCTCGGATGGTAATGCCAATTTGGCGCAATCCTACGTGTGTAATCCAATCGATAAGCCCCTGCCAGCCAGCCCAAATGGCTGACAACGTGTGCTGTATGCTCTGCCACAATGCCCGTACAATACTGTATATTCACTCCATACTGCACTCCGTCTCTGTGTGTATGACTGGATGTACGCATCATAACAAGTGCCTGCCTCAGCGTGTTTGTTATTTTTTACAAACGAACATTGTGCACCTGTGTGATTCGTGGACTCCTGCCACACATCACACGACCATCCACAACAAAACACCCACACACCTATGGGCGTGTGGGTGCAACTGTGCTACTAAAACGCTACAGAGCATTGAGTGTTAAAAGCTTGCCCCGATAATCGGAATGATGGCTTCTTTGAGCTTTGCTGACGTGACTGGTGATTCCATAAACATGTTCACGCCAAGCTGCATCGTACGATCTCGATCGACGGGACTCATTACTCCATCAGAAATCGCTATAAACCCTATCGATCTGAATTTTGCATCACCGCGGATTGTTTTCAACAGATTGAGACCTTTTGCTGGATCATTCAACGACCAGCGTGCTTTAATGACGATGCCAAATGGTTGCGGACTTGCGCGCAACACCTGAAGTGCTGATGCGCCATCACTAGCATCCACCACATTCTTGAATCCCAGTTGCGTGAGAATGCTCCGGATCGGATCCCGCGACCCGTCGACGACCAGAATGCGCATCGAAAAATCGACTGCCATGGGGTGCTCCTTACACTGTATTGCGGTGTGCATCCACCATAGTGTAATTGGGTATTCTTTGTCAATCCCCAAAACCATCCAGTATCGATGAAGGGCGGTTCACGAACCGCCCTCCCCCACGTGCTGCCATCCACCAGGTCGGGGTGCCATGAAATGACACCCCGACGG
>CAZIKU010000040.1:0-22148 GCA_964539815.1 uncultured Klebsiella sp. | reverse complement strand
GCAACTTGGCGATGAGGGCTTCGGCACCGCGGTCGAGACCACGGCGGATCATCATGGGGTTGTGGCCGGCGGCGACCATTTTGAGACCTTCGGTGACGATGGCCTGTGCCAACACGGTGGCGGTGGTGGTACCGTCGCCAGCGATGTCGTTGGTTTTGGTGGCAACTTCCACCAATAGGCGTGCACCCATGTTCTCAAATGGGTCCTTGAGTTCGATTTCTTTGGCGACAGTGACGCCGTCATGGGTCACGGTCGGAGCGCCGAACTTCTTGTCGATAGCAACATTACGACCGCGGGGACCAAGTGTGGTCTTGACGGCATCTGCGACGGCATCTACACCACGCTTCAAGGCGCGGCGAGCCTCTTCATTGAAATACAACTGCTTTGGCATTGACGTATCTACTCCTCAGAACTGTGGTATGAAACGCGAGAAACTATCCCTCGATGACGCCGAGGATGTCTTTTTCGGCCAGAACCAAGTAATCGATTTCGTCGACCTTGTATTCGGTGCCGCTATATTTGGCAAACAACACACGGTCGCCCACCTTGACACTCATTGGGACCAGTTGACCATTGTCGGTGCGGCGACCCTCGCCGACGGCCTGCACCACACCCTCCATGGGGCGCTCTTTGCTGGCGGTATCGGGCAAGAAAATACCACCCTTGGTCTTCTCCTCGCGCTCGGCCGGCTTCACTACGACGCGGTCGGCCAACGGTCGGATGCGGAAGTTTGCACTCATGTCCGTGTCATCCTCCTTAAACATTACTGCGGAACTTAGCAGTCGACGGTAGTGACTGCTAACCAAGCCTAACTATAGTGAATGCACCAGGGCTTGTCAAGGAAAAATGCCCGTATCAGTATGGTGTGATGTGAATTCTTACGCTTCGTTAATACAACACGATGTGCCAACGCGATACGCATATAGGGCTATTTGCGTGGCGCATACGTACCACTTAGTGACAGGAATCAGCATGGAGGCAATGATGCACCTTGATCGCAATTTGGGACTTGATTTAGTGCGTTGCACCGAGGCAGCCGCACTACGTGCTGCCCGTTGGATGGGGCGTGGCGACAAAGATGCAGCCGACCAAGCTGCAGTCGATGCGATGCGCTTTGCACTAGCTGGGATTAGCATGGATGGAGTGGTGGTGATTGGTGAAGGCGAAAAAGACAATGCCCCCATGCTCTATACGGGTGAACGGGTCGGCACGGGCGAAGCCCCAGCAGTCGATATTGCCGTTGACCCCGTCGAAGGCACGACGCTCCTTGCAGAAGGGATGCCCGGTGCTATCGCGGTAATTGCGGTCGCTGAACGTGGTGCCTTGCATGCCTGGAATGGTGTGCCCTACATGCAAAAACTTGCGGTAGGGGAGGCTGCGCGTGGCAAGGTCGATATCAATGCGTCAACAGCCGCCAACATCCACGCGGTAGCTAGTGCGTTGCGTCGGCAAGTATCCGATATCACGGTAGTGGTGCTCGATCGCCCACGCCACACACAACTCATCCGCGAAATTCGTGCTACCGGCGCGCGCATCCGTCTGATTCAGCATGGCGATGTGGCTGCCGGGGTGATGACTGCCGTCGAAGATGCACCAGCTGATATGTTGATGGGCATCGGCGGTGCTCCTGAGGCAGTGGTGACGGCCTGTGCGCTCAAATGCCTTGGTGGCGAAATCCAAACCAAAGTCTGGGCACGTGACGATGCCGAACGTGCCGTGTTAGCGGCACAGGGCATTGATGCTGAGCGCATCTACCACACCAGTGACTTGGTGAAAGGCGAGAATGTCTACTTTGCTGCCACGGGAATTACCACGGGGGATTTTTTGCGGGGGGTGCAGTACGGTACGGGCGGTGCACGCACACATTCGGTGGTGATGCGGGCAACGACAGGCACGATTCGGCACGTGGATGCGTATCATCGCTGGGACAAATTGATGCAGGTGTCGGGTATTGATTATACGGACACGTCGGCTTAGGCAGTCAAGGTGGCATTGATACACCCCACGACGCGACACACGTCGCATCGTGGGGTGTATGCGTGGCTGAGGATGCTAGAGGACGTCGACATGGCTATGATCGCCGAGGACCAAGCGATAGGCGCTAGGACGCATGGTCGAACGAGAGACTTCGACGTGGCGTCCAATCAGACTGTCGCATAGCCGCCCGGGCAGGTCGTTGATGCGGCAGTGTTCGAGGACAATTGAGTGTTCGATTTCGCTGTTTTCGATGGTGCAGTGATGATAAATCGACGTAAACGGCCCTACGTATGAATTGACGATGCGTGTGCCCTCGCCGATGATGGCCGGGCCGCGGATTGTGCTGTTGATAACCTCGGCACCGGCTTCGATGATGACTTTGCCGATGAGGCGCGAGGTCGCATCGACGGTGCCGGTCTGTTGTTCGGGGAGTTCTTCGAGGACAAGGCGATTGGCCTCGAGCATGTCGTCTTTTTTGCCGGTATCAATCCACCAGCCGCGGTGAACGTAGGGGAAGACGATTTTTTTGCTGTCAACAAGAGCCTGAATGGCGTCGGTGATTTCGAGCTCGCCACGCCATGACGGCTTGATGGAGTCGATGGCTTGCCAAATCGTGTTGTCGAACATGTAGATACCCACCAACGCCAAATTGGACTTGGGCTCTTTGGGCTTTTCAACGAGGCGCAAAATACTGCCATCGGGATTGAGTTCGGCCACGCCGTATGAACGTGGATTCGGCACTTCTTTGAGGACGATTTGTGCGTTGTAGTTGCTGGTCTGGAACTGTTGAATCAAGCCAGAGATTCCACCCTGGATACAGTTGTCGCCCAAAAACATCACAAAGCGTTCATCGCCGAGGAAGGGATGGGCGATTTTGACGGCATGGGCAAGTCCGAGCGGGGCATCTTGTTGGATGTAGGTAATTGTGACACCCCATTGACTCCCGTCACCGACAGCAGCCTGGACTTCGGCTGCCGTATCACCAACAATGATGCCAATATCGGTGATGCCGGCATCGCGAATGGTCTCGATGACGCGGAAGAGTACCGGTTTGTTGGCCACTGGGACGAGTTGTTTGGCACTCGTGTAGGTGATAGGGCGGAGACGTGTGCCTTTGCCACCGCTGAGGATGAGACCTTTCATGCCGACTCCTTTACACTGCAAACATGGGTGTATCTGCATACAGTGTACACACAAACACGTGATAGTGTGTACATAATTTGCTTACATGTGCATTGCTTTTGTTGTTGAGGGACGAGGTGACAGCACAACACACGATACACAACGGACGTGGTGTCAGCAAAAACCACCCACGTGGTAACACGTGGGTGGTGTGCATTATTCGGGAATGTGTGCGGCTAGCGACGAATACGTACCGCACCGTAGTAGTGGCGCAACCAAAAATCATCGAAGAAGTTGGATACTTGGATACCGTAGCTGGGATTCATGGCGTGCACCATTTTGCCATTACCAATGTACATGGAAACGTGCGTGATACCACGGCGTCCACGCGAATTAAACCCGGTAAAGAAAAGTAAGTCGCCAGCGGCCAAATTATCGATGCCACTGATTTGCACGCCGTTGCTGGCATTGAATTGTGATGCCGCAATACGCGGAATATCCACGCCTACCTGTTTGAAGGCATACTGCATGAGCCCACTACAGTCGAAGCCGGTCTTGGGTGTGGTCCCACCCCAGACGTAGCGATAACCGACGTATTGCAGGGCAATATTGGCCACGTCGCTACTCGTCGAAATATTGGTGTATTTACTTTTGACTGGTGCAACTGGTAGCGCCGGGAAGTCAGTGGTAGTAGGGACACGTCGGAGCACGTGCGACGACACGCTCAACAGATCCTTGAAGACCCACACTTTTTTCTTGTTGTAGCTGACTTGCACCCAGTCCTTGTATTTGCCAATTAAATCGAGTCGCTCACCTTTGGCAACCATGTCGATTTTGGCATGGCGTGAGTCGGGACCACGGCGCAGATTGACTGTGTCACCAGTCACGACGGCAACTAATTCGGGTGATGGATCTGGGATGGTATCAGCAGTAATGACACGATTAATCACGTCTGCGGCAACATCCAGAAAATCGGCACGTACCCACCCCTCGGTGTTGTTGTCGACACTGACGTGGTACCAGTCCTGGTAGCGTTCGAGTAATTCGACATTGGAGTTGAGCCGGAGTGTGGTAATGGCCACATAATTGGTACCAGGGCCATCACGCAACGTCAGTCCTGATTCGCGCACATAGGCGATGCGTGGCGGGGGAGGGGGAGGGATTTCGTTGTCGAAGAGGTCAAAAATGATATTTGGTGCATCTTCGGGGAGCGAAAGTAATTCGCCAGCCATCCAGTAAACAGGCGTATCGATGCGTTCGCGCACTTGATACCAGTCGCCATATTTACCGATGACTTGCAGTTCAAGACCGGCCGATGCGCGGGTGATGGGGTCATAGTTGGTACCGGGACCGTTGCGCATAAAGGCGTGGTCAACGGTCACGGTGACCGGTACGACAACCGGTGAAAGGACTTGGTTGCGCGATACCACGGACAACGGTACAGGCAAATCTTCGCTTTCGGAGAGAGGATTGTCGCCTTCGAGCCCGACCGAATCGACAGTCAATGGGGCCACATCCACGGTGAAATCATCGGCATATCCGCTGGTCTGTGCAAAGACGGGCGCATCTACATCACGATTGACCACATCGACGCGACTAATCAGCATGGCAATTGGGATAATCGCCACCACGAGTGCGTGCATTACGGCTCGCGGTGGGATAATTGACAGCAAAATCTCGGGATTTTTGAGAATGGTATTGAGTTTGGGAACCTGATCGGTGATATTCGTCATATTATCAGCACGCTCGAAATCACGGCGGCGCTGTTGGGCACGGCGAATAAGCTCAGCTTGTGGTTTGGGGTTGTTGATCATGCCTACGATACTCCCATGTGTCACATCGGTAAACTGGTCAGTGGACACAGTGTATGTCGAAATGAAGGACGGTCAAGGAAAAATTATGTCGGATAAATCGAGGTTGGTGCATTATGAAGGACTAAAAACCGTATCAATTATGTGAAATGCCCATGCACAGTTCCATGTGCGAGTATAGCATGATTAGTACGGTTGTTCAAATGAATGCTTTTGCCTGAGCGCGTCCTAACTTAATCGGCGAGTGGATCAGCCGCGAACTGGTCGTGTACTTCGGCGAGGCGTGTATCGGTATGGCGTGCATAATATTGCTCGGTGATGCGTGTACTAGCATGCCCGAGAATCGCCGAAACTTCGGAGAGTTGTACGCCCTCGTTGAGGAGCCACATCGCCACAAAATGGCGAAACGTGTGTGGGGTGGTTTCACGCAGCAGGCGGGCTTCGGCGACTTTGCCTGTCGCGGCAACTGTATCTGCGAGGGTGAGCGCGGCATGGGTAACAATGTCCCATGCCGCGATGCGATTGAGGCGTTGACCGGCACCGCGTGGCCCGTGTGAAATAAACAATGCAGTTGCTTTGGGAAACGATGCTCGCCGTGCGAGCAGATAGCGTTCGAGGGCAGTGCGGGCATGTGGGCGGATAAAGACGGTGCGGCGCTTGTCACCTTTGCCAATTACAGAGACACGTGTGGCCATCAAACCATGATCTCCTTTGAGATCTACGGTATCTAAGGCGAGCACTTCGGATATACGCGATGCAGTAGAAAACAAGAGATGTAGGAGTGCGGCATTACGCAGTTGACTCAAGCGGGCCCGTTCGACTTTGCTGTGCACAGGCCCTGCAGGAAGTTCATAGTCATAAAATGTCACCAGCCGGCGTAAATCGGCCACATCGGGGGCCCGGCTCGGGGTAGTCCGTGGCCGCGCGTCGCTGGCGTGCATGGCAATCAACGACACGTCACAATTTAGTAGTTTGCGATCAGCCAAAAAGCGACATACTGCCAATGCACCATGACTGTAGGTGAGTACGCTGCCATCAGCATGTCGTGAAAGCGTGTTGAGCCAATCAGCGATGTCGGTAGCAGCAATGTCTGCAATGGAGCTCCGCCCATGAGCGGCTGCCCAACTCGCAAAAGATTGCCATGCATCGCTGTATGATGCGATTGTCGCCGGGGAAAGTGGACGCCGGCGCCGGCGCTGGTTGTGTTGCCAATCAATGAGTGCTTGTGCGAATGAATGTGCCATTTCAACCTACCACAGACTGTCGTAATATCTCTAGTATACGCGAAAACAGTGCGGTAGTATAGTGGCTAACCGCTGAGTACCTGCGTATAAATGGCAGTGGTATTGCTATGAGGCTGTATCCCGAGGTGTTGCCAGAGCATCGTCTGACAACTTTGGTAGGTGCGGCGCACCATGTCGTGGTTGCCGGTGGCGAGGTAAGACGCCATCAAGAGTTGGTGGGCACCTTCGTTGCTCGGATCATGTGCGAGGAGTTGCCACATGCGTTCGATGAGTTCGTGGTGGAGATGTTTGTCGAGCAAGATGCGCCCAAGCCGCAGTGACATGTCAGCATATGCGGTGGCGTAGTGTTCGCGCTCGAGAAAAATCCAGTCATATGGTGGTTGATCAGCGAGAAAGCTGCCACGATACAAATCACAGGTGGTGCGCAACAGGGGCAGTGCGTAGTGCACATCGCGGGTATGGCGCAGGAGTTGGAGTGACTCGGCAAACTGAATCGCATCGACATTGCTCCCGGATGGTAACGAGAGGGTGATGTATTGGGGTGATGCATGAATCAGCATCTCGGTGTACGGTGTCACCTCAGCAAGGATATTGCGCAGACGGTGTAGCGAGACGCGTAGATTGTTGGCGGCGGATTTGTCGTCGAGATCTGGCCACAGTTGACTCGTAATGGCAGTCCGTGCCAGCGTGTAGTGTTTGGCATTGAGCAAATGCAGGAGCAAGTCGAATGCCCGCCGATTGCGCCACAACTGTGGGGTAATCGGGGTGTGATTGATGTGACACGATGTCTGTCCAAAGAGCTGGATGTGCAGGCAGGGAGTGGTGGTTGGGCGTCGATGCCAATACGATCGCAGAGCAGTAGTTGATGGCATGATGGTCACTCCTTTCACGATGAAACCATACCGGTGGATGTCTGTAGCATATGGGTGGTTGCGCTTGCTGTGTATCCCCCAAAGTGCATCAAAAACATCCCCCATTTGAGGGGATGTCAGGAATTGAACAGGGTATGGTAGGATAGAGTCAAACGTAGGATGGGTATTCTGCGTGGTGGGTGATGTGAGGAGCCGTATGAGTCGACGTAATCGCATTCTTTTTGCAATCTCAGATACGGGTGGTGGACATCGCTCCGGTGCTGCGGCATTACATGCAGCCCTATTACAGCATCCGCAGGCACAAGGACTCGAATACGACACAATTGACATGATTACCAGCACCGGGTTGCCGTTGTTGCGCAATGCCCCCGGATTGTACGACGACTTGTCGACGCGCTGGTTGCCGTTGTTTAATCTGCTGTTCCAGTTGACCAATGGGCGGCGGCGCATCGATACTATCTCACAAATTGCATATGTGTCTGCGCAACGCAATATTTATCGTGCCATTGAATCGTACAAACCTGATTTAATCGTGTCGGTGCATCCGTTAGCGAACCGTTTTATTGGGCATGCCCGCCGTACCTACAACATGCCGTTTCGGTTTATCACGGTGGTGACCGACTTGGTGAGTCTGCATACTGCGTGGGGTGATCTCGATGCGGATTTGTGTGTTGCACCGACGCACGAGGGAGTCGATTTACTGATTAAACAAGGCATGCCACGAGAAAAAGTGGTCTATGCGGGATTCCCGGTGCACCCCAAATTCACGGCATGTACGATGTCAACAACAGAGGCACGTGTGCGCAACAGCATGGATGCGGCGCGCTTCACGGTGCTCGTCACTGCAGGCGGTGTCGGATCAGGGCGCTTGCGCGAGTTGGTAATTGCCCTACATACTGCGCATCCTGAGGCACAATTATTGGTGGTCACTGGCCGTAATACCGCATTGCGCAGTGAATTGCAACGCTTGGCGTTACCAGCACATGTCCACATTTATGGATTTGTGGATAATATGGAGCAACTGATGGCTGCCAGCGATGTGGTAGTGACCAAAGCCGGTCCTGGGACGCTTATGGAAGCCTTGGTGATGCGACGGCCGGTGGTGATTACCGAGGCTGTCGGTATGCAAGAGCGTGGCAACATTGATTTCGTATTACAACGTGGGCTCGGGGAGTACTCCCAACGGATTGCTGACATCGTGACATCGGTAGGGAATTTGATGGATGATCAGAAGCGTGCCGATATCGCGACGCGCTTAGCTGATGCGGTTCCACGTGATGGGTCGCATCGCATTGCTGACATTATTCTTGAGCAATTGATACTTGAGCCACCGCAACTCCACAAGCATCCTTTGATTTTGGCATCGTTACCACACTGGTTACGCCGTCATGCTTCTCGGGATGAGGGGCGCAAACGGTTGCGTTTGTTGAATATGCGCGTCATCCAGAGTCTGCGGCGCCATGGTGGTTTGTCGGTGAATTGGCCAAAGCGCCTCCAACGACGCGCCCGCAAAGGAACACCTGAGCGGAATTAGTGATATGTATCATTGGCATAAAAGCTCATTTTCAGTCGTTTTTGTGGTATACCGCATGTAATGTTGTTGTAATATATCAGTAGTAGGTTATTTTAGTCACATCGGGAGCATAGTCGTGGCACCTGAGAAGCGTCATACCGGTTCTTTTCGTCGCGTTGCACATCTCCAGCGTAGCCAGGCGTTGACATTACGACGACGTCAACTCAAGCAGCGTGCGCAAATCATGATGAGTGGATTGTTGGTAGTACTCATTCTGCTTGCCGCGGGTGGTTTGTGGTTTATGTCGATGGAGCGGCGCTACCAGCAACGAATTTATCCCAATGTATTTATTCTGGGTGTTAATGTGGGTGGGTTGCAACCTGCCGAAGCCGAAACAGCCCTCAAAGAGCATTACCGACTGTTCATTGGTGTGCCTGTAATCCTCAATTTTGAGGGGAAGTCGTGGCGCGTCTCGGGCGAGGAGCTGGGCTTGAATATGCACATCGAAGAGAGTGTGCAAAAGGCCTACCAGATTGGTCGCACCAAAGACATGCTCGGCAACATGCAGACAATTTGGCAGACATTCCAACAAACAATTGCTATCCCAGTAGAAGTGGTTGTGGATGAACAACAGACGCAAAAAAGCGTATCGCGCTTGTCACGAGTCATCGACAAACCGGCTACGGATCCACGGATATACATGGATGGGACATCGTTGGCGGTGCAACGCGGCGTCACAGGGCGGATGCTATTGGTTGATGAGACAGTAGCGCGTATCCGTGAAACATTACCGTTGATGTCGAGTCAGCAGGTCACGGTGGCGACGCGCGAATTGTTACCACGCGTGAGTGACGCAGCCATACTAGCAGCGCGATATCGTGTTGATGCGTTGATTGGTCAGCCATTCTCGATCAAGGTCAATGGGAAAGAATATATCTGGGAAAGTGCCGATATGGCACGCATGCTCGAAATCGTGCAACGCCCAATTCCTACGGGCGGTGGTGACGGGTACCATATCTTTTTCAATCCCTACCAAATAGAACATCGCATCGATAACATCGCCAAAGAAACCCAAACGATGCCAGTATATCCCCGGGTAGCATGGAACGGTGGCGACCTCAAAATTGTGCGCGACGGTAGTCCGGGATGGCGTCTCAACAAACAAGAGTCCCGTGACATCATTGTCAAAAGCATCGATACAGGCACGCGTGCAGTTGAACTCAAACCGCGCTATGTACCCATTCCTGTCAACGAAGCAAATCTCAATACGCTGGGGATTACGGAATTGGTCTCAGAAGGCAAGAGTGACTTTACGGGATCTGCACCATACCGCGTCACTAATATCCAGGCTGGTTTGGCACTGTTGAATGGGGTGCTGATTGCGCCAGGTGAAGAGTTTTCATTCAACGATACCATTGGCGAAATCGATGAATCTAACGGTTTTGTCAAAGGGTACGCCATCATCCAGCAACGCACACAACTGGAGTTTGGTGGCGGGATTTGTCAAGACTCTACCACTGTCTTCCGGGCAGCGTTCTGGGCTGGCTTGCCAATCACCGAACGCTGGGGACATTCGTTCTATATCGGCTGGTACGACAAATACGGCCCAACAGGCATGGACTCGACGATTTTTACGGGGGGACCCGACCTCAAATTCCTGAACGATACCGGTCACTGGTTGCTGTTGCAGACGGCATCAAATCCCAAAACGGGAGTAGCCTCGGTACGGTTGTATGGTACGTCACCGCAACGCAAAGTTGAACTGGTACAACACATTTATGATCGTGTACCTGCCCCGAACGCACCCATTTATGTGGTTGATGAAGAACAACCAGAAGGGACGGTCAAACAGAGCGACCGTGCACGTGATGGGCTGACGATTGATATCGAACGCACTATTATGAACGCAGATGGCACGTTGCGTGCCACCGATAAATACCGCACCCGCTTCAAACCGTGGCCCAATATCTACGTCTTTAATCCCAAAGACATGGTCAATGGTCGCCCAATGATTGCAATGCCACCAGAACAGCCAAATTTAACGACACCGAGCTTGACGCCGGAGGGTGGAGTCCGCTACGTGGAACCGGACAAAATTGCCACCCAAGCAGAAGACCACGAGGCACACATCACCAACTAACGATGGAATATTGATGCGCGGCAGTACCAGGCCTGGTACTGCCGCGCATTGCTATGTGCGCGTGTGTTGTTGCATCAATGCAACATACGCTTCTGCAGCCGTTGACCACTGGAGCTGCTGGGCACGCCGTTGGCCTATCTGTGCATAGTGTTGGGCTTGCTGGGTGCTTGTCCACGCTTCGTGAATTGTGTGACTCAGTTGCTGACTGTCGTGCATGTCAATGACCCATGCACTGTCAGTTACGAGTGCACGCATGACAGGGTGATCGTGACAGATGATGGCACATCCACTCGCCATTGCTTCGGCGATGGTCAACCCAAAGCCCTCAGCTAGCGATGGATAAATGAACAATCCGGCGTGCTGATAGAGCGCATGTAATGTTGCATCAGATGGTGATGCCAGCACTACAATCGGTAGCTGGCGATAGGCGGCGTCCTGCCACGGTTGGGGGCGTTGTACATCGAATTGTCCGGCAATCACGAGCTGGCGTGGCAATGATGGTGGCGTGTCGCTGTACGCACGGGCCCAGGCCTCCACGAGTGTGTGGAGGTTTTTGTGTGGTTGATTGGAACTGACACACAAATCATAGGTGCCATGAATCCCGAGTTCCTGACGATTGAGTGGTGGTGCTGGCGTAAAAAACCGCGCATCAATACCATTGGGAATGACATGCAGTGGACGTGCTGGCCAGAGGTGATGTGCGATGTCATGGGCTGCGGTGTGCGATACGGTGGTGATGACAGTGGCACGCAGTGCGGTATCGACCCAGGCCAGGCGCAATCCGAGACGGACCCACCACGGTGCTGGTGTCGTAAATGGAATAGCGTCGTGAACGGTCACCATCAGGTTGCACTGCAGGGGAGCCATTGGCAATCTGAGATAGGGTGTGTAGACCCAATCGGGGCGTTGGACTGCAATAATGCGCGCGAGTCCCCACGCCTCACGCATGCTGAATGGTGGCGCATCTATGGTGATGTGCTGGATGCGGGTATCAGGTGCTGGGAAGTATAACCGAGTGTTGGATTGGCGCGGGTTGCTGACGATGGTGAGGTGCGTGATTGCTGGGTGATGTGCCAGGGCATGACACAGGGCGGTACTCATACGGCCAATGCCGGGAAAGGTGTCGCACGCGTAACGCATGTCCATCAACAGATTCATGAGCGGTACCACCCTATACAGTAGCCCACCGCACTCGCATATGACGCCACTGCTTTGAAGGGAAACCAGCCAACGCGCCAGCGGGGATCACCGTACGAATACGGAATAATCATGTGGAATGGTGCCAGGAGCGTGCGCATGGCCAGCCATAACACGGCGTGGAGCGGCGTGTGAAAGTAATTGCCTCCGCGGGCACGCTGTGGATCACGCCGGACTTCTTGGGCGTGCCCAATGCCGTAGGCGACATGCTTGTGCCACAAGGCGCGCAGGGTGGCAGGTGCAGGATGATACACCCACGTCTGGCCGGCTTGTACGATGTTGCGTTGCGTGATGCGGCGAAATCGCACAAAAAATTCGCTATCCACGCCCCGTGTCAGTGTTTCGTCGAAGCCCCCCACCAATGTGAACAACGAGCGGTGGATGAGGCAACAGGTCGTGGTGATATTGCAATAAAAACTCGGCGGGTCGGGATTCGTGATGGTATCAACGGGGACGATAGGGTTGATAATGCGGGCGACTTGAGCGGCTACCGCATGTTGGAATTTGGGCGCATCATCGGGGAGGATGCGGGCACTGCCCACAATCCCGACCCCGGGATGTTGGGCCGCAACAAGCATGCGTTCGATAAGTTGAGGATGTCCGAGGACCGCATCGTCATCGACAAAGAGTAACCATTCGGCGTGACACTGTGCCACCCCTTGGTTGCGTGCGCGACCATTAGGACTGACACCACGTACCACCACGCATTCGTGGGGGGAGATGGTCTGTTGTGCGAGTGATGTGGCCAAAGCGTCAGGAATGTGCGCTCCTGCGAACATCGGAATAATCACGGCAATCTGAGGAGTGGTATTCATCGTGTTCCCGTATCACGCGTCATCAACACAGTACCCGCTAATACATGCGGTAGCAGTTGCGGATGCTGGTGAGCCACGCATCTTTGCGGAAACGCTGGCTGACGCGACTGCGCGCATTGAAGGCAATCGAAATGCGTAAGGCGTGGTCGTTGAGCAGGCGAATGACCGCGGATGCGATGGCGTCCGCATCATTGGCAGGAGTCAGTAGTCCATTGCCATTTGCTTCGATGATTTCTTGGACGTTGGGAATCATGGACGCAACCACAGGGCGCTCGAGTGCCATGGCAATCAGCAGTGATGATGGCATGGCGCTTTGGCGTGCAGGGTAGACGACGATGTCGACGCCTGCAAAGAATGATGCAATATCATCGGGAGTGGGTACGAAATGGACGTAGTGTGGCTGGACGGTGTATTGAGCCAGGTTTTGCAGTTGTGCGACTTGTGAGCCATCACCTGCAATAATCAGGCGCGTCTCGGGATGGTATTGCCAGATCGATGACATGGCACGGATGACGAGGTCTTGTCCGTAGGGCTGTTCACACGGTGCACATACGGCAACCACGTAGCCAATCTCTGGAATCTGGTACGCACTCCGTGGGGTGGGTGTGACTTTGTGGAGCAGATATATGCGATCATCGACACCAATGGGCGCCACAGTGACCAGTGTTTCGCGGAGCGCATACGTGTGTACAAAATGCTGTTTGGCTTGGGTCGTATAGACGACAATTTGTGATGGTATCTGTACCAACGCTTTGTATAGCAGGCGCATATACGCCGGTGTATCAGCAGGGAGTACCACCATATCAAGTGACAAAATGATGTGGGGCATCTGGGCAATTTTGAGCGCTACGAGAGTTGCTGTGTGTGTAGCAATGCTGTATGCCATGATATGCACCACATCCACCGTCAATTCACGAAACAATGTGATTAGGGTACGCACCCGCAAAAACCACGATGTTGTGGCATCGATGTCGAGGGCTGTGATATCGACGGTGGGGAATTGGTCGCTCAGGCGGTGAATGGCGTCGGGAATGCGATAATACGGCACAACTATTGAGATGGTATATCCCGATTGGAGTGCAGGAATGAGCTGGATGAGGCTGGTAATATGTTCATCATTGATGTCTTGGTCGAGGAAATACACCAATGATGGTAATTGTCTGGTCATGCACCATGTCCCCTACTTGTGGGTATATCAATGCCATCCAATGATGGTGTATAGGTCATGATATATCAAAAAATGCAGACGTGACAGCATTTCGTGCGTATTAGACACGTTTGTCATCATATTGCCATTGAGTGCGTAGGTGGCGAATGACATGTCGACGTTGGAAATTCCAGCATAGCGCCTGCCATAGCTGTGGGGACGACCCTCGGATAATATGCACTGGCCAAGCCATACATTGCCTGAAAATGAACCACACGATGTGTGACCACGGTTGCAGTTTGAGGTGTACATACAACCCGTTTTTGGTGTATTCACTGAGCCAGCGTTGAGCCCCTCCCCCACTGCCACCACGCTGGTGAATGACCGCAGTATCACATGCCACTACGGTGCGATAGCCGCGGCGTTGGGCGCGCCAGCACAGGTCTGTATCTTCCCAGTACAAAAAAATTGCCTCGTCGAATCCACCGAGCGCCTGCCAATGTGGTCGTGACACCATTAGCGCGGCACCCGGTAGCGTAGGTCGGTCGGCAATGCCGGCGTGCAGTGTGCGTGTTTCATCGGGGTAGAGCGTTTCTGGGGCGATGAGCGCCACATCCGCATGCTGTTGTAGGTGTGTGTGCAACTGCTTGAGCCAGCCCGGACTGACGATGACGTCTGGGTTGAGAAAGACGAAATACGTGCCCATGGCCTGTGCGGCGCCCTGATTACAGGCTTGCCCAAAGCCCACGTTGTGCGTGAGGCGTATCCAGTGTGCCTGTGGTAAGACCAGCCATGGTTGATCGTGTGAGGCGTTGTCGACGATGATGAGCTCGTATGCGGGCGCCTGTGTATCTGCGGCTAATGCTGCCGCAAATGCGGGGAGGAGATGCGCACTGTTGTAGGTCACCACAATCAGCGAAATCATGTGGGTGGACACACACTATGAAAGAGTCTGACATAGATAGGCGCGATTTGTGCCCAGGTGTGATCGGCTAGTTGCTGGCTGGCATATGCGGCGATTTCTGCACGATTGGGATGCACCAGTGCTCGTTCGATGGTTGCGGCCAGGGAGTGACTGTCTGCGGCATGGTAGACAAAGCCACTGACTTCATCACGGACCTGCTCGAGTAATGGCGGCAGATTGGGGACCACACAGATGACACCAGCAGCTTGGGCATTGACGAGCATTCCAGACGTAGTAATTGCATGGTAGGGCAATACCAGCATGTCGCTAGCTGCCAGATAGACGGCGGCTTCGGCATCAGGTAAAAATCGTGGCCGGATAGTGACATTGATGCGCCGCGCCGTATGCCGGTGTATTTCTGACAAGTATTCGGCATCGGCGGGGAGTCCGGCGATGATTAAATGCATGTGTGGCAATGATGCCATGGCGTCAATCAGTGTTTCGAGACCTTTGTAGCGCCGTATCATGCCCATGTACAAAATGATGGGCTTGTCGGCGTGCAGGCCTAATTCTTGGCGGGCTGCCTGGCGCGTCGGTATGATGCCAAATGGATGTTGTCGGTGTCCATGGGGAATGACATGGATGGAGACAGCGGGGTGGTATTGTTCGACGATGGCAGCGCGTGTGGCGTGATGATGGACAGTGACGGCATGGCACTGTTTGAGGACATGGGCCACGGTGCGTGTGGCAATATCGGGGTGAGGACACTCGTGTGGTAGGAGATTGTGGACCGTCCAAACGATGATAATACCCCGCCACCGTAACAGCATCAGCAAGGCAATCCAAGCCATAAATCGTATCCACGTGCTGAGGCGATTTGGGCGCTGTATCAGCGCATCAAAAAAATGAATGTGCAAAATGTGCGGCCCACCACGCCAGATCAAGCTGGGAATGCTGCGGCGTGGTGATTGGCGGTCGATGGTAAATGTGTGTGCGAGCTCGGCGTACAAATCGTCGAGGTAGGGGCTGTAGTTGAGTTGTGGTGGGAATGGATAGATGGTTGTCATTGTAAAATCTGCCGTACGTGATTACTCAACAGTGTCACTGCCGGGGAGATGTCATTGACACTAGGAATAATAACATGGGCGTGCACGCGCGATGGCTCGACAAACTGATGATGCATGGGGCGCACGGTGGCCAAGTATTGTTGGCAGACGGACACCACATCACGGCCACGACTTTGGGTGTCGCGCAGAATCCGCCGCATCAGACGGATATCGTCTGGCGCCTCAATGAATACCCGCATATCCATGCGCTGTCGCAGTGTTTCATGGACAAAAATGAGAATACCGTCGAGGAGCAAAATCGGGCGTGGTGCGATGGGATGTCCACCGGCTACCCGTGTATACGTCACAAAGTCGTAGTGTGGCATGGTGATGGACTGCCCTGCACACAGCGCATCGATGTGGGATTCGTATAATGCAGTGTCGAATGCGTCTGGATGGTCGAAGTTGCATTGTACCCGTTGGGCAAAGGGCATATGTGTCAGATCAGCATAATAGGCGTCGTATGGGAGCCACGCGATGTGGGTGGCACCAATGGTATCGACGAGTTGCTGCGCGATGGTCGATTTGCCCGCACCACTCCCACCCGCAATACCGATAACAAACGGCTTCATGATGCGTCACCACTCGTGGTTGTACCGTTGCGCATGATGGCGAGCATCAGCCCGATGGTGTACCAAAGGAGTGCCGTCATGTGGCTGAATTCGATGTTGAAGTAGTAGTGATCGAGCAACCCGACCGCCAGGGCGGCCAGCACCCCTGCTTGTAGCCCGATGAGCCAGCTGGCGTGTGTTTCGTTGTGGTGTGCTATGGCGGTGCTCAGACTGCGCCAACTCTGCACAAACAAACTGAGCATCAGCGTAATGAATGCGGCTAACCCGATTAACCCGATGCGCTGTGCGATGGCCAGATAGATGCTCGATACACCAGCTACGAGGTCGATATCAGGGGCTCGCCCGAAGCCAATCCCAAAAAACGGATAGGCTTGGATGACGGCAATCGCGTTGTTGTATTCGGCCAGACGCATCTGATTGGCACGATCTTGGAATTGTACACCCTGCACCACACGATTGACGAACTGCTCGCCGACGCCCACAAAAACCAGCAAAATTGTGGCCAAAATCCCTGCTGCAAGAATCAACCACCACAAGCGCCGATAGCGCACGGTAGCGACATAAATGACGGCTACAATCAACCCACCGAGTGCGGCCCGCGAAAAGGTGAGGAAGAGCACAGTCACCAAGATGACACTCATGATAATCATCAGACGGCGCGGTAGGATGGGCTTGGCAACGATGGTTTGGGTGGCTGCAATCGCAGTAATCATGGCGAGCATGCCGCCGTAGCTGTTGGGGTCGACACTCAGCCCGATGGCGCGCATCAATCCTGCTGTGTCGTCTTCGACATAGCGCAGGACGCGCCCACTGGTGGGGTAGCCGATGCGCCCAAACATGACCAAAAATTGTTCACTTAGGCTTGCAGGAATCACGTACAAGACGATGCCCACAAGTGCCGAAATCGTGCCACCAATCAGGAGCAAGCGCAATGCCCACTGCACTTCGTCGTCACCTTTGACCGTGTCGAGGACGGCAAACATCAACAGAATACCCAACAGGAATTTGGCGTAGTTGTGGAGCGTGGTCGTGTCGGGGAGTCCACGGGCACCAAGAAACAATGCAAAGAGCGTGAATCCGATGAATCCGAGCACTGCAGGGGCAAATGCGGTGAAATCAGTGGCGTAGTCGGTGCTGGTCAGGGCATTGATGATGCGCATGGCGAGCAACGCCACAATGGCCATCGACAACAACGATGGTGTGATGACGGCTTTGAACGGAAGCGTACCAAACGGCAATACGGTGATGAGCAAGACGATGGTGCCCAGCATGATGCGCATATTCCCGAGGGCAAAGTATGCTACCGCGCCGACAAGGATGAGTGCAAATGGCAACCACACATAGCCAAAGACTAACGACGCCGCTCCTGCAATGCAGATGGCTCCTGCAATACCCAGTGCCAACCATTGGCGCATCTGCGGTGAGACATTCTGCGAAGTCGTGGTATGCATGGCAACCTACTGGTAGATGCTAATGGGGTCGCGAAACACCATCGGTACGATGGTGTCGTTGAGGGCACTGACGAACTCATCGGGTCGTCCACATATGGTGGGGTCGAGTAATCCGGCTTTGTAGAGCTGTTTGACGTAGCTGCTGGCTGACTTGCTCCGTAGTTCGGCGAGGGCAATGACCACCCACGATGCTAATTCACTGTCGTGAGGTGCCGTGCCATCTGTGGCAGGGAGCGCAGTGCGCAGGATTTTGCAGATATGTCCTGCCATGAGTGGGTGTAAATGTCCCATCAGACTCAACACGCCCGTGGCACAGATGCGCGAATCGCGCGGCGCATCTACATCGTTGAGCAATTCGGTAAACAAGGGGACGACTTGTGCACCGTATGCCGGTACCGTGTATTCTAGGAGCTCGTAGATGAGTGAGAGATCATCGTCGTGACGCCGCAAAATGTCCATCAAGAGCATGAGTGTATCACTGTCGCCCCAACTACTCAAAAAGACCAACGCATGCCCACGGGCATAGCCTGCCGCATCATCGTGTGGCGACTGGATGCGTTGTGCCACGAGTTGTCGCAACGGTGCAATGAGCTCGTTACGACGGCGTTGTAATGCCTCAATATGCATAGGCTCGAGGGCAGCGCCCACGTGAATGATTGTCTCGATTAATTGAGGCACGGGCATGGTGAAAATTGCGTTTGTCACAGCACTGTTCATGAATCTACAATTGAATTACCGTCATTGTACACCACTTTGTTGGTCAATGAATTTTGTGTTCGGTGGTATAGTAGTATGTGTGTGGGTTATGCGATGAGGAGACATTTTTATGACTAGAGTCGTCGTGTGGAACGAATACAAACACGAACACGAAGCCGGCCATCCTGCTGGCAAAATTTACCCCAAGGGTATTCATGGTGCCATTGCAGATGGACTGAAAGAATACAGCAAAGACTTCGTCGTCAGTACTGCTACCCTCGATGAGCCTGAACATGGCTTGAGCGAGGCTGTGCTGAGCCAGACCGATGTACTGGTATGGTGGGGGCACATGGCCCACGACAAAGTCCAAGACGACGTCGTTGCTCGTGTCAAAAAACATGTGGTCGAGCGTGGCATGGGGCTGGTTGTGCTCCATTCCGGACACTTCTCCAAAATCTTCAAGGCTTTGATGGGCACCACCTGTGACCTCAAGTGGCGCGAGTCTGATGACATCGAGCGCGTGTGGGTGGTAGAACCGAGCCATCCAATTGCGGCCAATGTGCCATCACACTTCGAAATCCCCGAAGAAATGTACGGCGAGCGCTT
This sequence comes from uncultured Klebsiella sp., assembly GCA_964539815.1. Taxonomy (GTDB): domain Bacteria; phylum Chloroflexota; class Chloroflexia; order Chloroflexales; family Roseiflexaceae; genus UBA965. The sequence goes on along the minus strand of CAZIKU010000040.1, from coordinate 2,975 downwards.
CGACATCCCCGCTCCCGATAATTTGGTGATGATTAGCTGGTTCACCGGTGGCGAAGTGTTCCGCTCGGGATGCTGCTACCACCGTGGCAACGGCAAAGTCTTTTACTTCCGCCCTGGCCACGAGTCGTACCCCACCTACTTCGACAAGAACGTGCGCTTGGTGATTGGCAATGGTGTACGCTGGGCTGCCAACGATGGCCTCGTGCGCCCCGTCTACGGCAACCACAAGTCACTCGAAGCGAAGAAATAACACTCTCGTTGTGATGCGGGCGTTGGCAACTGCCAGCGCCCGCATTGCATGGAAAAAGGACACTGTGCCATGCCTCGTGCCGAAGTCACACTGCCACGTCAACTCCGGGACGCCCTGCGCCGTGGGCATCCGTGGGTCTACCGCACCCATATCGATCCAGGCGTCGCATTTGCAGACGGCACCGAAGTCATTGTGCGCTGTGCGGGCTGGCGTGGTATCGGTCTGTGGGACGCCAGTGGACCCATCGCCATCCGCATGTACAGCGATGGCGCACGCATCGATGCCGCCCTCATCCACGAGCGCGTGCAACGTGCCTACCAGGGGCGCGCGGTGCTCCGCCGGCAAGGGGTGACTGCGTATCGCTGGCTGTTTGGCGAGGGCGACGACCTCCCGGGTATCACCGTCGACCTCTACGATACGGTGGCCGTGCTCCAGAGCTATGGGAGTGGCCCCGCCACGCTCGTGCCGTTGGTGGTCGACGCCTTGGTGGCAACCAACCCAGATCTGCAGGCAGTGCTGGGGAGCAAAGCACGAGGTGACGACGAGCGCGAGCACAGCCAGCGCCGCGCCCTGTTGTGGGGCACCATGCCTGATGACGCGTTGGTAGTCCAAGAGCACGCCGGCTTGCGCTTTGTGGTAGATCCACAGGTCGGTCAAAAGACGGGACTTTTTCTCGATCATCGCGAAAATCGGCACACACTGATGCAATACGTGCATGGCTTAAGTGTGCTCAACTGTTTTGCGTATACGGGGGCGTTTTCGTTGTATGCCCTCAACGGTGGTGCACGCAAAGTGGTGAGCGTTGATATTGGGCATGGGCTCGCTGATGCTGCTGCACAGAATATTGCCCTGAACAACCTGCCTGCTGACCGCCACCAGTTCGTTACGCAGGATTGCTTTGATCTGCTCCACAAAATGACGGGCGATGGGCGCAAGTACGACTGTATCATCCTCGACCCGCCGAGTTTTGCACGGACGCGCCAACAGCGTGACGCAGCGTTGCAGGCCTACATCCGCCTCAACAGCATGGCACTCAAATGCCTGACACCACGCGGTTTGTTGGTGTCGGCGAGTTGTACCAGCCAAATCGGCCCCGAGGAATTCCGTGGTATGTTGGCCACAGCGGCAAACGAAAGCGATGTGCGCTTGCAGATAATCCATGAGGCTGGGCATGCCCTCGATCATCCGGTGCCTGTGCACTTCCCCGAAGGTCGCTACCTCAAATTCATGATTTGCCGCACCTAAATCAGCAGTAATCGTGTGTAACTCGTGGCTACCGCATGGGCGGTAGCATTTTTTTGCTGAGAAATAGATTAATAAACGAACAAAACTTGTGCAATACCATTGACAAACCTGTGCAAACTATTCTACAATACTTACCGGTCGGTAGATAACGATGGAGTACAGATGGCACGAGACGGTGCACAAACAGCAGAGCGGATATTGCACGAAGCGCATCGGTTATTCATGGAGCATGGCTTCGCCGGTGTCTCAATGAATGATGTTGTGGCGCATATCGGCATTACCAAGCCGACGCTGTATTACCACTATGCCGACAAAGAAACATTGTACGCAGCAGTGATTGCGCGGGTACTGACGCAGATGGGGAACGAATTGGCGGCACAGATTGCAGAGATGCAGGGGGATACGGCGCAGGTATTACAGCGATTAGTCGAGGTAATACAGCAACACAACCGTGAAGACACCCGCATGATGCGCTATCAGATTCGTGCCAATCTGGGGGATGTCTGGCAGCACACATTAGCAGAGCAATTTTATCGCAGCATGATGGCACCAATTGTGCACGTCATGGAGCGCGGGTTGGCGAGTGGGGATTTACACGGATATTCAGCGGCAGAGTTGGCCATGATGTTTTTGTGTGTGGTCGAAGCATTTCATGGCCCAGAAGGTGCGGCACGGCAGATGCCTGTTGATGCAGCACGTATCACACAGTTATTTTTGTACGGCGTAGCAAGACGTCACAGCGAGGAGAAGATTCATGGCGACACTTTCACAGGAATGGCGTAAACGCGTCCCACAGCTATCAGGGCGCACATTGGTCATTGTGGCCACGGTTGTGGTAGTGGTAATAGTGGCAGTAGTCCTGACGTCGATGCGCCGGACGGCGTCGACGGGTACGGCGACGAACACGATGATAGTTGCTCCGGCCGATGTACGTGCGAGTATTACGGCGACGGGCAAACTTACCCCTGTGCAACAGGCGGATTTGAGCTTTACGACGGCTGGTCGGGTCAGCACTATTTTTGTGAATAGTGGCGATGTGGTCGCCAAAAACGCACCATTGATTCAGCTCAACAGCGAGATGTTGGATCTCGATGTGACGGCTGCCCAGGCAGCAGTCACCCAAGCCCAAGCCGATGTCAATGTGGCTGCGGCCCAATTGGCGGGTGCCGAAGCAGTGCTCAAACAGACGTTGGGGAGTGTGACGTCGAGTGACATCAATGCGGCCCGCGCATCGTTGAGCGAGGCACAGGCTCGCTTGACGTTGTTCACGAGCACCAACGGTGCAGACGTGTTGGTGCGTGCCCAAGCCGCCGTGACCGAGGCGCAAGCCACGCTGGATTCACAGCGCAAAACGTTGTCAACAGCCAAGGCGCAAGCAGATACGTTAGTGGCCAAACGTGCCAATGAATTGCGTGATGCCCAATCTGCATTGCAGAGCGCCCGGGCTGATAATCAGCATGTGATTGATAAAGGAACCGAC
>CAZIKU010000039.1:0-22154 GCA_964539815.1 uncultured Klebsiella sp. | reverse complement strand
TCCGCATGAAGTCATCGCATATGTGGTCATTCATGAATTAGCGCATCTCTTTCACCCTAATCATGCACCGCCATTTTGGCAGTGTGTGGCGCACTATTGCCCGCAGTGGCGTGAGTTGCGTGCCGCACTCCGTAACCCAATCAACTGACACACAAGGAGCCTGTTATGCCACCACAGCGTACTTCTGATGGATACCTACGGTTTCATGTACCGCTGATTTTTGATGTACACCCTGATCGATTGGCCAAATATCCTGATGGAATGCAGGATGCACTCAATGGGGCATTGAGTCGCATTGTCGAACTCATCGAACACGATGCCAATATGCAAGCACATCTCAAACGTCACGGCATTGATTTCGGCTGGGAGTCGCCGACCTGGCAAGACAATCACACAGATTGAGCAGTACGGTGAGTGATAACGCACTCTTTTACGATAAACCATTAATCGTCTCTTGTATGCGCACCGTCATGCAACGCTTGCGCAAACAGCACGTCTTTGTGCCCGAGTTGGTGCACATGCTGGCGCATCGTGGTGTCATACTCAAACGTCAGCAATTCGACGATATGTTCCTCACCCGTGCCCAGCGTGACGTCTTCATACCGCACCACTACTTCCAACAACTCGTTGACATACTCTTTGATTTGCACGCCGAAATTCTTTCAGCCGATGAATTCTTTCAACTGGCCATCGCTATTCGGCTGCCCATTGACCAGTTTCACCACTACAAACAGTACTTCACCAACGAAGACTGGAATGCAACGTTGTTTGCATATGGTTTTCAAAAAAAGCAACAGTTGCCTGTGCGCTCCATCATTGGGCGTGATACCATCCTCAACCGTTTGTTTGCAGTAATGATGGATAAACGACACATTGTGTTGACTGGTCCTGCGGGTATTGGCAAAACCGCCATTGCCCTTGAATTACTCCGCCGCTATGAAATGGCGCATGGACAACCAATCTATTACTTGGATATGCGCCATATGCAGACGATGGCACAATGTTTCATGCACGTTGCAGCACTTTTTGATGTCAAACCATTGCACAATGAACCACCTCTTTTGCGCCTGCAAATGGTAATACAAAAAACGCACTTCTACGTTTTGCTCGATAATCTGGACGAAATTGCGCAGAGCTTGTCGGCATCTACGTTGCTCAAACAGTTGCAGACCCATTTGCCCACGCTTTCGTTCATTATGACTGCGCGGGATTGTGATGGTTGGCATGCACACCGTGCGTACCACGTAGAAGCCATTCCAGCACTCGATACCACGCACCAACGCAGTGCGGCGTGTCAATTATTCACTGCGATTTACCAACAGGCTGGTGGTCGCTCCATCGATCCTGCATATGTATGGTCGTCATGTCAGGCGGTACACGGTAACCCCCTTGCAATTGGTATGATTGCCAGTGCCGTGGCTGCAGGTCAAGGGTACGGGGAAACCGATGACGTTGTCCGCCAAACGATTACCAGCATGTCGCACGAAGCGCGCCTACTCGTCACGCTTGTGAGCATGGTGCCACATCCCTTGACACGGCGCTTCTTGCGGATGCTCGCCACACACATGTGGCAGATGAGTCCGCCACATTACCACGAATTACTGACTGATCTGGCCCAGCGCACCTTGCTGTATGTGGTCGGTGATGATGACGAGGCACGAATCGAAGTGCATGCGGTGATTCGGCAGGTGATTCGACACACGTGTACGCCCGATGCGTTTCAACATCTGCTTGGTGATATGGCACGTGCAATCTGTCTACTCGATCTGTGCTGGGAAGAAGCCACACGTACCACCACCGAACTCCTTGTGCAGAGTGATATTGCGGCAATTATCGCATGTGTCGAACTTTTGCTTGCGCATCAACGCCATGATGATGCCGCACGTATCTTGGTATATGGGCGGGCGATGTGGATACGGCACGGGTTTGGCGAAGCCATATTACGACTCGTCGAAGAGTGTGTGGCGTCGTTCCCGCCACAGCATACGGTCACACCACACATTCTCTATACACTGGGTACACTTTATGGCTCACGCGGCATGCATTCACTCGCCTTACGCTACCTGCAAAACGCATATACGGCAGCATTGCACCTCCAACACATGCCATTGGTCTGCCGTATTGTTGCAGAAATAGGCATGAATGCGGTGGTCGATACGAGTGTGCCCCCCACGATTTCCATTGATACGATGCAGCATTATTTCACTACTGCATTCACCTATCTCACACAGCAATCAGATATGCGACTTACGGCAAATGTCTATGATGTGTATGCATATGTCTGTGCGGTGAGTGGCAAAATTCCCGATGCACTTGCATATAATCAACAGGCGTTAGAGCTGTATACTCAGCATGATTCGTTCAGTGGATTGCTCGAAGCACACTTCAATCGTGGATTGATTCTTTTGGCATGTGGCGAATATGCAACGGCGGTTCACCATTTGACCCAAGCCAAAGAGGGGTATGCACAACTACAGATTCCCCTTGGTCAGGCACAGTGTAATTTGCGATTAGCAGGTATTGCCGTCTTGCGTGGTGATCAGGTGGCTGGTCGTGCATGCCTAACCGAAGCACTGGCACAGCTTTATCGTGCTGGGGGGACACAAGATATTTTGTTTGTGATGGATATTTATAGCGGGCTCCTCATGCACAATGGTCTGTTCCACGACACGGTGCAGTTATGTGACTTGATTGAATCCTACCGTGCCGAACGTCACCTCTATCGTGGTCAGCAGTTGGATGACTTGTTTCAGTCACAATTACAGCATGCACGACACTATGTGATGGGTGCACTTGCGCCACACTACTTTCGCCCACACATGACGTTTTATCACGTCCTGCAGATAATCTGTGATGATTTATTCCGCGGCGAGTTGCGCACGACAGCGACAGAGGTAGATCCAGCCAGTACGTACTGATACATGTGTACGTCCCGTCACGGATTTTATCCAATTCGCTACTTTTTGACTGGTCCAGCGCCCACCCTCTGGGGGTGGGTGCGCAATAGAATGACATAACATTTGATACTGTTGAGGTGTCAGGAGTGATTGTGCACCGGGTTTGCGATCGCGTGACTGATCGATGCCGACGCGGCCGTGCGTATTATAGCGTTTACACATTTGCCATATCCACGTACGACTTGCCCCAGTCTCGAGGATAACTTTGTGTATCGGCGTGTTGATGCTCAGTAGCCAGATTATATGCCAACGACGTGCGATTTGCGCATCTTTGCACGTCCGATAGAGTTGGAGGAGCTCTTGGGACGTGTGGTGTAATACTAGGCGAGTCCGCTGCATATGGCACCATCTATTGAATTGACCTACTCTAATAATAGATTGCAGTGGATGCACTTTTTCGTAAAAATTCAACGAAACCATGGTATATTGCGCAAATGAATATGTCGTACGGTAGTACCCACCATGCATACGAATACGTTTTATCAAAAGCCAGTTATTAACACAATAATGAAGCTAGCGCTCAAACGCTTGCGAGTGAGCAATATTCATGTACCAGACGTGATTGCAGCAATCAATATGCGTGGGATTGCGCTGACACGTGCCAGATTTGATGATTTGTTTCTGATCCGCCCTGAACGCGATAGTAGTGCGTCGTGCGATGTTTTTGCAGTGGTGGTGGCAGTGTTGTTTTCGTTTGATGCCCAGGTACTCACAACGAACGAATTTTTCCAACTCGCTATTGCTATGCGCATTCCAATAAATCGCTATGTCGAATTTATGCGATTTTTTCCAAAAGATGCCTGGCACTCATGCATGCGTGCATACGGTTTTGAGATGGTGATGCCGCACCATGCGCTCGCGGTAGTTGGTCGCGAAGTCCTGCTTTCGCAATACCATGATATGGTGTTGGCACGACAAAACCTGCTGATTGTTGGCCCGCTTGGTATGGGGAAAAAGGCGTTTGCTGAGGAATTGTTGCGCATCTATGCGGCATACTACGGAGTTGATACATACACAATCGATGCGCGGCGCATCCAAACTCCAGCAGATATATTTGTTGCATTAGCTACAAATATGCATGTGCCGACACAAATTCCGACTGCGAGTGTGCGCCAACTAGCGCATATGATGGACCATCTACAAACATACATCTTGTTGACAAATATCGACGAATCGCCACTTGATCCGTATACCCTTACGCAGGCTATCCATACGCACTTCCCCGCACTACGTTGTATTGCCACCGCCCACGCGGCGCACGTGCCGCACTATACGTTGGTGGAACTCACCGCGTTACCGGCAAATCACCCGCAGGCCGCTGCATGTCATCTGTATAAACATGCCCGGCTCCATGCTGATTTACCGCTCCCCGCGATGACGACTATCATGGATGTCTGCCAGTCAGTTGGTGGTGTCCCGCATGGGATTTTGTTGGCTGCCACACTCCCTCATCCGCTGTCGCCGTCGGCTTCGTTGTCGGCATATATCAATGCGCACCTCGATGCGTTGACGGCGATCGAATTCCGACTGTTGGCGATTGTGCATGTATGGCCAACACGACTCTCCACGCGTTGGGTGCATATCATCATGGCGCGTGGGATGTGTGATAATGCCACGGCGATTGACGATACGCTTAACACACTCGCTCAACGTCAACTGCTCTCAATAGTACCGCACACCGCGAGTGACGTGATTCACATTCATCGCTGTCTCGCAGCGGGATTGTCGCATCGTGTGTCTGCGGATATGCGTATCATGCTCTATCAGGATATTGCGTCTGCACTCGGGTATATCGATTGGCGATGGGAACATGACTACCGGAAATTTTCTGCTACATTGACACGCGATGACATCGAAGCGGGCATTGAGTTTGTGGGTTGCCTGCTGGCACATGCACTGTTTACCGAAGCCAGTCATGTGTTGACGCAATGGCACAGTATTTGGCGCGCATTTGGGTTCAGTCGTGATATCCACACATTGTTTGAACAATGGATGCCACACTTACGCATGGCGCATACTACGGGGGCGATGGAATATCTCTACGGTTGCGTCATGGTCGATTGTGGCGAGTATCATGCGGGAATCGCACTCTTTGCAGAGGTGCTGTCGCGCAGTGACACGATGCCGCTATTGCGTGCGCGTGTGTTGCTAGACTGGGTCGACGTGCAACTCACCCATGAGACATCAACGCATCGCGATGTCACGGCACTTTTCGATGCACTGACCCGAGCACACGCACTGTTTACTTCTTTTGTCATGCCACAGTGGCAATTACGAGCCGAAAACCTGCAGGTCATGGTGCATTGGTACCAAGGGAATTATGCAGCAGCGCTGGCGCATAACGATCGTGCAATGCATCAGTTTCATCATGTCAGCCAGTCTTTGGCACATCTCGATACCGTCATGCATCGTGGCATGGTGATGCTCAGCTTGGGTGAGGTACGTAGTGCGCGTAATTATCTGTTACAAGCACTCAGGGCATATTCCCAAACTGCACTACCGGTGCATCACGCAACGTGTCGCATCTGGTTGTGTGCCATTGCACTGCTCGAACACGACATCGACCTAGTGATGCAGTATATGAGACAGCTGCTTGCAGGTGGCGACTATCTTGTGTCTCCATCTGTCTTTGTAATGTTTTTAGATGTCGTAATGGCACTCATGGCAAGCCATCAGTCACAAATCAACAATCGATATGCACTTGCGCTGTGCGTCGACCGGATGCGTAGCGCATGGCATCTGACACCTGATGTGCACTCATCCGTGGTGGCGTTCACCCCAATTCCCCTCACACAGTATCAGTTATCAGCGACGTGTTTTGCTGCAGAAATGACAGTGGCTGAGGTAGTGGATGCTCTGCATACGTGGTTTGCTGATGCGAAGTAATATGTATACCTATTGGCAAATGAAGTACATCGGTCGACTATTTCTTAATGGCTATGGTGGTTCAGATTTCATCGCTGTCAGACATGGTGATTTTTACAATACAAATCAGCTGGGTACCTCCAACGCTATCGGTCGACTATAATTGACATGTCAGCAGTTTGTGCCGTGATTTATTCCGCGCGCATATCTTCAGAGTCATATCTGCATGCCATATTCGTTTAGCATCTATGAGCGAATCTGTGAATATCTGCCCAATGTACCGACCAAGCGCATGTTTGGTGGGATTGTCTTTTTTGTGCGTGGGCATATTGTGGTCGGCGTGTTTCGTGACACGATGATGGCCCGTGTTGGAGTGGAGCGTGCAACGGTACTGCTGCAACTCCCTGGGGTTATGCCATTTGCCAAACATCCCAATCGTATGCGTGGATTCGTGCAGGTCAGCGAATCATTCATCGATCGTGACGATGTGCTTGAATCGCTCATCGATGATGCTTTGCGGTTAAACGCGCAACTGTAACACAACTGCTCCGTTCGCACGCGACCCCACCGGTTCAGGTGGGGTCGCGTGGTGTTGCATGTCATGGCGTGGCTGTCGGAACTGGAGTGTCACTCGCAGTGGGTGTATTCGTGGCTGTTGGCGTATACGTGTCTGTGGCTGTTGGCGTCGACGTGCGAGTTGGCGTCGACGTGCGAGTCGGTGTGTTTGTTGCTGTATTTGTCGGCGTCGCAGTCGGCGTATTAGTGCGCGTCTTGGTGCGCGTACTGCTCTTTGTGGGAGTCTTTGTGAGCGAGCGCGTCCAGGTGCGTGTGCGACTGATCGACGGTGTGAGTGAGCGCGTGCGTGAATGCGTCGCAGTGGCAGTGAGTGGGACTGGATAGGCAGAAGGTGCAGGTGTCAGTGCATCTGCAGTTTCTGTCAATGCGGCCGCCCGAGTGGTAGTCGGAATAGACACTGCTGTTGCGGTTTTGGCATCGTTTTCGATAGCCGTTGCGGTAATGGCACTTGCGGTCATTGTCTGTGCACCATGAATCGGACTGAGAATGACGAGCATGGTGCGTGTGATAAACAGTGGTGTGCTGGTCGGTGAACTCGTACGCGTGGCTGATACGGTGGCTGTTGCTGGTCGTACCGACGTGCTGGTGGCTAGGCGCGTTCCTGTTGCGGTGCGTGTCGCCGTCGAAGAGCGTGTCAATGATGGGGTGAATGTCTGTGTCGGATAGCGTGGCATCGTCGCAGATGCGGTTACGCGCAGTGCTGTTTTGGTGGCAGCCACGGTACCGGTCCGTGTTGCTGTTGTGGTTTGGGTAAATGTCGGTGTATCCGAACGTGTTGCAACGGCTGGGGTTAGTGTTGCGATGCGTTGTTCAGGAGACGTCAAATTGTACAACTGATTCACTGATGCTTCAGGTAACGGTGCATTGTAAAAGAAGATGTCGTCAACCAATCCACTGTAGCCGTTGGTATCGAGAATGCTCTGGCCGATGAACGTGGATCCGGTAGAAGCGTAGGTAACACCGTTTTGTGCATTGATGAGCACACCATTGACGAACAGACTAAACTGCGATGCACTGGCATCGTAACTACAGGCAATATGTTGCCATGCATAGGGTACGGCAGTGGTCGTTTGAATGCTCTGGTTGGCAAGCCGGCAGTAGACGCGATTATCGCTGGTATAGCCGAGTTCCAAACTATTGGTATCGTTGGTTCCTTGTCCGACGACGACCATTTTGGAGTTAGTGCGTCGTGCCAGTGTCCACGCAGCCACGGCAAATCCGCGACTACTGGGCAGAACTTCGCTGAAGCGCAGTTTACTTGTACCGACAAACTCTAGTGCCTGATTATCGTGATTGGCGCGAATCGCAGGGGCACAGTGACTCATCGTCATACACGACAACGTACTGCGGTTGGGACTTGCACTCAACAGTTGCTGGTATTCGAAATTGGTCTGTATGAGTGGTGTTGCGGCATTCAGAGTGGCGTACGATGTCAGCTCGCTGGTCAGCTCGCGTTCGTAGATGGCGAAGTTGTCGATGCTGCCACGTAATCCTTCTGCGCTGTCGTTGCGGCGACCGAGTGAAAACGGTGCCGAGAGTGCTTGGAGTGGACCGGTGGTGCGGTCTTGGGCAATGATGATGCCATCGCGGTAGATGCGCCGAATTTGTGTCGACTGATTAAACGTACAGGCATAGTGGTGCCATTCGGTATCGGTATACCAGAGTCCACTGCGTAAATCGTCCCCAAAGAAATTACAGTAGACGCGATTGGTGGCATCCATACCAATGGTCAAATACCTGCGTGGCGCCGGTTGCCCGTAGCTGAACGCCACATCTGCCTGATTGGTACGATCACGGCGCATCCAGAAACTGACAGTGAACGATTTATTGGCGAGAGCAATCATGTTGCTACTCACGAGTTCGTCACCGAGGCGGTCATCAAATCCAACGGCGCTGCCTGTGACACCATTCGGCAAGACGTTGGGACACGTTGACACAGGGGCACACGTGAGTTGGCCGTCATTGGTACGCCAGGCAGTTGCTGGTGGCGTCAGGCTCGCATTGAACCAGCCGATTTGATTGGCTGCAATGTCACCCACAATGGCCACAGGCGTGGCGGTTGCACTTGCGGCACGAGTGCTCGTGGGAATGATGCTAGGGAGTGGTGAAGCCGTGCTACTCAACAAGCCTACGGTATGATGTTTGGCGGTTATGGCGATTACATCGCGTGCCGCGTTGTGACTACTCAAGGCACTACTCGTCCCTGCGGGGAGATTACCCCAGGCGACGACGGTGCCATCATCGCGAAGCGCAAGTGAAAAGGTGTCGCCTGCAGCAAGTGCGATGACACGCGATAACGCGTCATACGGCACATCGGCTTGTCCGACATCTTGACCAGCACCCTCTGCCCCCCAGGCAATCACTGCCCCATTGGTGCGTAATGCGAGGATGTGGTTGTCGCCGACGGCGATATCGCGGATCCCAGTAGCATTGCTCGGGATAATCGATACGCCATTGTCGCCAGGATTCCCAAAGATGGCCATCGTGCCATCGGTGTATAGTACCGCACCATATGTTTGGGCAGCTGCAATGTGCATGATGGGACGCGTATTGGGTATGGTGTATTTGTTGGACCACGCTTGGCCTGCGCTATTGAGGATGACGATGTGATCGGAGTGCACTGCCACATCCATCGCAGTAGACCGCATCGCATCAGGAATGGCAGGGGCGTTACCCCATGTCAACACCCGTCTATTCTGAGTGAGTGCTGCACCGAAGTCGCCGATATCGATTTGCGCGATATCCCGCGTCATCGTGATGGCTCCTGTCAACACGGGATTGACATACCCTGCTCCCGTAGGGAAGGTAATCACCCCTGTGTTGCGCAATAGCGCCATGGTATCGGTGCCGATGGCGATTTGGCGAATATTCCCTTGACCATTGCTCAAATTGCCGGTGAGTGTGCCCCAACTTTCGGTCGTACCTGCAAATGGCGATGTGGTGATGTTGGCAATTCCACTGAGTTGACGTGGCATATCGAGCTGGCGATACTGATTGCGGCCCCAAGCGATGACACTGCCATCTTCGCCGAGTGCATACGATGTATTGCGTCCGGCGACAATCCCAGCAATTCGTACCATATTGACCGGTACGCTGGTTGCACCATAGGCGGATTCGCCCCAGGCAATCACCGTGCCATCGGCCTTGAGTGCGAGTGCGTGTGTCGGTCCAGCATCAATCGCAATCACATTGACTGCACCTGCAGGGACGGTGCGTTGGCCGTATGTATTGTTTCCCCAGGCGCGTACGCTTCCATCGGCCAGCAGTGCCATACTGTAGTTGCCACCTGCACTAATCGCCGTGGCTGTACTAATGTCGCCAGGGATGGTAATTTGTCCATCGGTGTTGTCACCCCAGCCCACTATTGTGCCATCGCTTTTGAGTGCCAGACTATGGGTGGATCCCGCGGCTACGGCAATCACTCCGCTCAACCCACCGGGGACGCTGATTTGACCTGCGCTGTTGTTGCCCCAGGCTTCTACCGTACCACTCGTCGTGAGTGCGAGTACATGGTTGTCACCTGCAGCTAGTGCACGGATGGGTGGCAAGCCGCCAGGAACAGCACTGATGCCATCGCCCCAGGCGGTGACGCCACCTGCGTCATTGAGTGCCACATGGAATTGATTGCCACTGGCAACTGCCACAATGTTGGTCAATGCCGGTACTGCTAATTGGTTGTTGGTGTCGTTGCCCCATGCAAAGACGGTGCCATCCACGGTAGCTGCGGCACTTTCTTCACCGGCAGCAATGCGACTTACACGAATGTTTGCTTGTTCGCGTGTTGGTACTGGCGTCGGTGCGCTAAATGCAGCCACATTTGGCACCAGTGCGATGCTGAAGTCACTGCCTCCTGCCAACATCAGTGCATTGGTGACGGTGATAGGAATGGTCGCCTGATTATTGGTATTGAGCCCCCATGCCTCTGGGAGGCCATCATCATGGATGGCTAATATGTGGTTGAGTCCGGTATCGATGTGTTGATAGGTGCCGGGTGGAACAATGCGTTGATTGTCCGTATTGGTGCCCAGGACGGTGATACGGCCATCACGATGCAAAAAGATGCTATTCCCATTACTCGCCGCAATATCAACGACATTGGTCAATGCGGGTAAGGTAATCTGACCAAACGCATTACTACCCCAGGTAAAGATTTCGCCGTTGCGCAATAGCGCCAAATTGTGAAAATAGCCGCTCGCGATTTTCTGCACACCGGCGATTTTGGGGATATTGAGCTGACCATATGCGTTATCGCCCCATCCGATCAAGGTGCCGTCCTGTTGGAGTGCAATGGTGTGGCGTGCACCAGCACTAATCTGGATGACTGGTCTGATACCGATTGGAATCGTAGTTTGATTGTACGTGTTGTCACCCCACGCAATCACACTCCCGTTGGCACGCAATGCCACGCTGTGATTGCCGCCAGCAGCTACCGCAATGATGCGCATGCTGTCGGTCATCGGCCGGGTAATCGTCAGTGCAGCTGGGACTGTGCTTTGACCGTAGATGTCGTCACCCCATGCGAGTACGACGCTATCGTTGCGCAGTGCGACGGCATGATACCGGCCGGCCGCCACTTGGATGACATTGCCATCACGTGCGGCAGATGGAATCGCATTGATGGTGCTCCCATCACCCCAGGCCACTACATTTCCTGCTTGGCTGAATTGTTCAACACCCGTGCTATTGAGGCGGAGTTCAGCAGTTGGCGACGGAGTAGCCGCTGAGACACCGTACGTTAATGCGAGTCCTGTCGCATGATTGGGATGGATGCCCAGTTGTGCGACGCGCGTTGCAGGCAGATCGGGCAGGAGTTTGGTGTAGTAGGCGGCCCGGTCAATGAACCCACTTCGGCGAATCAACGCAATGCCCCATGACGCACTTTCTACATCGACCACACCGTTCATGTTGGGCATGGTGATATACATGGCACCACTTGATCCGAGTCTTGATGCGCCGGTCAATGTACTGATGTCGAGTGTATCGACTGCACCCCATAGGATGAGTGTACCGTCGTTTTTGATACCCGCATAGATGTTGCCTGTGGCAAAGACACGTACCATATCGGTTGCAGCAATGCCTGGTACAGTGCGCGCACTTCCCCATTGAGTGATGTCGCCATTTGCACTCAGTACAATGCTGCTGTCACGACCGGCAGCCACTGCCACGGCAGCTCGATTGGCGTCACATACGACTGTGCCACCACAGTTGAATCCAGCAGGCAACGTGCGCTGGGCAACAGTTCCCCCGGCAATGAGCAATCCCCCCCCACTACGAAGCATGACGACATGATTGTCACCACTGGCAATTTGCACGATATTGCTGAATGTTCTGCCTTGGTTGAGTACATTTTGACTCCCCCAAATCATTACATTCCCGGTTGCGTTGAGCGCCGCGCTGTGGGTGATGCCCGTCGTGACTTGCACGACGTTACTCAGTGTGCGTGGAATTGTTAGCTCGCCATTGATATTGATGCCCCAGCCAACAACCGTGTTGTTGGCGGTAATCGCCAAGGCATGATGATCACCAACAGCGATTTGTTTGACACCACTGATGGTGTTCGCAGGGAGGCGATGGAGATTCCCGCTACTCGCTCCCCATGTCACCACTTGGCCACTAAATTGTGGTGCTTGTACTGCAGCGGTGGGCAGGCTGATTGCACGTGGTGTGGCTGCTTGTGTGGCACGCTCATTCACCGTAATGGTAATAGCAGAGACGACGCACAAGATGACGGCAATGAGCCAATAGAATGCACGTGATGTCTTCATTAGCGTATGCCTACCGGAGATACAGGCTCCGACCCACTTGTGATATACGGGATGAATATCTGACTACGGACCACGCGACTGTTGAATACCCCGATGCTGCTGACGGTACCGATGCTGTTGCGCGCAGTCACCGTGTAGCGATATCGTCGTCCTGGCTGGATGCCATCAAACGAGACGTTCACTGACTGTACTTCACCAGACGCGGGAATATCGACACTCGTCGTATAACTAAACGGTCGCCACTCCATGATGGTAGTTTGACTGCCCAGTGCAATGAGATTGACGTATTCTGGTGCCGTGAACGCGTTGCGTCCCCACATGACGACCCGTCCATCGCTCATGACAGCCGCACTGCTATATGCCCCTGCACTGATGTATACCACGTCGGCGAGCGAACTAGGTACCGAGCTCTGACCGAATGTGTCGTCACCCCACGCCACGACACTGCCATTTGCGCGGAGTGCCACCGTATGTGCATATCCACTCGCAATCCAGATGATGGGTGATGCGTTGGTGTTGATGCCTGTTGGTAGTGTTGTTTGACCGAGGTCGTTGCGTCCCCATGCATCGACGTTGCCTGCTTCATCGAGTGTGACCGTGAAGTCATCTCCGGCTGTCACCTGTGCAATGTGTGTGGTGTCGCTGATCGCACTCGTCGTGTTGCCACTGCTGTCGGTACTCCACGTGAGGACCTGCCCTGTGTTCAGTAGCGCCACGTTGTGGCTTCGTCCGGCATCGATTTGTGATGCAGTAACATCGCCAAGCGGATATGTCATGGTGTCAGTGATGAGTTGACCGATGCGCCCGTCGTTGTCGAGGGTAATTAGGCGTGAATCAGCTTCGGTGATATCATCGGCCAACGCGATTTGACTGATATTCTCGAGTGCCACACTCGTCGAAATCCCAGAACCCGTTGCAATCGGCCACATTACTACACTTCCGTCACTCTTGAGCGCAGCGCCGATATAGGTGCTCGCCACAAGTTGTTGGATGCCAGTATGCTGCAGGGCTTGGATTTCACTGCGATCGACTAGGGTACTCGGCTCGCCGTATGACCAGGTGCCGATTGTGGTCGTCACGTTGTCGGATGCCGTCATGTCGGGACTGAATGTCACATCGACAGTCGTTGCCTCGTAGTTACTCTTGACACCGATCTGAATCTGTGCCGTGTTCATGTCAAACGGCGGTTTATCCGACGTACTCACGATTTCGGGTGCTTCGTGTGCCGGATTATCAAAGACGTATCGGCTACTAATGTAGGTATTGCCGAGTGCATCAGCAGTATAGAATTGGACGTAGTAGATGCCTTTGTCGTATTTGGCAGGATCAAATGGGAGTGCCCAACTGTAGATGTTGGCACTACGACCACTGACAAACCCTTGGATATTCAGGCTACTGCTGCTATTCAATGTCAACGGTAATGCGATGGTGCGCACGAGCACATCGTCCTTGTACAACTTGGCATACAGCTCTGGGATTGTTGGACTCCCTTCGCTGAGTGTGCCGGTGTACAGATTGAATTCTTGTGTCTCGACAATCCCACTGGTGACGCGTGGGATGACGCTTAGTACGGGGGCGACGGTATCAATTTTCAGGCTAATTCGTCGTTGTGGACTGAGATTCCCGGCCAAGTCACGTGCCCACATGTTGTAGCGGCGTACCACTCCATCGAGATTGGCCGCGTTGGTGATGGGGTAATACCACGCAGAATTTGTGTTACGTGGTTGTGACTGTGCCTTGATTGACAATCGCGCGGAGACGAATGATCCGAGTGGTGACGCCGTACGGTTACACGCCAGTAATGACCAGGTGCCATTCACGGTTTCACCGACGAATGTTGCCAGCTTGCCGTCAGGGCGTATTTCTGCGGCAGTTGCGGATGTAGTCGTGCTAATCGGCATTGCACTCGTCAATGTGGTGTAGCCATCGTTGAATACCGCCGCAATGTTGGTCATGGCATCACGTGACGAGTTCAGTAGTGCTACTGTGGTTCCCGATGGTGAACGGAGCCAGACATCGACGTTTTGCGCACTGGTATGACCAATGCGTACCTCTACATTCATGTCATTGACGCGTGCCGTGGCTGGGGCTGTTTGTGTCAATGGATACGTTGTATAGCCGGTAAAGTCGATTGCATTACATGGTTGTGCGTTGATTGCTGTTGCACTCGAGTTTGTGGCTGTGTACGTTTGCGTCGCAATGATAGCAGTGGTTGCATCGACGGTTGCACAATCAACATCGCTTTCTTCACAGATTGTCAACGAGCTAATGCTCGTGCTATCGGTGATGAATCCGCTCAGTCGAATGTTGTTGCCACCGACAAGTGCGCTTGTTGTCAATGAGACGGTGCTTGCATCAAAGGCAAACGTCGGTCGGTCAGTGTCGACTACCGTCACATATTCGTTGCTCCAGGTGCTCACGAGTCCGTATTTGTCTGTCGCGCGCAAGCGATACGTGAGCGTCGATGTACCTGCAGGAATTGTGAACGCACATTGCCATTGATTATCACTCGATACACTACAGATTTTGCGTTGCGTGCTGCTACCACTGTCGTAGCCGTATGCAATCTCAACGTTGCTCACCGCTGACTCATCGACAACACTCCCTGTCAGGGTTGTAGTACCGACGCGCAGTACCTGATTGAGTGTCGGAATGATTTGTGATGGGGCCTGGGTATCGATACGGACCGAGCTATTGAGCCACTCGATCGTACGCGTCGTCAGCGGGTTGCCTAACGGATTTCGATCGGTCAGGCGGACTTCGACTTTGGCGATATCGCCGGTGGCGATGCGATCCTCGGGGAGTGATTGCGCCTTGTCAATATCAATGATGCCACTCAGTTGAATGGTGCGCGTGCTCTTGGCTGGAATTGATGGAATTTGGAAGATGACATAGTCCTGCAACATGACATCGCTGACCGTGTGGTACGTGTAGTTGCCACTTGCAAGCGTTGCTGCGTTTGCAACTGTTGTCAACCACACACCGCCATATGTTTGTGCAATACCGAACATCGGTGCAGTGGCAGCTCCACTCGTATTAGCGACAGTCAACGTGTAGGTGACCACCGAGTTATTCCCTAACACGGGTGCTTGACTCTGGATGTTGATATTGCGTAACCCGGCCAACAACGATGATCCTGCCATCGCAGTTGTCTGCAAGGTGCTTACCGCCTGACACCAACTATTTGAGCTGAGTACGTTGCATAGTGGTGCGGTTTCATCAATTGCCATCTTTATTGCATCTGGCTCCGTGTTTGCAAATGCATCCGCTACGCTCCGCATGCTCGCACCAGACGGTGTACTGACGAGCGTTGACTGTACCTGCGTCGTGTTGGGGATTAGGGCATTTTGTCTGGGGCACATGCCGTCGGCTAGACTTGGCCATGCAAAGCCATTGATAAACGGAATAACGACGATTTTGTCTTCGTACATGCCGTTGCGCGATGGATTGGTGGTGGGGAAGCTCGCCCATGGCATGAACAAATTCTCGGGCGTGGCAAATGCAACCATACCAAACGGTGTTGCTGGATCGTATTCGATATAGCTGAATGGCACGCGAATATCGCTATTGTCGATGTAGTTGTCTGTTTCAAAGCGATATTGTGGCAACGCCTCAGTCAATTCCCAGCTATCGCTCGATTCATTCCATGCCCACAAACTGGCATGCTGTGTATCGCCGACATAGATGACATAATCTGCCCCTTCGACTGGGCCAATGCTCCGATTGTTCTGGGCGCGGAAGAGTCGGGTACGCCAATCGGTGAGTGCTTGGGCGGTGCTCGATGCGGTAATAGCCCGTCCTGCCAAATTACTCGGCAGCACCATGAACGACGCACCGTCGCGTTGTTGTGCGGCGAGATCTTGGTAGTATTTATCAGGTCGGAATGCTTTAACTGTCCCACCCACCTTGCTATCGATGTAGATGAACATGTCGCCATCAGTATCCCAGTTGGCGCCCTGCCAATTAAAGCGGATTGCCTGACTGTCCCAGGTGGTCGCGAGCTGTTGCCCATCGTAACGCATGATGGTGCGGCTATCAGTGCCGAGTACTGTACACCCATTCTTGAGCCAGCCGCGGTAGATGTATCCGGTATCGTCAAAGAGTGTGTAATCTGGTGTGCGCGCACTATCCGCATAGATATCAGGCAATTGTGTTACTGCACTGTTATCCAAGTTGTCGGTGGTGCGTACGCCGATTTGAATACGCGCTGCTTCGGCTGTATTCAACGATGCTGTGCGTACCGCAGTTGCGCCGAGTAAGTTCTCATACGAATCACTGCGAATCGCCGTGGTTACACGGTATTCAAGTTGACGTAATGTGATTGTTGAAATATCGTCGATGCGACTCCAATTCGCATTCAGGTCGATTGTGTTGGTCGGTGTAATCGTGCTATTTGCAGTCAACGGCGTCATTTTGCCGTTGATAACGGCACTCACCGCTGGATTAATGAGCTGTGGTGCGAGTGAGTCTACCCGTACGCTAAAGAGGCGAGTAACGAGATTTCCCGCCTTGTCTTGTGCACTAATCCGCAATGCAATCAACGGCTGTGTCAACGATCCACGTGGTACGTAGATGTTGACATTCATGAGTTGCTGTACTCCTGACGATGTTGATTCAGTGATCACTGTGCTGCTGAGCGGATAAATCGCGTTTGTGGTGGCATTGACCACTTTGTAACTGAGCAACTCACTATCATCGACGATTTGTGCATTGACTTCGATGTAATCGTTGACGAGGTGTTCTACCCCCACAATCATGTTGCGGATGCTGATTGTGGGTGCTTGGGTATCAACGATGAACGAATAGTGCGGTGATACCACCGTCTGTGGCGGTGAATCTGCTGTCGTATATACCAACTGGGCGGTATGACGACCAGTTTTAATCGTCGGCAGTATGAATGAATGCTCGACAGATACTGGGGGGACTGATTCATCGATGATGTTGCTAGGGATGAAATCAAGCTGGGCTTGATTGTCGATCATCAACGTCATCGTGAGCACTCCAGCTGGAGCATCTGCGCGGAAGCGGAAGTCGAGTTCGTTGGTTTGTGTGTAGGCAGTCACTGCGTTCAACAAAAAGGAATTTGTTGATTCAGGCGCGGCGCGGAATAGGCGGCTCGAGCGGTTGGTGGTGGCCGCCTGCACCGTACAATTCCCGGCTTGGTCGCACGCTGTAGTTGCCCACCGGCGATCGCTGACCTGGAAGCTCGTCAAGCGAGCAGTACTGCTTGTGGGAGTGGTGCGCTGCAATACCACCACGTCATTTTTGGCCACAGCAACGCCTGTTGCGACACCTTTGAACTGTGTTTCGGTGCGCAGCGTTGGGGTGACTTCGGTCGCATTGATGATGCTGATACGCTGGCAGTTGTTGGCACACAACTCACTCGTTGCGAGTGAACTCAACATCAAGACATCGTCGTTCAAGTAGGGAACGATTTGGCTGATGCGATAGGCGTTGATGGTATACAAATCGTCACTCAACGATGTGTGCACATAGTTGTTGACTGGTTGCAGATTGCTATCAAGTGTTGCAACGCCTGATACCACGTCTGTAATGAATTTATACGTATTCAACGTATTTGGTGCTGTTGGATTTACGCCATTCTGTTGGGCTTCATCATCGACCAGTACGTACAAATAGTTCCCATTTGCCGTCGTTTGGTGGACGTAGCCGGTCGTGGATAGGACTTGTGCAAGTTGCAGCACGCCGTCGCTGTCGATTGAATAGAATGCTACGCCATCTTTGCCTTGTGCCAAGACCACGATGTTGTAACTGTTGCTCAGCGAGAATCCGCGCGTGCCAGAAATCACGTCTTTGGACAAGTTCTGAATGGGACTCGACAGATTGGTCAATGTGATATTGAGCAGGCGTTGTTGCACTTCGTCCGTCAAAATCACGAGTTGTGTGTCACCGTTGGCAAGTGTAGCATCGACCACCCCAGCCGCAGTGGGAATTTCCAGTTTGCCGAGGAAGGCTGGTACATCTGGTGTCTGCGACAAGTCGAACGTATTAATCACCAGTTTACTCATTGGTGCTGTAATACGGCTGAGTGCAATGAGTGTCTGCTGATCGTGTGAAACAACCATCGACACAATTGTGCCACTCACCGGTACTGACTGTTGGATGAGTGAATCCGGACTATGTACGTCGATGACGGCGATACGTTGTCCTTGTGCCGTATAGTGGTAGCGAGCCCCTGCAACGAGGATATTTGTGCCGGTGATGGTTTGGTTTTGTACTTGGATGATATCCGGTACTGTACCGTATTCGCACGAGCCGACCATACGTGTGGGTTCGCGTAGCGTGCCATCTACTGCACTGTTTTGACTAATATATGCAACAGAATTATGTTGCATCAACTTGGCATCCAAGCGTTGTCCACACGGAGTCTGCACAGAAGCCGGATTCAAGTTGCGGTCACTGATGTCGATGTTGTACGCGTACAACCCGCTGCTGGAGTCGAGCGTTTCGACGGCGGATACTTGTGGATTCCGCGTATCGACTCGTCCATTCCAGAGTTGATGTTCGCCCTTGTAATGGTTGCGATTGGCCACGTTATCCGTGGTAATGCTCTGCAACGTGGCATTTGTTTCGATATTTGCCGGGTATACCGTGTTCCAGACATTGCCGTTGATACTGGCGGACAACGTGCTGGTATGCCAACCCGAAACTGCCAACAATCGGCGTTCGTCGGCATTGAGTGCGTGTTGATAGACGCGAATGTCGTCGAGCACACCGCGGTATTGATCGCCGATGACCATCGTCGCCGATTGATGTACGACGACTTCTGCGAGGCCGAGTCGTGCAGTCGCAGGTCCAGTGGTCGGGATCGAAATACGGACGGAGCGACCTTTGGTATTGGCGGGTGGCGTGAGCGAAACTTTTTTGCCAATGATGGTGGAGTCGGGAATACTGTATTCCCAAACCACTTGCGTGTTATCTGCGCCGAGAATCGTGACTTTCATTTCCTGCATATCCTGGCCACAGCATTCAAGGGCCGGATAAATGTCGATCGCATCGATAGCTTGCAGTGTAGTGAAATCAATCGACCAGCTGGGATTGGCGGTTGCTTGGGTGAGTGCCACGCTATCTTGCGATACAACGTTATTAACGTTACCGTCGGTGGCACGCCAGGCATCGTTGAGTCCATCTACTGACGAAAGTGTGCTTGCCACGCCGCTGGCAATGTTGGTTGATGGAATGAACGGGCGTGGTAACTCATTGACGGTCAGCGCGACTTCTTGTTGATCCAAATAGATGCGTACGTTGGTACCGTCGTAGACCACGGCCAGCGCCTGCATGTCTGTGGGCAACGTATATGTGTTCTGGCTGGTGACTTCGTAGCGTCCCATCTTGAAGTGCAGTTTGTTGCCCACGAAGTCGAGGTAATACTCGTAGCCGTTCAACGCACCTCGCAGAATTTGTCCGGTCGTGCTCGTCGGTTTGATCCATGCAGAGAGCGACCATGGGTTGTTGTTGTAGGGCACCGTCAGACCATCAGCGTCTTGCAGGGTGATCGTATCATCGCCATCGAGCAAGATTGCACCGCTGCCGATGGTGCCGTTGATAATCGAGAAACTCGTTGCCCCTGGTTGGTATGTGAGCTCGTGATGGTAGATCGAAGCATCGTTCTCACGCAACTCATCGAGGACCTGCGCATTGTCAAACGGAATCGTCACTACGGCGTGCATACCGCGGTCAAGGTACGCCATTTCGCCAGCATCGAGTGTTTTGGCAAAGTAGCTGATGTCGTCGACACGCAAACCGAGTGCGCCGTCGTTTTCGAAGCCACCAATGCGGATGGTGGGATTCTGCCAGCGCAACGCGCTATCATCGAATCCAAATATGTATGCGCCATTGAGATACGCGGCAATGGCAGTGGTGCTCCCGGTACGAGCCCCTGTAATGCCCAGATGGTACCATTTGCCATCTGCTGGCGCAGACACTGGAATGTAGTGTTCGTACATGCCAGAGCCGTCGCTGTCTTCTACGGTGATGATGATACTTTCTTGGTCATGGTCGTACCACGCATTTACCATCAGTGCCACGGTGTCAATGCGAGTCGAGACCAGGCTCGCAATCCGGCCTGTTTGCGTCTTGTTGTCGATGCGCACGCGCATACCGATGCTGAGTGTGTCGGTGATGCCTTGTGCCATCTGAGGTGCCAAATAGACGCCATCACTCTCACGGTTAATCACAATACCGTTGCCATTAAAGCCGTCACCGAGTGTCGGACAGGTCATTGGATCGCGTGTATAACCACCGTTACATATATCGCTTTGAATGCCACTCGTGCTGTCGAGCACAGGGAATGTGTCTTGTGATACCGTCGTGTAGTAGCGCAGCGAGTCACTCAGTGTGTCACGCAACGCGTACCCGTCATCTTGCAATGCTAGGCGCGTTTGATGTGATGCCACACCACTCCCAAGCGCAAGATTTTTGCCGATAAGTTCGGCTGGTTCAATCAAGAACGACGACACGAGTACATCATCGATTGATCCTCTGAATCCGTCTTCGATGAAATTCCCCGTGGTCGCTGATGCAATCGCGCCAATCAAAAGGTCTGGCGTGTTAATTGTCAAATCACCGCGATAGGTCATACTATTCGACGTCATGGCGTCGAGTTGTGCGCCCACAGAGAGTTTGAGTGTGTCGCTTGTTTCCGAGAAGACGATGTAATACCAGCGCTCAGCATCGAGTTTGAGCGGGCTGCGCAGAATGTTGTTGCCGCGGATGCTCTTGACAATGAACTTTTTGGACGTCGACGTGTAGGTGCTATCGCGTTCTACCACAATGCGCAGACGCGGGTTGCTGGCGACACCCGAACCGACGAGTGTGCCGCTGTCGGTTATTTTGGCGAGCAATGCGACGGTGTATGTCCCTGTAATCACGTTGGATGCATTGATGACGCGAATGGCCTGCTTGTTGCCTGTCACATTAAACAATGCGACCCGCTGATTGGCGATGCTGCTGTCTTCACGGATAAACGGACACGAGTCACACGTTGCGATGAATTGCTCGTCGCCGCGATTGTCAAAGTAGGTGTCTTGTTCGGTGTCTGATTCAAAATCGAGGCGGACACGGAGATTTTTCTGGAGTGCTGGTCGACCCTCGGCAGCATCAGACACTGTCCCTGTCACCGACTGTCGATTGCTCACCAAAAAGAGATTGGGAATCAGTGGCGACGGGAAAATGACCAAGTCCTTGGGTGGCATGGCGTCGACTTCGATGGGGTTGGCATCACCGGCTACCACGAGTTCGACGGGATTGGTGTTGTTCATGTTGTCCGTGGCAATCACTGAGACCTTGTAGAAGCCTGTCGGATTGCTGAACGGCAACGTGACCATCGTATGCCAGATATTCGAACTCCCTAGCCGATCGGCTTCGAGAGGAATCAACGTTATGAGGCGGCCACTGATATCGTACAACTTGATTTTGACTGATTTGACGCCACTTCCTGGTGCATTATTCGCATTGCGCAACGTGGGGTCGGTCACATTCACATTCACATGAATCATCGGCTCATTGGTCGCCAAGTTTCGTGTGACGGTGTAAACGGTGCTACCCGATGGCAGCGGTACGATGGATGCGACGGGTGGCGTGTCGTCGAGCAGTGTTGTCGTGGTGATGAAGCTGTGGTTATTGACGATGTCGTAGGCATCGATGGTGATTGCATACCGACCTTCAATGCCGTTATTGAATCGTGTGTCAAACACGGGACAGAAGGCGACCGGATGCAGACTCAGATCATCATCACATGATTCTGTTTGCGTGACGTACTTGTTGGTGACCGAGTTCGGTGCGGTAATGGTCGTTTTCACCACGTCCACATATGACGTCGGATCAATTGCATAGATGAGGTAGTTAGTTGCCAATTTGGGCACATACGTCGGGATATTGACGCTCAGATTGGCCACATCTGCATCAACGGTGAATTCCCCGATTTTTTTCTTGGTGGTCGACATTGCCATCTGTTGCCGCGCATCTACAA
>CAZIKU010000038.1:0-22470 GCA_964539815.1 uncultured Klebsiella sp. | reverse complement strand
TGGTCTGTGATTCACGCTCACCCCGCGATGGCAAGTTCATCGAAATTGTCGGGTTCTACAATCCTGTGCGCAACCCACAAGAGCTCGAAGTCAAGGCTGACCGTGTGCGCCATTGGCTGAGCGTCGGTGCCCAACCCTCCGAGACCGTCGCCCGCTTGCTCAAGCGCGTCGATGTGCTCGATGCCAACGGCAAACCCACGCCAGTCGCCAGCTAGAAAGTACACCCATGCGTACGTTACTCGAGTACATGGTTCGGAACCTAGTTGATCAACCCGAGGCAGTACAGATCCGCGAGCGTGTCACTCCTTATGCGGTGACGTATCGCTTGAGTGTCAGCTCACAAGAGGCCGGCAAGATTATTGGGCGCAACGGGCGCGTCGCCAAAGCCATCCGCGATTTGATGGCGGTAGCTGCGGCACGACAAGGCAAACGCGTCCACATAGACATCGAATAATTCCATGAGTGAACCGTATACCCCACGTGCCGATGAGTTGTTGCTCATCGGCACTGTCGTGAATGTAGTCGGGCTCCGTGGCATGCTACGCATTAGCATGGCGTCAAGCCAACCCGACCACCTGGCCGTCACCCAACCCATGCTCTATAGCCACGACGGCAAGCGTTCATTTCGCTTGCGCTCGCTGGCACACTACAAGGGCACCCTCTACACCGCCACACTCGGTGGTATCGCCACGCGCGATCAAGCCGATGCCCTGCGCAACACCGACCTCTATATCATGCAGAAAGACGCTGCCCCACTTGCCGACGATGAATACTTCATCCACGACTTGCCAGGGCTGTCCGTCTATGATGCATCCGATACATTGATCGGCACTGTCACCGATGTCATCAACACCGGTGCAAGTGATGTGCTCGTCATCGAACGTCCCGGCACGAGCGATGCCCTAGTGCCCATCGTCAAGGCCTTTGTGCGTAGCATCGATATCCCCAACAAACGTATCGTCATCACACCGATTCCCGGATTACTCGACGCATAACTGGCGGAGGGGTACATCCCTCCGCCATGTGTCGCTATGCATATTTGGTGCGCTTATTTCGGACTTGTTTGGGCAAACCATGTATCGCGGTCGCGACGAATCATAGGGTCGAGCTGGGCGAGTCGCATCCAGCCGGCCACGTAGCCAGCCATTTTGGCACCGTCGCCAACCACACGCAACAATGGCACTAGAATCATCGCTAGCACGATTTGCCAGCCGTTGACCCCTTCGTGGAAACGGCGCCACAGGCGCATCCACGGGCGCACGCAATAGGCAATCATCCCGATTGCCAGTATCGCCCACCACCACCCACCCAGCAACAGACAGCCTAATCCCCACAGGTAGACGGCATAGCGCAGTGCGTGCCGCCGTGGCCATAACTCGGCAACGGCGTCGCCCCGCGCATACAAGTAGTACTGTCGGACAAACTGCTGTAGTGTACTGCGCGGGCGAAAGTAGACCAGTGCATCCCCGGCAAAGGCAAAGCGCATACCGGCACGTTTGAGTGCCATGTCAAAGAGGATGTCTTCACAGTGCGAGGCCCATTCGGGGTAGCCACCGACCTGCTCCCAGGCGGTTTTGCGGAAGGCAACCGACTTGCCGAACGGCAAAAACGCTGCACCATCGATTTCGTCCACATCACGATAATTGGTGTGCCCCAAGGCGAGCTCGAAGACACTGCGCGGTAGCGGGCGAAAGAATCCGCCTACGACATCGGCCGAATCGGCACGCAACGGCTCGGTAATCCGTTTCAACCAATGCCGATCCAAAATCAGACCAGCATCCGTACAGACAACAATATCACCAGTAGCATGAAAGATGGCATTGTTGCGTCCAGTGGGGATGTTGTGGCCGCCTTTGACCAGGCGAATTGGGTAGCCCACATCGATGTAACTCTGGACGATGTGTGGCGTATCATCGATGCTGTTACAGTCGTTGATGACGATTTCGTCGGCAGGCAAACTTTGTCCGAGCATCGACTCAAGCAGTTGCGTGATGTTATCTGACTCGTCACGGACGGTGCAGACCAGCGATATTTTGTGCGCCATACAACACTCCGTCATGTCAATGGGGAAAGACGCTGAATCAATTAGGAAACAAACCACCGTCTGTAGTATACTAATAAACAAGTAGTTACAGCAATATGCAGGAAATTTCCATGCGCATACGTCTCTTTGTGTGCACCTTCGTTATCATAACACTAGTCGCGTGCACCCAAACATCCCAAAGCGATGTCATCGCACCAACGCGGCTGCCTAGTGCGACGGCGATGTCCGATACCCCTACCGCAACTGCCCTTGTGGTCGAGTCGGCCCAACCCACACCACAATCCCCCACTGCTGTCGCCAATCTGGACACACTGGCGGGAGTGAGCCCCGAAGGATACGCCACACTCGGCGATGCGAACGCACCTGTCACATTCGTCGACTATTCCGACTTCTTCTGAGGGAGTTGTGCCTTCCACGTGCTGGAAGTTGAACCACAACTCATCGAAACATACGTGAATACCGGCAAAATGCGCATCGTTGTGCGCCCTCTGCTGCAAACCGGCGAAGATGCGCTGTTGGCGGCCCATGCTGCAGCCTGTGCCGGTGAACAACAACGGTACTTCACGATGCGGAGTGCAATCTATGCGAACCAAGGTGCCTTGTACATGGCCGAAGACATGGGACGTGCACTCCAGCAAATTGCCCAAGATATCAGCATCGATACCGGGGCTTTTGCCAGCTGCATGCAAAAAGACGCCTATCGTATTCCACTCATCACACAGTACACATTGGCCAAAGAGTCAGGTATTGTAGCCCGACCAGTGTTTGAGATCAACGGACAACGCATCATCGGCGCCCAACCGTTCCCACAATTCAGTAGCATCATCGACACACTGCTGCAGTAATCGTGAGACGTCATAGAACAATATCTTATTACTTGACGTCTCATTCAGGTATTCCCACATAAGTGGTAGAATACGCCTAACTACAGCAGGTAGGAAACGTGTCATGGGCAAACAGGCTTGGATACCAATCATGGTCGCTATTGGGTGTATCTGGGGGGCATTTACGCTCCTTGGTGCTGTATCGCCGTATCAATCGGTGACAACAAGCACCCCAACCCAATATCCCTATCCGAGTGCCACACTCACGCTGAATCCGACCGATACTCCTACAATCGAAGCAACCAGTACCGTCGACCCGACGGATACTATCACCATCGAAAACACGCCCACGTTGGGTGAGGCGCTCACAGAAACGCCCGTACAAGATGCTGCACCATCAAGCGACACCGTTGCCACAGAGACACCACCTGATGCGCAGCCCCAACTAGATGCACCCGCACCTGAGCCAACGCCCATACTGCAGTGTCACCCCTATCAAACGTATCTCCTCCGTGGGGTGACTACCCCCGATACACAACTCCTCTTGATGTTTGCAGATCGGGTCGTTGGTGGCAGTATTAGCGATAGCGTTGGTCGCTTTGCAGTCCCACTCAACATGGGCAACGAAGCGTCCGGCACACATACAATTGCCCTGGTCATACGTGACACCGGCACCATTATTGCTACCATGCCCTGTATGGTACCGTAACCGTACATCCTGACGAAAGCATTACTCCGTATGAATACACAGTGGTACGACATCGCCAAACGCGTTGCTCAACACCCGTTTGGGGTGATGCCGCAGGATTTACCGATGGTGCATTACCGTGATGGCCGAATTGCGCGAATCAACACGCCACCCGATGGGACGACGCCACGCCCTGCAGCGGTACTCGTGATTCTCACACCACATCCCGATGGCGTGGCGTTGGTGCTGACCCGGCGTGGTGGACATTTACGCGAACACGGTGGCGAAATCGCCTTCCCCGGTGGGCGCATCGAAGCAGACGAAACAGCTGTTATTGGTGCACTGCGTGAAGCATACGAAGAGCTCGGGCTTGCACATGATTCGCTCGAAATCATTGGGCAACTGCACACGGTGTATGTGCCACGTAGCAACCACAGTGTGACGCCGGTCGTCGCGTGGAGTCACACGTTGGCGCCGATGACACCCAATCCGAGCGAGGTGGCAGAGGCGTTTTTGGCGCCCATTCCACCGTTGCTGGCACCAGATGCATTGGCCTTTGAAGAACGCGACATTCGTGGAGAAACCGTCATCGTGCCGTATTTCATGGTGCACCAGCACCGAATCTGGGGCGCGACTGCCTTGATGATGTGTGATTTACTTGCACGCATTCGGGCCATATCACACACCAAATAACCTGTTTCAGACAAGACAAGGACTCTCCTATGACCACCAAACGAAATCTTGGCATCGGAGCCGCACTCCTCGGTGCCCTCGGCGTCGTAGCATTTACCACGTTGCGCAAGTCACTCCCACAGACGCGTGGTCAACTCACGCTGTCACAGCTACAACAGCCGGTCGAGGTGCTACGCGATACGTGGGGTGTGCCTCATATTTATGCCCAGAACACGGATGATTTATGCATGGCACAGGGCTTTGTCCATGCCCAAGATCGCCTGTGGCAGATGGAAACACAACGTCGTATCGGCTACGGGCGACTCGCCGAGTTGGTCGGCGCTCGTGCAATTGATACCGACCGCTACATGCGTATTCTCGGGCTCGGGCGGTCTGCGCTCCGCGATGCAGAACTTGTCAGTGGCCAAACACGCGATGCACTGAATGCCTACATCACCGGCGTTAATGCATTCATTGCACAGCATCAAAACAAACTCCCCCCCGAATTCCTCGTGTTGCGCCATACCCCAGAACCATGGAGTATCGCCGACATCTTGGTATGGGGCAAAGTAATGGCGTTGTCGCTATCCGGTAACTGGCAACAAGAAATCATCCGCGCGCAACTCATCGCCAAAGTTGGTGTGGCACGTGCCAACACGTACGAGCCTACACAACGCGATGATATGCCCATCATCGTGCCGCCTGGCTTGCAATACACGGCCACAATCGGTGATAGTGCGCTCAAAATGGCCGAACAAGCACGCCCCTGGCTCAACGACAACGAAAACAACGGCAGCAATAATTGGGTCGTCTCGGGAGCACGCACGACATCTGGGTTACCGCTGTTGGCCAATGATCCCCATCTCGGCATTTTGGCACCATCCATTTGGTACGAAAATCATCTCCACGCCCCCGATTATCACGTGGCTGGAGCAAGTTTTGCGGGCGTGCCTGGCGTCATCATCGGGCACAACGAGCGCATCGCTTGGGGGGTCACCAACGGCATGACCGACATCCAAGATTTGTACATCGAACGCTTTGACCCCAACGATGCCACGGGGCGACGCTACGAATACAAGGGTGAATGGCTCCAAGCCGATCTAATCTACGAAACAATTCACGTCAAAGGTGGCGCACCCGTCATTGAGCCGGTACGAGTGACCCGCCATGGCCCGATCATCACCCCGCTGGTCAATACGGACGGCGTACGGGATACACAGCCCCTCGCACTGCGCTGGACGGCACTCGATACCAGCACGCTGTTTGATGCGGTGCTGGAACTCAATCGGGCCACCGATTGGGAGAGTTTCCGATCTGCACTCAGCAAGTGGGATGTCCCCCCACAAAACTTCGTCTACGCCGATGTCGAGGGACACATTGGGTATCAACTGGCAGGTGCAATCCCGATGCGGAGCAACAGCGATGGGCGCGTCCCGGTGCCAGGCTGGAGCGGTGAATACGAGTGGCAAGGCTATGTGCCATTTGCACAGCTCCCGGCCAGCTATGACCCGGCGAGTGGCTATGTTGCAACGGCCAACAATCGCATCGTGCCCCTCGATCGCACACCGGCGATTCGCGGAGAGTGGTCAAATGGCTGGCGGGCAGCACGGATTATCCAGCGACTCACACAACAAGAACGCCACGATGCCGCATCATTTGCCCATATTCATGCAGACCACTTCCACATGGGGAGTCACGACATCATCGCCCTTGCTGGGCGACTCCCTGATGGCGATGCGGTGGCCAATCAGGCGCGTGCGCTCCTTTCTGCATGGGACGGCATGGTGTCAACGCATAGTATTGCAGCCACCATTGCGTTGCAATTCGTCGACGAATTGCAACGGGTTGTTTTTGCGCAACTCCTGCCAATCATGGACCGCAATATTGGGATGGGGGCGTTTGTCGGCCGCCCCGGCCGCGAATACATGAATCGCGCCACGCCAGATCTTTTGCGGGCAGCGTTTCTCAATGACAACGACTGGTTCGGTGATACCCGTGCCTGGGATGACATCATCCCAGCGGCATGGCAACAGACTGTCACCGTACTCAAAAAGCGACTGGGCAACAATCCTAATCAATGGCGGTATGGGGCATGGCACACGATTACACTGGCACATGCCATGGGGTCACTGCCACTCATCGGGAAATTGTTTAATCGTGGGCCATTTGAACTCGGTGGCAATCGCGATACCGTGAACATGGGGGATATCAACACCCTCAGTAATGGTGCTACCAATTATACCTGCCCTTCACTACGGATTATTTGCGATACCTCCGACTGGAATTTATGCAAAAGCATCCATCCGGTAGGACAAGCAGGGCACTTTCTTAGCACACACTACGCAGATTTCGTCCATGCATGGCTGAATGTAGAATACCACCCGATGCCGTGGCAACGGCGCCGGGTGGAAGAAGTCTGTCAAGAAACGCTCACCTTAGTCCCTTAGAGCTGAGCCACAATCCCATGTAACAAGGCACCAAATCGTGGGCGGGCAGCATTGCCCGCCTCGATGACTTCTTCGTGGTTGGCAGGGCTACCATCGGGGAGGGCTTGATTGGTCACCAGGGAAATCGCCAGTACCCGCATCCCTCCGTGGCGTGCCACAATCACTTCGGGGGCAGTCGACATGCCTACCACATCGGCTCCAACAATTTGACACATGCGCAACTCGGCCCCTGTCTCGAATGTGGGGCCTGCGAGCATGATGTACACACCATCATGCAATGCCGTGCCATGTTGTTGCGCAATTGTATGCGCCAAGGCGCGCAGTTGCGGATCATAGGCGTCGAGCATGGCCGGGAAGCGCACACCGAGACGGTCATCGTTGGGACCACGCAACGGGTGATGCCCTGCCATGCCTGGCAGAAAAATATGATCTTTGAGACACACCAACTGCCCGACTGGCCATTCTCGGCGCAGCCCACCTGCGGCATTCGTCGCAATCAAGATGGCACAGCCGAGTGCCTGCATGACGCGCACCGGGAATGTGACCTGGTGCATGTCGTAGCCTTCGTAGAAGTGAAATCGGCCACGCATGACGACCACCGGCGTACCCGACATCAAACCGATGGCGAGTTCACCACGATGCCCGACTACCGTTGACTGTGGGAAGCCTGGAATGTCGTGATAGGGGATAACCGTCGCCTGTGTCAGCTCATCGGCCAATGCACCTAAACCAGAACCAAGAATGATACCGACTCGTGGTACAAGGGCAGTACGCGCCCGAATTACGGCGGCAGCGGCGGTGATTGCGTCAAGTTGGTGTGCCATAGTCGTTATGCCCTATCATCAAGAATCAATCGGCGCTTGGTATCAAATTCGTCGTCATCTAACACTCCAGCGGCATGTAACGCTTCTAGGTACGACAGGAGTGTTGCCATGCGGTGGGTGATGTGCGTGGTCGGCGCAGATGTGTCCGTGTCATCATGGGCATCGTCAGTATTGGTCATATCGACATCACCTGATGTGCTAGATTCATCAACCACATCGGATGCGGTTGCCTGCGCCACAGGATCCTCTGCCGGTGTAGCATCGAGCATGGTATGCAAGAATTCATCTGAGGGCTGGTCGTTGGCTGAGGGAGTGGGTCGGTTATCTCCGTGTTGATCATGCTGGTAAAACGATTCTCCATCATGATGTGTGTGCGCATCTTGCTGATCGTTTACGGCATTCTCAACAGCTGTCTCGACGGCATCTTCGACGGCTGCAACCGTCGCACGCGACATCATTTGGGAATCGTAGTTCCGTGCTTCGGCAAGAGCGCGCTTGAAGCTGACCGGATCGGCAATATTGCGCATTTCTTGGATCCCAGTGTCGGCAGCGGTCAAAATCGTAATATCGCCGTAGCCAATTATGCGACCAAATATCGTCTGATTCAGAGCAACGTCGTTGATTTTGTCGAGTGATGACTCAATCATATGGCGATTAAACAATCCCTCGAATTTCATGATGCGCTGATTGGTAAGGACGACACAGTCGTTGTACCAACGCATATAGTCGAGAATCGCGCTCACAAGCAACACCAGTGCCGCTACCGCCAACACCCCATAGAGCACGTACACCACAAACAGATTATTCGTCAAGTTGTATTGCTGTAGCACTTGACCGACAAGCCATGTGGCAACACCTGTCAACCCGAGCAGGATGATTTCTGTCAAGAGTTGGCCCAGCACCATGGTGAAATGTTTACGTCCGGTATAGATGATTGCTTCATCGTTTAGCAACATTGATTCAATATAGCCCATCGAGATCTCCATTTACTGATGTAGATATTGCCTCGCATGCTATTGCACATCGCGGGTATCGTTGACGACACTATCCACGGCATCTTCGACGGCAGCAAGTGCTGCATTGGAGAGTGCCTTGGCATCATAATTTCGTGCCTCGGCCAATGCGCGCTTAAAGCCTATCGGATTGGCAAGATGGCGCATTTCTTGAATACCGGTTTCAGCGGCAGTCAAAATCTTGATGTCACCGTAATTGAGCAACCGCCCTAGTAGGGTTTGTGTCAGTGCCACATCGTTGATTTTGTCGAGTGATGAATCGATCATCGAGCGACTAAACAATCCCTCAAATTTCATGATGCGGCGATTCGTCAACACCACACAATCGTTGTGCCAGCGCAAATAGTCAAGCGTCGCTCGTACCAACAAGACCACACCAGCGAACGCCAAAACACCATACACGCCGTATGTCAGCAGTTCGCTGGAATCATTCGAGCGCAGCAGCAACATGTTGGCACCCCATGCCGCAGCCCCCAACAACGTCAGCAGGAGTATTTCGCCAATTACTCGGCCGAGCAGCAGCGTAGCATGTTTACGACCAGTATAAATGATTGTTTCATCCTTGAGCAACATGGATTCAATATAGCCCATGGATAACTCCTTACGTTGTATAAAATATACGCTCGGTGTGTTCGAATCATAACATACTTTCAGTCTACCGCGTATATGCCATCAAGGGGCGGATTGATGATGGCGTACATCATCAAAAAAGTTCGCTGCACGCAATGGGCGATCAGCGAGATAGTGCATCCACCGCCGCATCAGCTGAAACATCGCATCGTGCAGTGCCTCAGATTGATGTGTCTGGGCTACTACTGCAAGTGATTCACGTTGGACAAAGCGCAACAGTTTGAAGAGTGCCAACGAAATCACGACCACATGTGCATCACGGCGGGCACATTCCGGGCATACCATGCCCCCTTGTGCAATACTCCAGTGCTTGGCGTCTTGGTCTAGCACTTCGCCACATACCGTGCACGCAGTGAGTTGCGGGCGATAGCCGACCGCATCGCACAGCTGGAGCGTATACCAATGCACGACCATGGCAACTTCACAGGGTGTACACATCATTTGCAGTGTGTCGCGTAGATTGATATAGACGGGGGCAGCCGCATCTTCGTCGCCGACCAGTGCATCGGTCATTTCGGCCACGTAATAGCCTGCGGCCATTGTCAGCAGGGACTGTTGCAGTGCATCAAAGCGTTCGATAGCCACACTCTGGGTGACGACATCTCGATTCCGCCCACTCGCAAGCTGGAGTTGGCAATGACTGAGTAATTCGAGATGACCAGCCAAGCGACTAGCCGTTTTGCGTACCCCACGGGCACTTGCCACCAATTTGCCTGCAGGCGTCATAATCGTCAAGACACGATCGGCTTCACCGACATCGCTGCGTTTGATGATAATGCCCGTGGTACGGTAGAGGCGCTCACCCATGGGAATTCCTTTGGCGTGCCATGCGCAACTGCGTCACACGAAGTTGCAACTGACGTGCGGCCTCACTTTGGGCATCAAGCTGTTGCAGGGCACTTTCAATCAAGGCCAATTCATCGTCACTAAAGGCAGCTGGCCGTAGCCGGGCAGTTTCGACCACATATCCTGCCATGCGCAACCGCCGTGCCACTGCAGGGGCATCCGCCGGGTCAATGCCGATATGGTTGTCACCAATCCAGGTATGTGTCGGCAGATTGACCCGCCGGTCACTACTCAGGTCGTGGATGATCGCATTGCTGGTGGCATGAATCAGTACCATCGGCGTCATCTGCACGTAGTTCACCGCAGACCCCCAGCGCCGAATGGTGGCCAGCATGTCGTCATCGGGGGCTGGCCAGGTGACCTGTTGCACGATGGCACAGTATTCGTTGATGGTCATCCCTTTGGCCAACGCATGTGCCACACGTTGCGGTGAAAGTTGTGCCGTAACGGCATCCTGCCATGTTGCAATTCGATGTAATTGGAAACGCGCCAGAATATTGCGGTGGTCGGGTAGTACCACACTATAATCCGCTTCCAGGCTGGCGGATTGTACGAGCGGAGACGGTGGAGGAGTCGCAATACCCGCTAGCCAACGCCCGAATGCGGTGCGACGAATCACCACGCCATCGTGGGCAGATTCGACGATGCCCAGCCAACAGAGCGGCCCCATTATGCAGTAGCGGAGCAACTGGCCATCGTTGTCGTCCCAAGTCGTTTGCCAGCCATGACTCAGACGATTGCGCTCACCACGAAACAGATCTGGCCATGCTAATTTTATCTGTATGAGTATGTCATCGACGGCACACCATGTATCGGGGAGGTGGGGGACGAATTCGTGCAACACCGTACGCCGTGCAGCACGTACATCTAGGGCAGGGGGACGGCGTTTCGGACCAAGCTCCCATTCACTCCAGGCAGCCTGCAACCAGGCGCGGGCCAGTTCCTGGTGGCGCAGGTGGGCAGGCATCTCAAGCCAGCTCAGTAATGGCTGTGCCGGGACAACATGGTTGTGTTCGGCTACACAGGCACCACCGGCCAACAGACAAGCCACCAGCCAGCGAATATAACTCGGTGATACAGTGCTATCAGTAATACGCTGCATGACCACCTGCGACACTTTGCCGTGATGCTGCAGGGGAATGCGCCCATCATATGCGAGGCACGCGACCTGGCAAAGCATTTCATCGACATCAATTGCCGTATCTGCGCCATCAATGGCGTATGGACTCGTTTCAAGCAGTGGGCGTATCTCAGGCAGGCAGGCATCGATTTCTGGTGGTATGGCCCATACTTCCCCATGTGGACCACTGTTCGGCCATAGCAGCCCCATAATATAGAGTGTTTCCAAGGGAGTGTGATCGCTGTAAATGGTCAGCAACGTACGTGGCGAAATGGTGCTGATATTGGTGCGTAGCGGTCCAGCCAAGCCGTCTAACCATGCCATGGAGCCACTGCCACCGACACGCCGAATGCGGTCAAGGAGGGCATACGCGCCACGTGGCAAGTGGAGGCAGTGCTGGTACCAGTGCCGGGTGTCCGTCAACGTCTGGACGAGCTGTGCGGGCTCACACGCATGAATTGTGGCCAACGTGGCACTATCACTCAACGATACACTATGTATAAGTGTTGCGAGTGGGGCGAGTGGCTTCATGGCTGCCCTTTCACAATACCAAATCCCGGACATGGGAGACACACCGCCACGGCGGAGCCAAATCATCTGGATACGTTTGATGGGGATGGTGTATCCACACTGCACGCATGCCGACGGCATGCGCCCCACGGATATCGGCATCTGGGTTATCCCCAATCATCACCGCATCGGCTGCAGTGACGGCGAGTTGTGCAAGCGCATGGTGAAAGATTGTGGCGTCAGGTTTGTGGGCACCGAATTCTTCGGAGACAATCATCACCTCGAACCATCGTGCAAGCTGTAGCTGTTCTATTTTGGCACGTTGTGTCCAGCTTGGTCCATTGGTAATCAACCCCAGGCGGTAGCGTAATTTCAACGCATCCAAACAATCTGACACACCGGCATCAAGTTGCAAATCACGGAACCACGTGTCGCGACTGGTCGCACACAAATGCGCATTCTCTGTCGCATCGCTGACGCCATGGCGGGTCAAGAAATCCGGCATATCGCGAAAGAAAATGCGCTCGCTGACGGCCGTTTCGATGATGGCGTGTTGTGTGTGTGCCGGGAGTTGCTGCAACCAATCGTGCCATGCTCGCTGCAGGTGGCGGCGCCGATGGAGCGACAAGTCATACAGTGTATCATCCAAATCAAAGAGTAGTGCGTGCATCGTGTCGTTTTGTCCGTATGCATGTGCCACGCCTGTGTGTGGCAAAACCATCATGTTATCGTATAATACCATGGAGCATTTTTCATGCGAAAAGGGGTTCCATGACTACGACGTCGGCCCTCAATGAGATGATTCAACTGGTGGTTGCATGTGGCGAAGAGGCCAAAGCACAACGCCATTCAATCACTGTCACGCGCAAATCCGATGGTTCGCTGGTCACCAACATGGATCAGACCATCGAATC
Source organism: uncultured Klebsiella sp. (assembly GCA_964539815.1). Classification (GTDB taxonomy): domain Bacteria; phylum Chloroflexota; class Chloroflexia; order Chloroflexales; family Roseiflexaceae; genus UBA965. Next base: position 9,938 of record CAZIKU010000038.1, on the reverse strand, counting down.
ACGTTTGGTATCATTCATCCGCCAACAATTCCCCACCCACGCCATTCTGGGCGAAGAAGGCACCTGCCTAGGCGCAAGTGACCTCAGCACACACGAAAACGTGTGGGTCATCGACCCCATTGACGGCACATCCGCCTATGCGGGGACACTTACCGGGTGGTGTGTTGGTGTCGGACTTGTGCAATATGGCAAACCGGTGGCCGGTATTGTGTATGCACCAATGAGTGAGGAGCTCTTTGTGGCCACACCCGATGGTGGGGCATTCCGCAACCAGCGTCCCATTCATGCCACACAATCGCTTAACCCGCAACTCGACCATTGGATGGCGGTGCCGTCCGATGCGCATCGCAAATATCACATCAATTATCGTGGGCGCGTACGCACCACTGGTGCCACCATCTTGTCATTATGTTATGTTGCAGCGGGGATGGCATCGGCAGCACTCGTTGGGCGCTGCAAAGCCTGGGACATTGCGCCTGCCCTGGCCTTGGTGCGCTACGCCGGTGCTGAATTGTGGGATCTTGATGGTACTGTTGTCGACTTAGGCCCACTCATGCACCCCGAGCGTGGCACTCCCAAAATGCTCTGTGCACCACGCACAGAATTCCACGCGTTTCGCTCGACCATCACCCTGCGCTAGTACAACAACAATCCACCCCACAGTGCAGTCTGTCGACTGCACTGTGGGGTGGACGTATGGTACACAGAGCGTAATTAGCGCTTCGTGTATTGTGGGCGTTTACGGGCACGCTTGAGACCGACTTTTTTGCGCTCTTTCATGCGTGGGTCGCGGGTGAGCAAACCGGCGCTTTTGAGTGCCGGGCGCAAGCTGCTATCAAGGTCGAGCAATGCACGAGCGATGCCGTGGCGCACTGCGCTGGCTTGACCAGCCACGCCACCACCAAAGACCTTGGCAGCAACGTTGAATGCACCGGTCTGGCCGACTGCCACAAATGGGCGAGCCAATTCAGTGACATAGAGTGCGCGAGCACCAAAGTATGCATCAATGCTCTTACCATTGACGACGATTTCACCATTCCCTCGAAAGAGGCGTACACGAGCGACTGCCGTCTTGCGTCGACCTGTGCCCTGATAGTAGTTCTTCTCTGCCATCATATCCCTCTCGTCGTTGCCTTAGCGGCCTTTTGGCACAAAAACTTGTGGTTGTTGTGCAGTATGTGGGTGTGCAGCACCTGCATACACGCGCAACTTGACTAGCTGCTGGCGACCCAACCGCGTCTTGGGCAACATGCCCTTGACTGCATGGCGAATGATGCGATCGGGGTGCGTCGCCATCATGCGGCGGTAGCTCACCTGCTTGAAACCACCCGGATAGTTTGAGTGGCGGTAGTACATCTTCTGATCCTGCTTCTTACCGATGAGCTGGATCTTCTCGGCATTGATGATGACCACAAAGTCACCGCCGTCGATGTTGGGGCTAAACGTCGGCTTATGTTTGCCGCGCAACAGTGTAGCCACTTGGGTTGCGAGACGACCTACGGTTTGACCGTTGCCGTCAATCACATACCACTGACGTGACACTTCTGAAGCCTTCTGAGAATAGGTTTTCATACCCGCATTCCTTACCTATCAGCGTCATTCCTAGATTGGTGCGGCAGGACATGGGCCGGATACTCCACCGCAACCATCGTCAAGCCGTGTGCCGGGGCAAGTTGCCCGGCGCTCTGGCGGTTCCGTTTTGCCAGAATTGCCTGTAGACCCGCAGTTGAAAGCCGCCCGGTACCCACCTGTAGCAGCGTTCCCACCACGATGCGCACCATGTTGCGCAAAAAACCATTTGCCGTGATACGAATCACGATTACCGGTTGTGCCAAGCGTTGTGTGCGTACACACGTCACTTCGTCACACCGACGCACCGTAGAGCCCAGCGGTGCGCCCACCGTAAATGCTGCAAAGTCGTGTGTTCCCACAAGTACTTGTGCTGCAGCATTCATCGCATCACAATCCAAGGTGCGTGACACCGCGAGTGTCATCCGTCGAAGCAACGGAGCGGGCACAGGACCGGTGTCAATCACATACTCATACGTACGGCGTGTCGCCCAGAAGCGTGCATGGAAATCACGGGGAGCGTCCCATACATTCATCAGTGCCACATCAGCAGGCAAGATGACATTCATGGCCCGCAGGATGGTTTCACATGTGCGTGTACTTTGTGTCACGACATTTGCAACCTGACCTGTGGCATGGACACCTGCATCCGTACGCCCGGCCAACGTAAATCGGATTGACTCATCGTGCAAACGGTGCCACGCTGACTCCAATTCACCCTGGACTGACCGACCGTTGGTTTGCCATTGCGAGCCAACAAAGTCGGTCCCATCATATGCCACCTGGAACGCAATATTGCGTACCATGGCAGCAGACTACAACAACTCGATCAATGCCATTTCCGCGCCATCACCGACCCGTGGTCCCAGTTTGGTAATCCGGGTAAAACCGCTACTGCGGTCTTTGAACTGTTCAGGCGCAAAGGCAAACAACTTACGCATGGCATCTTTACTGGCCAGGCGTGACAATGCCAAGCGGCGGTTGTGGGGGGTATCCACACGACCCAACGTCATCAGCGATTCGATTTCGGGCTGAATGGCCTTGGCTTTGGTAATCGTGGTCTTGATACGGCGATGTTCGATCATCGAAATCATCAAACCGCGGTACAACGCAACGCGTTGTTCCTTGTCACGACCCAATTTGTACCCTACACGACTATGTCGCATCTTCGTTCCTCATCCATCACACAGGGCGATGCATGCATCACCCTGCACCAGTTGCTTGTTACTCGGATTCACCCGATGCCGCAGCCTCACTTGCGACAGCTTGACTCCACTTCCCACCCGGGTTGTACCCTTCCTTCACACAAATCTCACGCACTTTATCGCGGATTTCGTCGAGCGACTTTTCACCGAGATTACGCACGGCTTTGAGTTGCTTTTCGTCCATCTGCAAAATCTGGCCGATGGTGGTAATATCGGCACGGCGGAGACTGTTATGCGTACGGGTAGACAAATCCAGCTGGTCTACAGAGCGTTCCATGATCTGCACCGGAATGGCAGTATCGCTGATTTGCGGCGTACTGGGCTCATCTGGTCCATCAGTCAAGTCTGTACGGTTATAGTCGGCCACAATCTGATTGTATTGCACCAGCACCTGTGCCGCATGGCGCAACGCATCACCGGGTTTCACTGTACCATCTGTGAATATTTCGATGAGCAAGCGGTCATGATTGGTCGCTTGGCCGACACGTGTATTTTCCACGAGGTAGTTCACCTTGGGAATCGGCGTAAAGATTGCATCCACGGGAATTTCGCCAATGTTGACGATTTCGCCCATTTCGGCAGGCTGATAACCTTTGCCCTTTTCAACGGTAAACTCCATCTCGATGCGACTATCATTACCATCGAGTTCGCAGATGTAGTGATCGGGGTTAACCAATTCCACAGTGCTTGGGATATCCATGTGGCGCGCCAACACGGGGCCTTTGCCTTGGCGTACCAAACTCACACGCACCTTGCGATTTGCATCCGCATGTGAGCGGAGGCGAATCCCCTTGATGTTGAGGACGATTTCTGTGACATCCTCGCGCACCCCAGGGATGGTGGAGAATTCGTGGAATACCCCTTCGATTTTCACCTTGGTGATGGCTGCGCCAGGAATTGACGACAGCAACACGCGCCGCAACGCATTCCCCAAGGTATGACCATACCCTGGTTCGAGCGGTGCGATACTAAAGCGAGCGTAATTTTCGTCGGCATTCTCAGCCTTCAGTAATTCGATACACGGCTTAGCGATGTCAAGCATCATCCGCTTCCTTCCATAGTCACTACAACCACCGCATGGATGTGCAGGAGTTGCTCCCCCTGCACACACCAATTAGCGGCTATAGAACTCAACAATTAACTGCTCGTTGATGCCCTGTTCACCGTCTTCGCGGCGTGGAACCGCCACAATTTCGGAGCTCAGCTCTGTATGGCTGACTCGCATCCACTCAGGAGCCTTATGGAGAAGTTCCTTGGCCTCTGACAATGTCTTGAAGTAGGTGCGCTTGCGGCTTTCGGCGCGTACTGCGATTTTGTCGCCTACACGCACCGTGTATGAGGGAATATTGGTCTTGCGGCCATTGACCGTGATGTGCCCATGGGTGACCAGCTGGCGCGCCTGTTGACGCGTCATGGCCATCCCCATACGATACACCACATTGTCGAGGCGACGCTCAAGCAACATGAACAACGCAGCGCCGGTTTCGCCAGGGATGCGTTGTGCACGGGCATACAAGTTGCGGAACTGACGCTCGAGCACGCCATACACGTAGCGTGCCTTTTGCTTCTCTTGCAATTGGATGCCGTAATCGGACAACTGGCGGCGTCGGGCGGACGGGCCATGTTGTCCTGGTGGGAAGGGGCGCTTATTCAGCACCTTTTGGGCCTTGTCTGTCAAGGCAATATTCAGCCGACGGCTGACTTTTGCGATTGGTCCACGGTAGCGAGCCATGTACTACAGTCTCCTCGATGTTAGACGCGCCGGCGCTTCGGCGGTCGGCAACCGTTATGCGGAATAGGGGTAACGTCGGTAATTGCACTCACCTGCAAGCCAGCGGACTGCAATGAACGCACTGCAGCTTCACGACCTGCACCAGGACCTTTCACGAAGACCTCGATGGTGCGCATGCCGTTTTCAATGGCCTTGCGGGCAGCGATTTCGGCAGCAATCTGTGCTGCATACGGGGTGCTCTTGCGCGAGCCCTTGAACCCGTTGTGCCCAGCGCTTGACCAACACACCACATTCCCCATAGGGTCGGTGATTGTCACAATCGTATTGTTAAATGTGCTCTGCACGTGAGCCTGCCCACGTGGTACATTTTTGCGCTCACGGCGTTTGCCGCGTTGGCGCTTCGGGGCTGCACCAGCCTTGGTTTGAGCCTTTGCCATGATTCCTCCACACGTTGCCGCGGCGTATCGTTAATCCGACGACCGCGTCCGTTGCAACTGTTACTTCTTGACCGTCTTCTTCTTGATACCAATTGAGGCACCGCGGCGACCACGACGCGTACGCGCATTGGTGCGCGTGCGCTGCCCACGGACGGGCAACCCCTTGCGATGGCGCAACCCTCGGTAGCAGGCGATGTCCATCAAGCGTTTGATGTTCATCTGGATTTCACGACGCAAATCGCCTTCGACACGGTATTCGCGCTCGACGATTTCACGGATGCGTACCAACTCTTCTTCGGTCAAATCACGCACACGCGTGGCCGGATTCACTTTGGCACGTGTCAAAATCACCGCACCATTTGTGCGACCAATCCCGAAGACATACGTTATTGCGATGTCGATTCGCTTGTTTCGTGGGATATCGATCCCAGCAATACGAGCCATGCTTGCCTCTTTACCATCAATTTCGTCGCGTTTTCTGCATCACGACGATACCACTGCCTAACTCGACCTATCCCTGACGCTGCTTATGTTTTGGCTGGCGACTGCAGATCACCCGAATGATGCCCTTGCGCTTAATCACGCGGCAATACTCGCAGCGTGGCTTGACCGAAGCCTGAACCTTCACAACAGCCCCCTTACAACTTAGTTACTTATACCGGTAAGTAATACGACCACGAGTCAAATCGTACGGTGAGAGCTCCACCAAAACGCGATCGCCTTTCAAAATACGGATGTAATTCATCCGCATCCGTCCCGAAATATGCGCCAAGACTTCCGGCCCATTCTCGAGTTGTACACGGAACATGGCATTGGGCAGCGGCTCAAGCACCGTGCCTTCCATCTCGATCACGTCTTTTTTCTTCGTCATAGCACCTCATCACGTACTTCCTGACTCGTCAGGATTTCCGGTTCTCCATTGGTGACTGCAACCGTGTGTTCATAGTGTGCCGCGAGACGACCATCGGTCGTCACCACCGTCCACCCGTCACGCAGTACCGTCGTGGCAGGATTGCCACAGACAATCATCGGCTCAATGGCAAACGTCATGCCCGCTTGTAAGACGAGCCCACGTCCAGGTGGCCCATAGTTGAGAATCTGTGGATCCTCATGTAGCGCCTTGCCTATGCCATGGCTAATGTAGTTGCGGATTACCCCGTAGCCCCGCGCTTCCGCGTAACTCTGGATAGCCCACGAAATATCTGAAAGTCGTGCCCCTGTTCGCACAACTGACAGTGCATGATACAACGTTTCCTCGGTCACGCGCAACAATCCTGCGGCTTCCTGCGAAACTTCACCGACCGCATAACTCCATGCCGAATCAGCATGATAGCCATCGATCTGCACACCCACATCAATGCTGACGATATCGCCAACATGCAAGCGCCGCTTGCTCGGAATACCATGGACAAGTTCCTCGTTGATAGAGATACATGTGGCAGCCGGATACGCCGGTGGCCCACCATACCCCAAAAACGACGGCACCCCGCCATGTGACACAATCAACGCGTGCACCCGTGCATCGAGCTCCCGCGTGGTAATCCCTGGCTCGACCCACGTGCGCAACATGCGATGACACAGACCGACAATGGCGCCGGCTCGGCGCATTGCCGCTAACTCACGCTGGTTTTTGCACGTGACTGCCATGTATACCCATTATTTGCAGCATGGAACCAGTGACCTGCGTTATTTCACGCTGGCCATCGATTTCACGCAACAACCCTTGCTTGCGGTAGTATTCAATCAACGGCATGGTCTGGGCAAAATATACCTCGAGCCGGTGCCGTGCTGTTTCCATTGTATCATCACTGCGTTGATACAACTTGCCACCGCATTCATCACAAACGTCAGGACGTTTGGATGGAAAGTAATATATATTATACGTTGAACCGCAAGTTTTACAAGTCTGACGACCAGCAATTCTGCGAAGCAACATTTCATCAGGGACGCGCAAATACAACACGTGGTCGACATGTCGTCCCTGACGCTGCAGTTCATGCCCGAGTGCAATGGCCTGATCGCTCGTGCGGGGGAAGCCATCAAAGATAACTCCCTTGGCACAATCCGGCATACCAATGCGCTCCATAATCATCCGGATTACCACTTCGTCCGGGACAAGCTCGCCACGATCCATGTAGGATTTGGCCAACATCCCCAACTCAGTGCCTTGGCGCAGGGCCGCACGAAACAGATCACCACTTGCCACATGCAACAATCCAGAATACTCTTCGAGTACCTTGGCTTGCGTGCCTTTGCCCGCTCCCGGGGCACCGAGCAAAATGACATCCATTCGTTTCCCCCTACCGCACCCCATCGCGGGACGATCTATCCTATCGCTTCCCGAGGAAGCCCTCGTAGTTGCGCATCACCAACTGTGCTTCGATTTGGCGCAGTGTATCAACTGCCACACCTACCACGATCAACAACGCCGTCGCACCCAACCCAATGGGGACTCCAGTGATTGTCTGTGTCAAGAAGGGCAATATTGCCACCAAGCCCAAGAACAACGCACCAGTGCGGGTCAAGCGACCAACAATCTGATCCAAGTAGACTTCGGTGTTTTTGCCTGGGCGAATGCCAAGGATAAAACCGCCGTTTTTCTGCAGAGTATCAGGAATGTTCTGCTGCTCGAAAATCACCTTGGTGTAGAAGTAGGTGAAGAAGAAGACCAATACAAACAAGGCTAACGTGTACACTATCGACCCTGTGCCGTATTGCGGGCTAAATGTCTGATAGGTAAAACAGGCGACTTGTTTGAGAATTGATGCATCCGCTGCCGCAGTCACTTCTGGACAGGCGTATGAGGCCAATGTCCCCGGAAAGACGATGATGCTCTGGGCAAAAATCAACGGAATCATGCCGGCCATATTCACTTTGAGTGGAATATGACTGGTCTGACCGCCGTACTGACGATTCCCACGCACCCGTTTGGCGTACTGCACCGGGATACGCCGTTGACCTTCGTGCATCATGATGATGCCGATAATCGTCAACAGTGCAATCGCCAGGAAGGCAATAATACCAATGAATTGCTCAGCACCACCGGTTTCAACAGTAGTGAAGCCTTCAATCACCAAGGCAGGCAGACGTGACACAATACCAGCAAAGATAATCATCGAGATACCATTGCCGATACCGTAGCTCTGAATCTGCTCACCGAGCCAAATCAAGAACATTGTCCCTGCCAGCATTGCCATCAAAATGGCAAATGTGGGCAAGAAGTTGTTGACAATATCAAATGGTGTACGGAACAACGACTGACCAACACCGAGGCTGCGGTCGATGGTGAGTGTCTGACCGTAGGCCGACAACAACGCCATTGGCACCGTAGCCACAAAGGTAATCTGGTTGAGCCGGATGCGCCCTTGTTCACCCTCTTTGCGCAAATCATTCAACGCAGGAATCAGTGGCTGCAACAACTGCACGATGATTTGCGCAGTGATGTATGGGTAGACACCCATCGATGCCACAGACAAGTTCTGCAACGCACCACCAGCGAAAATGTTGAGCAGCTGTGCCAACTGATTACTCTGCAAGGCTTCGCGCAAGCTGGCCAAAGCATTCGGATCAAGGTTGGGCACCGGAATATGCGCTATGAAGCGGAAAACGAGCATCATCGCAAGTGTAAACAACACCCGCCGACGCAGGTCAGGCACTTGCAGTGCTTGTAACACTGACTTTAGCATGGATGAATCTCCTCCAGCCTGCATCGGTAGCAGGTATTCACACACCCACTACCGATGCTGTTTTCTTTATTCACGCGTCCCACGAGCAGCCGAATGCACACCGAAACTGCGTGACGGACGTACCAGTTGCCACGGTACTTCGATCACCTTGCCACCAGCGGCTTCGACTTTGGTCTTGGCGCTGAGACTGGCTTTGTGGACTTCGATGGTCAGTGCCACATTCAAGTCACCATCACCGAGCAATTTGATTGGCAAGTGGGCCTTGAAGACGCCACTCGATACCAAATCCGCAATCGACAGCGAATCGCCGGCTTTCATTTCCGACAAGTCACCCACATTGATGGTCTGATATTCGATACGGAAGCGGTTTTTGAAACCGCGCAGATACGGCATCCGCTTGGTCAAGCGGTTCTGACCACCTTCGAAGGTACGGTAGGGGTTTGGTCCCGAACGGGCTTTCTGACCCATCATACCTTTACCGGCAGTTTTACCTTTGCCTGAGCCATAGCCACGACCAACACGCTTTGACGTGCGGCGTGAACCGGCTGCAGGACGCAAATCGTTCAACTTCATGATTACGCCTCACCTTCTGCGACTGCTTGGACGGTTACCAAGTGACGCACCTTGAAGATCATGCCACGCACAACTGGCGTGTCATCGCGTACGATGCTACTGTTCAGCTTGCGCAACCCGAGAGACTTGATGGTCTCTTTCTGGTCGATGCTGTAGCCAATGGCACTTTTGGTGTATGTTATTCGCAACTTTGCCATGACTTACGACTCCCGCTTGTCAGCATTCCGCACAATGCGGCGCTGGCGCAATTCATGCCGGGTCAAACCGCGATCTTTGGCTGTCTGATCGGCTGACTTCATTTCACTGAGTGCGGCGAAGGTGGCTTTGACCACATTCACGGGGTTATTGCTCCCATAGCGCTTTGACAGCAAGTCCTTGATCCCAGCGGCTTCTACCACTGGGCGCACACCGCTACCGGCGATAACACCGGTACCAGGGGCGGCAGGAATCAAACGCACCTTGGTCGCAGAGAATTCTGCTTCCATTTCGTGCACGATGGTTGATCGTGACAACGCCACGTAGATGAGGTTCTTTTTGGCGGCTTCGACCCCTTTGCGAATCGCATCTGGGACTTCTGCTGCCTTCCCCATACCGATACCCACATGCCCTTTGCCATCACCGACCACAACCATGGTGCTAAAGCTAAAGCGGCGACCGCCCTTTACCACTTTTGACACACGGTTGATTTGTACGATGCGCTCCTCGAGCTCAAGGCCCTCGGGACTGATTTGCTTTT
>CAZIKU010000037.1:256-22626 GCA_964539815.1 uncultured Klebsiella sp. | reverse complement strand
GCCGCGAAATTGCCGAGCGTATCAATGCCGCCAAAGAGCTAGGCGATATCTCGGAAAGTGGCGAATACGAGGATGCCAAAAAGGAATCTGGCTTCAACGAAGGGCGCATCAAAGAAATCCGCGATATTTTGGCCAACCACCAAATCATCGAAGATGATATTGTTGATGGCGATATCGAAAAGATACGCATCGGCAACACCGTCACCATCCGTTTTGCGGGTGATACCGTCGACGAGGCCTACCGCATCGTCGGTAGTGCTGAGTCGAACCCTGCCAACGGCATGATTTCCAATGAATCTCCGTTGGGCATAGCACTCATCGGCCACAAAGTGGGCGACGTGGTATCATTCCAAGGTCCATCCAACAACACCATCAAATGTACCGTCAGAGCCATCAAGTAGGCTGCGTATCATAAAGAGTGCACCATGGAACTCAACGAACTGCAACAACAACGTGCCGAAAAGCTCGCTCGCCTACGTGATGCAGGCATCGCCAGCTACCCTGCACGCTCACAACGGACACACACCATTGCGTCCGTCTTGGCCGACTTTGACTCCATGATGGAGCAAAACGCGACTGTGACCGTCGTTGGACGCGTCGTCGGCGCACGCCGCATCATGGGCAAATTGGCCTTTGCACACATCGAAGACGAACATGGTCGCATACAGCTATGGCTCAGCCGTGCCGACCTCGGTGACGAGTGGTTTGATCGCTTTGCCAACGATATCGACACCTTCGATATCGTGCAAGCCACCGGCACGCTCCGCCGCACCAAAGCCGGCGAAGCCTCCGTCTTTGTCAGTGCCATGGCACTCCTCAGCAAAGCCATCAATCCGCCACCCGACAAGTGGCATGGTCTGACCGACATCGAAGCCCGCCTGCGCGAACGCTACTTGGACATGATCGTCAACCATGATGTGCGCCACAACTTCCGCGTCCGCGCCAATGTGGTGCGCATCATGCGCCAGGTGCTCGACGGCCACAGCTACCTCGAAGTCGAAACTCCCGTACTGCAACCCATCTACGGTGGTGCCACGGCACGCCCCTTTACCACCTTTCATAATCAGCTCAAACAAGATTTGTATCTGCGCATCGCCGTCGAACTCTATCTCAAACGCATGATTGTGGGTGGCTTTGAACGTGTCTACGAAATCAGCAAAGTCTTCCGCAACGAAGGCGTCGACCGCACCCACAACCCCGAATTCACCATGATGGAGTGCTACCAAGCCTTTGGCGACTACCACACCATGATGGATTTGGTCGAAGAGATTTGCCGCACCACGGCGATGACGCTCAACGGGGGTAGCACCGTAATCAGCTATGGCGAGCACCAGATTGACTTCGGACCACGCTGGCAACGCGTCTCAATCCCGGGTGCTATTCTGGCTCAGACGGGCATCGACGTCTTGGCACTCAAATCCCACGAAGAGCTTGTGAGCGCCATCCGCGCGCGCAAACTCCCCGTCGAGACCAAGCCGAGCTGGGCCAAACAAGTCGATGAACTCTTTAGCGAAATCATCCAACCGACACTCATCCAGCCGACCTTCATCGTTGATCATCCCGTCGAGTTGTCGCCGCTGGCCAAACGCCACGACCATAATCCTGCTATCACCGAACGCTTTGAGGCGATTGTCGCTGGTATGGAGATTGGCAACGGCTATAGCGAGCTCAACGACCCCTTCGATCAAGAATCGCGCTTCCTCGGACAGTTGCAGGATGCCGCCCAAGGCGACGACGAAGCCCATCAGCTCGACAGCGACTATATCAACGCCCTCATGTACGGGATGCCCCCCACCGGTGGGTTGGGGATGGGTATCGACCGCATGGCCATGATCTTTGCCAATCAGGCATCTATCCGCGACGTGGTGGTATTCCCGCACATGCGCCCACGTGAGCACTAAACGCTCCTCCACCACGATGTGAGTCCGCTATGCCCAAACATTTCATCATTGAAACAGAAAATCTCCCGGCTACGGTCAAAAACTGGCTCAAGGCCGCCAATCTCGGCGACCTCGAGACGGTCGAAGTCGTGTTTACCGACCGCGAAGTGCTGTTGCGTAAACCACGCTCGCAGACCCTGCGCCAATGGGCCGAACCGGTCGTTGACACGTACGACAAAGCCTTCCGGCGCCTTGCAGGGCTCGAATAAGTGGCCCCACTGCTCATCAGCAAAGCACAAATCCTCGATATGCACACCTATGTCGTCGAGCGCTACGGCGGACGGCTAGGTATCACGTCTAGCGACATCCTTGATACCGTTTTGGCACTGCCGACCCATGTCGCCTTTGGTGAATTACGCTACCAGACGCCGATTGCCCAGATTGCCGCGTTGGTATACGGTCTCGTACGCCGCCAACCCTTTGTCAGCCACAACGAAACAACTGCCCTGCTGGCACTCTTTTTTTGGTGTGATAATCATGGGTATCACCTTGATGCCACCCATACCGCCCTCGTGGCCATCATCATGGATCTCTACCAACACCGTAGTGAAGAACCGTTACAACAGTGGTTACACGACCACCTCATCCCCAATGCCGACATCACCACATGACATAGATGCCACGCGCATCGCCCAGCAACTGACTACGCATACCCTAGGACGCACCCTGCAGCACGTTGCGATTACCACATCGACCAACGACGAGGTGCGGATTGCGGCCACCCAGGGATCCGCCGCCGGGCTCGTCGTTGTCGCAGATCATCAAACCAAGGGACGTGGTCAACATGGTCGCAGCTGGCACGACACCCCCCAAGCCCAGCTCCTGGCGTCTGTGTTACTGCGCCCTCACCAGCTCGCACCACGCTACCTCCCCTACCTCGTCAATGCCTTTGTGCTCGTACTGGCGGACACGCTGGCCCCACTCGTCACCGCACCAGTCACGCTCAAATGGCCCAATGACGTGCTCATTGCAGGGCGCAAAGTGGCTGGTGTCTTGTGCGAAGCACGCATGACATCCCAGCAGCTAACATCCGTCTGTATTGGCTGGGGTGTCAACGTCACCGCCCACCCACACCACACCAGCGACGGCGTCGATTTAGCGCAGCATAGTACCGCCATTAGCGCATGGGCCGACACCCCCGTGCAGCGTGCCGACCTGCTCATTCGCCAACTCAACGCCTTCGAAGTCGTCTACGACCAGCTGATGCACGATCCCACCGCCGTGCAGCCACGCTGGCATGCCGCCATGCAGAGCATCGTCGGCCAGACCCGCACCATCCAGCATGGATCATCCACCATCCACGGTCAGGTCACCGCACTCAACGATGACGGCAGTATTGTGATTGCCGGCGAGACGGTGTATTCAGGTATGATTTTATTGGCATAAAAAAACGTGCGCCCCAGGGTTGCCCCCGTGCGCACGCCCCACTGTCTTGGCACGACACCGTTTATGCGGGTCGCGCGCGCATGGCATACCAAATCGTGCCTGCCCCCACCAAAAACAACGCCACCAACGCCCACAATTTGCCAATGGCACCAATGTCGGCAATCCCCAGCGTACCAAAGACAATGCTGATGGCATAAAAGTAGAGGGTGATTTGGCGATTACTAAAGCCGGCATCCGTCAGGCGTTGGTGTAGATGGTCGCGCCCACTTTTGGTGGGAGAACGCCCAGCCAACGTGCGTGACACAATCAGCCAGGCCACATCGAGAATCCACACACCCAGCACCAGCATCACCGTCGCCATTTTGGCACCGCCGATGATGGCACTAATCCCCAACACATATCCCAGTACTTCGGCGCCCGAATCACCCATGAATATTTTGGCCGGTGGGAAGTTAAAAAGTAAGAATCCTGCACACGCCCCTGCCAACGCCAGGGGAACAACGGCTACCGTGTATTGCGCCGGATCCAGCCGCAAGGCGTGAATCCCCAGCATCAGCCCAGCAATCATCGATACCCCGGCTGCCAGGCCATCGATGCCGTCCATCCAGTTGATGGTGTTGACCATCCAGCCCAACCAAAAGACAGTAATGATGATGGCCAGCCACGGCGACAGTGCATAAAAGTCGACATATTCACCAAACGGCACATTAAAGCCAAGAAAAACGATTCCGCGGACTTCGGTGACATGCCCAAGTGCATCCGGGTAGCGCTGGTGATCCCACAAAAATGGTCCCACGGCAATAAGACCGGCCACGATGTTGGTGAAAAATTTAGGAATCCACGGCAGTTCTTTGACATCGTCGATCCACATCACTACAAACGTGAGTGTGGTACCTGCCACCAACAGTCCTAGGCGCAATTCATCGCGCGGGGTACGTTGCAACGCTGGCACCCACCAGCCCACCAGCCACGAGACCATGAGCGCCACAGCAATACCGGCAAACATGGCAATCCCGCCAACCGTGGGCTTGGCACCTTCGTGGGTACGTCGTCCTCCCGGCAAGATGACCCAGCCACGATCAAAACACAGCTGTATCACTGTCGGCATAAAAATCCAGGTAGTGACAAACGCGACCACCCCGATAACTAGCGTTACGAGTAGCTCCATACATGTTCCTTAGTACGTACCAAACTGCCGGTCACCTGCGTCACCCAGCCCCGGCACAATATAGCCAATCTCGTTGAGTCGCTCGTCGACGGCCGCCAGATGCAATGCGACATCGGGATGTTCGCGTTGCATGAGTGCTACACCTTCGGGGGCCGCAATCAGCCCGAGGAATTTGATGCGTTTGACGCCCCAGCGCTTGAGTACCGTCACCGCCGCACTTGCAGATCCACCCGTAGCCAGCATCGGGTCGAGCACCAAGGCCACATCAATGTCTACTTCAGTCGGCAACTTATTGTAGTAGCTGACCGGTTGCAACGTGTCGTGGTCGCGGTAAAGCCCGAGGTGCCACACATGTGCCGTGGGAATCATATCGATAATCGGCTGCACCATGCCCAATCCGGCGCGCAAAATAGGCACGAGCCCGATGCGTTCGTGTAGTGTGTGTCCGGCATAGGGGGCGAGTGGCGTGGCCACCGTCCGCGCTTGTAGCGGCAGGTCTTGTGTGGCTTCATACATCAGGAATTGCGTAATTTCACCGACCAACTCGCGAAAAATCTTGGGATGGGTTTCTTTATCACGCAGCATCGTCAGTTTGGTCAGCACCAGTGGGTGCGCCGATACATGCACCATTGCCATCTGCCCTCCACCACTTGCAGTTTCTTCGTTTCATTCTAACTGATAACACCATACCCTGTCAGAAATCACGTTGTCACATCACTCTTTTTCATGGTACAAATACACCATACACCATAGAAAGGTGCAGTTATGACCCTCAGTTTGCCGGAGATTTTAATCGTCTTACTCGTAATCGGCTTTATTGTGGCATTTTCGTATCGTGCGGGTATTGTGCGTGGTCGACACACCCGCGGTCCAAAGGAGTAGTTTTCCATGGCTTTTGATGCGCTCACAAACCAACAATTCATGAACCTGATTACAATGCGCAAATCAGGCGCTGAAGTTCCCACACCCGTGTGGTTTGCCCAGAGTGGTGATCGCTTGTACGTCATGACCGGTAACACTGCCGGCAAAGTCAAACGCATCCGCAACAACCCACAGGTCCAGGTTGCTCCATCCGATCGTGCCGGTACACCCCTCGGCCCGAGTCAGCCTGCCGTTGCCAGCGTCATCAGCGACCCCGCCGAGGCCGCCACTGCCAACGCACTGTTGACCAAGAAATACGGCTTCATGAAGCGCATGTTCGACCTGATGGCCGTCTTTAATGGTGGGGCCAAAAGCCGCGCGTATCTGGTCATCACCCCCCCACAATGATCGTCACGCTCACCTGCAATCCGGCCTGCGACCGCACCCTCATCACCCCCGGCTTTCGCCACGGTGACATGGTGCGGGTGCAGGCGCGCCACGATAGCGCCGGCGGCAAAGGACTCAATGTGGCGCGGGCCATTCACACCCTCGGGCACCCTGTCACCGCTATCGCCCCCCTCGGCGGCGCCACAGGGGCATTGGTTGCACGGCTCGCTGCCGCCGAAGGTATCCCCCTTGTAGTGGTGCCCATAGCCGGCGAAACCCGCACCTGCCTGTCACTCACCGATCCCAGCGTGCCCGATCAAATCGTCGTCAATGAGCCAGGCCCGGTACTGACTACCAGCGAATGGCACCAGCTATGTGACACCGTTATCGCACAGTGTGCACGTGCCCGCATCCTCACCATTTCGGGCAGCCTACCACCCGGCGTATCAGCGCCCGACCTGGCCCAACTCGTTGCCCGCATCCCCAGCACGTGTCGTGTCTTGCTTGATACCAGCGGTGCCCCGCTCAAGGCTTGCCTCGACACACCACTCGCACTCATCAAGGTCAATGCCAGCGAGTTTTGTGATGCGTATGGCGCTCAACTTTTCACCACCTCTGAACTCATTGCTGCCGCCCGCTCCATCTGTGCACGTGGCCCCCAGGCCATCATCATCACACAAGGGGCGGCAGGTGCACTCGCCATCACACCCGATGCTGCCTGGCACTGCGACGCCCCCGCCATCCTTGCCGTGAGTCCCGTGGGCAGCGGCGATTGTACACTCGCCGGCATTGCCATCACACTGGCCGCCGGGCACTCCCTCGACGCGGCCATTCGTGCCGGTGTCGCCTGTGGCAGCGCCAACGCACTTGTGCCCTACGCCGGCGTCTTTGATGTGACCACCTACCAGCAATTTTTGCACGAGCGCACCACCACCCAGATATCCTGACACGCCAGCGCGTATCTACGGTACGACTGCCCCGTTCCATGCAATATGGAACGGGGCGTACCTTTTTGCATGTGCCCAACGGTATACCAGCAGGAATCACGCAGATAGGAGGAGCATATGCATGCCAGCACATCCCATCCCAATCAACCCCACCAACGCCTCATCACCCACGGCGCCGAGACCCTCAGTGATGCCGAGCTGATTGGACTGGTGCTCGGAACGTCCCCCAATTCCCGGCCAGCCCAACAACTCATCAGTGATGCCGGCAGTTGGTTGGCACTACAACGCCTGAGCGTCGACGAACTCCAGCACACACCCGGCGTTGGCATCAACCGCGCCATTCGCCTCAAGGCGGCCCTCGATCTACCTCGGCGCATCGCCCAGAGCGAGCTGTGTAGCCGCCCACAAATCCGTGCCCCCCAAGATGCAGCGCAGCTGATGCTCATCGAGATGAGTCACCTCGATCAAGAGCATTTGCGTGTCATCTGCCTCGACACCAAAAACCGTGTACAGACTATTCAAACGCTGTATATCGGCAGTCTTAATTCGTCGCTCTTGCGTGTCGGCGAAGTCTACAAAGAGGCCATCCGCCGCAACAGTTCCGCCATCATCGTCGTCCACAACCACCCATCTGGTGACCCCAATCCCTCGGCGGACGACATTCAAGTCACGCGCGACATCATGGCTGCTGGCAAACTGCTCGACGTCGACTTCCTCGATCATCTCATCATCGGACACGGTCAGTGGGTCAGCATGCGCGAACGCGGTCTCGGCTTCCAGTAATCGCATTGTGGCCCACAGAAAGGAATCAGTCCATGTCCAGCACACACCACAACGCCAGTGAATTTCGTGACACAATCAGCACCTTTTGCCAATGCCTGCGTGCCGAATCCGACGCCATTCTGCAGACCTGTGCTGCCTTCGAAAAACTGCACGGCTACCTCACTGCCATCGCTCACCAGGGCTATGCCCATGATGCCACACATGCCGCCAAACAACGCCACACCATCGAAATGGCCATGATGCGCACCATTGTCACCCTCGACGAAATTTTTGCGGCCCACGATGCGGCTGCGCACGCCTATCAGGTGCTCGATCCGATTGCAGCTACATTCGCGACACAGTTTTTTGGTCACGACGGTATCAGCATCGAGCACGACGACGACAACGATGACTAATCCCGCACACATCCCGGCGCCGCGCGCCCCACCTATTCATGGATCTACCGCAAAGGAGTTACAGATGCCCAACTACTTCCGCCGTATCAGACGACAGATGCAGAACCTGATTTTCCACTTCGATACCCGCATCCCCGCCGCACGGCGCATCGTTGATGCCATCGACCTAGTGGATTTGTACAGCAACATCGTGTTTGCCTCACAAGCCACCACGTCGGAACTCTTTCTCCCGCATCAGTGCCTGCTGTGGAGCGAGGCACTCGCCGAACTCGAAGCAAGTCTGCACGCATACCCCGCCACCCACAGCGATCGGCGCTATTTCCGCCAAGTACACCAGTGCATAGCCGGCATTCGTGCCGATTTTGCAACACATCACCCCAATATATTCACACAGGAGCCCGCATGAAACAGCCATCACCACAAACCATCGCCAGCATCGCCCGCTACATTGCCGCCTTGCACCAGGATGCCCAGGCCCACATCACACTTGCCAATGCACTCCAGCCATTCCACGACATCCTCGTGCAACTCGCCGCCGCATCCGCCACAACCACCCCAGCCTACAAGCAACTCCAATACGAAATGGCTGATCTGGTCACCGACATCATCGATGCCAATCACGTCGTCACGACTACCAACGATGAGTTGCGCCAAGCTACCCTGGCATATGCTATCGCCATGGAAAACAACTCCCCCACGCCCACGCCGCCAGCACACCGCAACTAGCCCAGCGACACAACAACGCACGGGTGGGGCATGCCCCACCCGTGCGTCATCGGCAGATTTATGCGTATACGACGCGCTGGATATCGCGCCAGCCAATCAGGTGAATGCCTTGTTGCTGCACGTAGGCGCGCAATTCGGGGCTGGTCATCACCGTATAATCACGCACCCGTGCCTGCCAATCCGGACAGATGGCACGCAACTCGGGCGTATCGAGCGCCGGATGGTGGATGAAGTACGTCAAGCCCGCAGGGAGGTCATTGAAGAGTTGCTTGGTGGCATCCAGTCCTGCCGCCGCATTGCCCAAATCGAGGGCACGGATGTGATCACACAACGGCACACCCTGTGCACGCAGCTGTGCAATCATGGCGAGTTGATAGGCTTGGGTCGCGTCATCGAACCCCAGCCGTGCCAAATCAGCTGCCGTCTGATTCAACAAAAACACGGGTGCTGCGGCTGCAGTCCCCAACGCCATGTAGGGTGGCACAATGCCATCACCAAACATCGTCCCCATGTGCGAATCGAGATGGGTGGGCACCAGCCCCCACTGCCGGGCCAGTGCGTACTGCGCATGAATCTCACGCTGGATGGCACCACGATCAGCGGCCCCAAAGACTTCTGCCACACTCCGGGGCATATACCCGTCTGCATCAACCAACGCGTCTGCAGCCGTATGTGGGGCCAGGGGACGCCAGCGGTAGTGCGCCCATTCACTCGTCAGTGTCAGATGGACACCGACATCTGCCTGTGGGTGTGCCACACTCCACGCCACCGCTGTCTGCGCCCACGCACACGGCATCATAATCGAGGCCGAGGTCACCACCCCCGTCGCAAACAGCGTGTCGAGTACTGCGGTCGACGCATGACACATCCCCATGTCGTCAGCATGCACAATCACCACACGGTCATGGGCGCCATATCCCAATTTGGCCAACATTGGATTCATGATCTTCCTTTCAATGCCCACCCTATGGTGCCACCCGGCGAATCTGCCACCCGCCATCTACCAGCGTATACACCACACGGTCGTGCAACCGACTCGGGCGCCCTTGCCAGAATTCCATCGTATCGGGTTCTACCCGATACCCACCCCAAAACGGCGGGCGTGGTGGCTGCTCGCCATAGCGGTCACTCACCTCAGCCAGGCGCCGTTCTAATTCTTCGCGGCTGGCAATGGTCTGGCTTTGTGGCGATGCCCATGCCCCTAGCCGACTTCCCAGCGGCCGACTGTGGAAGTAGGCATCTGATTCCTGCGCCGCTATTTTGTGTACCGTACCTTCGATGCGCACTTGCCGTTCTAGCTCCGGCCAATAAAAAAGCAGCGCTGCCTGCGGATATGCCGCCAGCGCCTGCCCTTTACGACTCTCATAATTGCTAAAAAAGACGAACCCCCGCGCATCCACACCACGGAGCAGCACCACACGCGCCGACGGGCGATGATCGGCATCAACAGTAGCCACAGTCATCGCATATGGCTCGTGCATGTTGGATTCCATCGCTTCCGTCAACCACTGCGTAAACTGATCAATCGGGTTGGCGGCCACTGCCGCTTCGTTCAATCCTGCGTGCGTATAGTCTTTGCGCGTATGAATCTGCATCGCTCGTTACCTCTGTTGTGTCATGTCAGCAAGCACCAATGCCTGCCGTATCGTGGTCTCCATTTGGATTCGTTCTGCGGTGGCCACATGCGTCATCAGCGTGGTCACCTGCTGTTGCATGCGCGCTTCGTGCGCCACCATGCGTTGGCGCATTCCATCAACGAAGTGCACAAACTGCGCCCCCAGCAGGCGCGTGCGCACCGTCGCCAGCCAGCCCGTACCAAATAATTGCTGGTAGAGTGGCACATCACGGTGCCAGTCCGGCCATGCACCTGCCACCTGCTGGGATTCACTGGCCGTCAGGCGCTGTGCCAAATACGACGTCGCAGTTGCGTGGAGCGCATCCACCCCCAGCAGTTGTTGCAGGGCCTGCGGCCAATGCGCTGGGTCCGCATAAGACTCACCCTGGAGCACGCGCAATGCCTGCCCCGTAGCCAGAATTGTTGCTTGGGTTTGCTCGTCAGGAGCCCCCCAACGGGCATCAGGGAGTCCCATGCGTGCCACCAGCAGTGCCACACTGCGGTCCAAGATATTGGTCTGACTCAACAACTCCGCCTCGCGCTGTACGAATGCATAGTCGTGTGCCATCGTCCCACGTGCTTTGCGGATCATGCGCCAACGGTTGCGATGATAGTAATAATAAAATGCACCACTCTGTTTGCCTGTGGCCGTCGATTCGTGGTGCTGGAGCCGTGCATCGGGCACCGCCACACAGCGTTGTCCTCGGGCACGCACCCGCAGGCACAAGTCGAGATCTTCGAAGTAAGCAGGAAAGAACCCCTCGTCAAAGCCGCCGAGTTCCTGCCAGTCACGTCGGCGCAACGCCATCCCCGCCCCCGTCACGTACGGCATATCACACATCGCCGTCAATGGCTCGTGGGTATGGACAGTGCGAAAGGTCAATGCATCAAAGTCTGCACCACTATGCGTCAGCACACCATGCTGCGGCGCATATATCACACTCCCAGCAACACCGATGCGCTCGTCGGCATCCAGCGCATCACAGAGCGCTGCCAGCCAGTGGGGCGCCACTTCGGTGTCTGGATTCAGTGTCACCACAATCCGACCACTCCCCGCCGCCACTCCCTGATTCACCGCCGCCGCAAAGCCGCGATTCGTCGCATTCGTGATGACCGTCGCCTGTGGCCAGCATTGCCGTGCCACCGCCACGCTGTCGTCGTACGAGGCGTTGTCCACCACAATCACCTCATAGCCACCGGCCACATCCAGGTGCTGCATGGCCTGGGCACAGGCCGGCAATACATCGCTACTGTTGTAGGTTACCAAGACGAGCGTGACTGTAGGCATACGACATTCTCTTCACACTATGGGGACTACTCTGTTCATCTTAACACGCACACCACCACTGTAGTGACTATCTCACACCACCAGTCAGGCAAATTCACCCTTGACATTATGTCTCATGCTCTCTATAATGGAACATAAGTTCTAACGAACATTTATTCGCATTTACGAAAGGGGCGTAGCCGTGCAGCATTCCGACTCCCTGTCTGCTCGACAACGCGAGATTCTCGAATACATCGAGCAATTTGTTGAGCAGCACAATTACCCACCTGCTATCCGCCAAATCCAAGAAGATCTCGCCATCTCGTCAACATCGGTGGTGGCCTACAACCTCAAAGTCCTCGAGCAACGGGGTGCACTCCGCCGCGAAGGCAAAGTCTCACGGGGTATCTCTATCCCCAAAACCGATGTCGTCCCATTTGCGGCGATCTCCACCCAAGTCCCTCTCCTGGGCACCATCACTGCTGGACAACCCCTGCCCGACCCCGAAGACCTGAGTAGTGCCAATGCGGATGTGGTTGATGTCCCCGCTGATGTTGTCCCCACCAACAAGCTCCACAACGTCTACGCCCTCAAGGTGCGTGGCTACTCCATGATTGACGCCCTCATTGGCGACGGTGACATCGTCCTGCTCCGCTACCAAGAAACCGCCGAACAAGGCGACATGGTAGCCGCACGCATCATCAGCGACAACTCGGTCACCCTCAAACGCTTCTACCGCGAGGGCGAACGCGTCCGTCTCCAGCCCGCCAACGTCACCATGGATCCCATCTACGTCGCTGCCCACGATGTGCGCATTCAGGGTCGCGTCGTCGGCGTCATGCGCAGCATGATGTAGCATCATCGTTCGTACCGCCCGTGGTGCCACGTGTACCATGGGCGTACTTT
Source organism: uncultured Klebsiella sp. (assembly GCA_964539815.1). GTDB lineage: Bacteria > Chloroflexota > Chloroflexia > Chloroflexales > Roseiflexaceae > UBA965. The sequence goes on along the minus strand of CAZIKU010000037.1, from coordinate 10,245 downwards.
TTTTCTCGATAAAAACCATCCCCCACACATTCCGCTGCCCCGCACACCACCATCACACGCACATGACACCCGCAGACGTGTGCGTGGTGCGACGCATCGGTATCGTTTCACCCGGGCACATCCAATGGGGCGCCCGCAGTGCGACATGCACTGCGGGCGTGAAACACACATCACGCTACACCGTTTCCACCATCATTACTCAAATCAACGGACGAAACTTATATCCGTAGACCAACAAACCATCATCACCGGTGTCTTCGAGCAGGCGCGTCACCATTTCCACATCCATACCAATCGTGACATCACCAGCATCACAGTCAGTCAACTGTGCGGTCACCCGCGGACCTTCGGCGAGTTGTACAATCGCCACCATGTAGGGCACTTCGCCGGTATGGCCAGCCGGTGGCTGATGCACCACCGCATAGGTGCACAGCGTCCCACGGCCACTCAACGTGTGTGGCTGCCAGCTGGCCCCTTCACGGGCCGGGAACGCGATTTCACCTGTTTGCGTGTGGCGACTCCCTTCGAGACGATAACGGGCATGGCGCACGCGCCAATGTCGGGCAAGTTCCATCGCTGTCTATCCTCTCGTCGTTTATGCACCAATTAATATGTGTGCCACAGCCGTATTGGCAATCCCCGCCATACATACGCCCATCGCCACCGTCGCACCAGGCACCTGAGTAGTCGCCGTACCACGCAGCTGTGCCGTCAATTCCACCATCTGGTAGACACCGAGGGCACCGGCCACGTCACCGCGCGCTTTGGAACCACCCGCTAATGCGAGCGGCACACTGCCGTCAGGGCGAATCGCCCCCGTACTCCCCAGCGTCGTACCACTGCCGCGCGGGGTTACGCCCATGGCTTCGAGTGCCAGCACGGCACAAATGCCATGGGCATCATCGACATCCAACGCCTGAATATCCGTCATCGCGCAACCAGCCTGGGTCAACGCCCGCTGTGTGGCCAGACGAATCGCCGCCAAATCGAGCATATCTGCACGCGTATGCAACGCCAGCGTATCACTGGCCACACCCGATCCTGCCACCCGCACCGTCCGCCCTGCCGTCGGTACCGGTGTGGCACTGATAATCACGGCAGCCGCACCATCAGCCATCGTGGCACAGTCCAGCAGACAAATGGGATCGGCCACCATGCCCGCACTCTTGAATTTATCCGCACTAATCGCAAAGCGGTACAAGGCCTTTTTGTTGGCGACTGCATTGGCATGCGCGTTGACGGGGAATGCCGCAAAGTCGGCAGCCGTCACCGCATAATCGTGCATGTATTTACGCATCAGCATGGCCCACTGCGATGTCAGTGTGACGCCGTGCACACCCTCCCAATCACCATCACTCAGGAGTGCGACCGCTGCTTCGCGCTGCGCATCAAGCACATCGCTGACCTTTTCGACGCCCACTACCGCTACCGCTTCGTGCATACCACTCGCCACCGCCAGCATGGCCTGCCGGATGGCCATACCACCCGCGGCCCCACCCGCATCGAGCGACAGCGTTTCGATGCCGGTCAATCCGGCGGCGTGGGCGAGTGCCGGTGCCATGTTGCTCTGCATGCCCAGGGCCGACCCCATGGAGTTGGCCACGTACAGCGCCCCCACGGTGGGCATACCGCTGGCCTGCAAGGCGCCATGCAGTGCTTCACTCGCCAACGACAACGCCGAACGTTCCCAATGCTCTGCCACTGCCGTAGCATATGTTCCCGCAATAAACACAGGTCGCATACTTACCCCATTACCAATTTATTGCGCCATTTGGCGTAGACGGCATAATCAATCATTGTCGTGCGTGCCATGTAGCGCGCCGTGGCTGGCGCACGCTCGCGGCGGGCGAGTAACGCATCAGTCACCCGTAGCAAATATGCGTCTGATCCCGATCCCGACCCGTAGCTGGCCATGAAAATCACATCTCCGGGTTTGGCGATATCAAGTGTGGCGCACAACCCGAGGATTGCCGCTGCCGAATACGTATTGCCAATCGTGTTAGCCAGCAGCCCCGGGGCAATCTGCTCATTACCAAAGCCCAGCTGTTTGGCGACCACCTGTGGGAAGCGCGCGTTGGGCTGATGAAAGACCGCATAGGTCACATCTGCCGGCGTAATCCCAAGTTGATTCATCAAGGCCTGACTCGCATTGCGCACCTGATTAAAGTAGGCCGGCTCCCCCGTAAAGCGATTCCCGTGTACGGGGTAGGGGCGGTCAGCCCGCCGGAAAAAGTCAGGCGTATCACTGACATACGACACCGTTTCTTCGATGGTGGCCACACTCTCTGCAGCCGCACCGATAATCACGGCGGCCGCACCTGCTGCGGCCGTGTATTCAAGCGCATCGCCCGGGCGCCCTTGGGCAGTGTCGGCACCAATCGCCAACACATAGCGTCCCATGCCACTCCCTACGAGTCCCATGCCAGCCGTCATCGCTTCGCTGCCCGCTTTACAGGCAAACTCGAAGTCAGCACTACTCACAAATGGCGTGGCACCAAGTGCTTCGGCGACGACCGTCCCCGATGGTTTGACACTGTAGGGGTGTGATTCACTACCAATCCATACGGCGTTCAGGTCACTCGCAGCAATATCGGTGCGTGCCAGCGCATTGCGCGCCGCTTCCAGCGACATGGTAATCACATCTTCGTCGGGGCCTGGCACACTTTTGGATTCAACGGGCACACCACCATGACCACCCGTCCAGACTTTGGCAATCTCCTTGGCGGCCAGTCGGTAGCGCGGTATATACGCTCCATATCCTACGATTCCCACCGCGTGGGTCGGTTTCATGCGTACTCCTCTATGTGTTTATGCCAGTTCGGCGCGAAGTTCAGCAATAATCGCACTCGCCGTGGTCGGTTTGATGCTCTTTTGCGCAATCATGCGCTCAGCCACCAGCACCACTTCATCCCCCTCAGCGCCGGCCGCCATGGCGATTTGGCGCGCATGCAGTGCCATGTGTCCACGCTGGATACCCTCGGTTGCCAGCGCACGCATGGCGGCGAGGTTGGATGCCAGGCCGGCGCAGACACAAATCTCTGCCAGCTCACCGGCATGCTGCACGTCGAGCAACTGCAAGGCGGCTTGGGCGCTGGGATGTACGCGTGTGGCACCACCCACAATTCCCACCGCCAGGGGCATCGTCAATTCGCCACACAAATACCCCTCGTCATCACGGTACCAATGCGACAGTGATGTATAGCGCCCACTGCGTGCCGCCCAGGCATGCGCACCAGCTTCGATGGCACGCCAGTCATTCCCCGTCGCCACAATCACCGGGTCAATGCCGTTCATAATGCCCTTGTTGTGGGTGGTGGCACGGTACGTGTCTACTGCTGCAAAGGCATACGCCCACAGAATGCGCTCAACCACATCAGCGCCAGCAATCCCGTCACGTTCAAGCGAGTGCGGCGCAATGCGCACCCGCGCGCTCGCCAGGCGCCGGTCAGTCAAATTCGACAAAATACGCAGCATGGCACGCCCATCGCTCAATTCTTCGAGGATAGGAGCGACGGCTTCGCACATGCTATTGATGGCATTGGCACCCATGGCGTCGCAGCAATCGACCAGCAGATGCACAATCAGCATGGCACCCATCGGGGATTCGGGGTAGTAGTGCATCTCTACATCGCGGGCACCACCGCCCCGTGCCACCATGGATTGACTCTGGGCGTTCGCACATTCGATCAGGCGCATACGTGCAGCATGGATGGCATTCATCGCACGGGGTACATCGGGGACGTCGATGAGTTGGATTTGTCCGATCATGATGGGAGCGGTGTGCGATGCCACAAAACCACCACTCTCGCGGGCCATACGTGCCGCATAGCTTGCACCAGCAACAATCGATGGCTCTTCGACCACCATCGGCACCAGGCGGTCACGCCCGTTTATCTGGAAGTTGGTGGCGACACCCAGTGGTAACTCGTAGGTACCAACCACATTTTCAATCATTTTGTCGGCCTTGACCATACCCAACTGACCACCAGCTAGCGCTGCGAGTGTGGCGTCATCCAGTGTGGTGTATTCGTGCAGGCGCGCACGACGCGCTGCCGGGTCAAGCCGGTACAATCCTTCGATGCGTGAGGTCTTTTCTTTCTTCATCCCATGACTCCCTGTAACCATTGACCTCATCATAGGTGATGCGAGCTATCAGATACCGACAAATCACTGTCAAAACCTCTCAAAATTATGAATCCTGCGCTACAATGCCCATTTTTTGTTCGACACAGGGTGTACATTTCCTCTATTCACGCAACCACGGTGCGACATTTCACACGCAGGTGGGCGCACGCTATCCGTACAAGGACACGCGTTCACTGGCTTGGGGGGCATAGATGGCTGACACATAATGTCCAAAAAATCCAGAAAATAGTGGCGCCATTTCGTAATTTTTCTCGCATATTTTTTCAAACACCGTCACAATTATGCTATAGTTTAAGGAGCGTTTCCTAACCGCATGCGGGCGTAGCTCAGTGGATTAGAGCAGCGGTCTTCTAAACCGTTGGTCGTGGGTTCGAGTCCCGCCGTCCGCGCCACATTCATCCATTCCCATACACCGAGGAGCATACCCCATGCATGTTGACAAACTCAACGACTACCAGCGCGCATCGCGCCGCACGTGGAGTCTCATCAAAACTGACCATGCCATTGTCTACCCTACACTGGGACTGACCAACGAAGCCGGTGAAGTCGCCGGCAAAGTCAAAAAAATCTTCCGCGACCGCGGTGGCGTCATCAGTGATGCCGACCGCGAAGCCCTCAAGCACGAGCTCGGCGACGTGCTCTGGTACTTGGCGCAAATCTGCACGGAGCTCGATATCACCCTCGAGGATGTGGCCAGCACCAACCTCACCAAACTCTATGACCGCCTCGAACGCAACGCAATCGGTGGTGACGGTGATCATCGCTAGCCAGATGGAGTCTTTGGAATGACCACGCCACCATTCGACGTGTCGATTATCATCCCCTGCCTCAACGAAGCCGAAACCTTGGCTACCGTCATCCGCAAAGCCCGGGCCGGCTTTGTGCGCCTCGGCATCAATGGCGAAGTCGTGGTCGCCGACAACGGCAGCAGCGACGGCTCGCAAGCCATTGCACAGGCCGAAGGTGCCCGCCTCGTCCATGTCCCCGAACGTGGCTATGGCGCTGCCCTGCATGGTGGCATCAGTGCCGCACTAAGTGAATATGTGGTGATGGGTGATGCAGACGACAGCTACGACCTGGGCGCCATCGATGACTTTTTGGTGCAACTGCGGGCTGGTGCCGATTTAGTCATGGGCAATCGCTTCAGCGGACGTATCATGCCCAATGCCATGCCGTGGCTCCACCAATACCTGGGCAATCCTGTGCTGAGTTGGCTCGGCCGGACCCTCTTTCGTTCGTCCGTCGGTGATTTTCATTGTGGACTGCGTGCGTTTCGCAAATCGGCCTGGCAGGCCATCCAACTCCAGACCAGTGGGATGGAATATGCCAGCGAAATGGTCATCAAGGCCGTTCTTTTCAACCAACGCATTGTCGAAGTGCCGATTACGCTCTACAAAGATGGTCGCTCACGCCCACCGCATCTGCGTACCTGGCGCGATGGCTGGCGCCACCTGCGTTTCATGCTGGCATATGCCCCCAACTGGGTCTTTTTGGTGCCTGGCGGCGCAATGTCCGTGTTGGGAGCGATATTGCTGGCATTGCTGATTCCTGGACCGCAGCATGTAGGTGGCGTCACCTTTGATATCAACACCATGATGGTGGCCGCAGCCACGCTGCTTTTTGGCGTACAAGTCGTTCTCTTTGGCTTACTCGCCAAAAAGTACCTGGTGGCTACCCGTCTGGTCCCCGATACGAGCTCGTTTGCCAAAATCGACAAAATCATGACATTAGAGTATGGCTTGCTCGTGGCACTGCTGTTGCTCTGTATCGGTATCGTGCAGATTGTGCAAGTTTTTACCAGCTGGCAACAGGTCGACTTCAACGACCTCGACCCCACACAGAGTGCCCGCCAAACAATTACCGGTGCCGTAGCCGTTATTCTGGCTGGTCAAATCGGCTTCACCAGTCTGTTTTTGAGTATTTTAGGTCTGAATATCCGCAATCGTTCTTGAATAGTGCGCAATACGACGAAAGGGATCTATACCAATGACGAATGAGCATGCGCCGCTTGAGATGTTTTATACGGGCAACACTCCTAGCTGGCAGAACCCGTCACTCACCAACATCAATAAATTGCCCCCCCATGCCACGCTCTATCCGTATGCCGACGCCGAAAGTGCCCGGCGTGGCGATCGGAGTGCGTCACCGTGGGTGCACGTGCTAGACGGTGAATGGCAATTTGCCATTTTTTCCAAGCCCGACAATGTGACTCCAAGTGCCCTGCACCACAGCAAATGGCACACGGTCAACGTTCCTGGTCTGTGGACCACACAGGGCTTTGAAAAGCCACACTACCTCAACATCAAAATGCCTTTCCCCAATCTGCCACCCGAAGTCCCCGAACAGAACACCGTCGGCGTTTATCGCCGCACCATGACGGTGCCTGCGACCTGGCAAGGACGACGCGTCATCCTGCACTTTGGTGGCGTCGAAGGCATGTTGTGTGTCTATGTCAATGGCCACGCCGTAGGCATGAGCAAAGATGCCCGCACGCCGGCAGAATTCGACATTACTCGGCTCGTCGCTCCCGGCCAAAGCTACGAACTCATGGCTGCGGTGGTGCGCTGGTCGGATGCCGCCTTTATCGAGGATCAAGACGAGTGGTGGCATGCCGGCATTGCACGTGAAGTCCTGTTGTACAGCACCAGTGTGCCGTTCCTGCGTGACCTCACTGTGGTGGCACAGCCCGATGAATCCTACCGTGGTGGCCATCTCAAAGTCAAAATCGCTGCCAATACGCCGGGTGACATTCGGCATGATTGGCATGTGTCACTCCAACTCTATGCACCAGACGGCAAGGCCTGCTTCGAGGCACCACTCATCGAATATCCACGCTGGAATGAAATGACCAAGTATGTCCTCGATTCATGGGGCGCACGCTTGGCGGCATATGACGAAATCGAAATCAACGAACACCTCAAACGCGTCAGCTGCTGGAATCACGAACAGCCAAACCTCTACACCGTATTACTGACCTTCCATACGAGCAGTGGCAACGAATACTACACCGTACGGACTGGCTTTCGTGATGTCAAAATTGCCAATCGCCAGTTGCTCATCAATGGCCAACCCGTACTCATTGTCGGCGTCAATCGCCACGAACACGACGACGTCACGGGACGTGTGTTGACCCGGGCCTCGATGGAAAAAGACGTGCATCTGATGAAACAATTCAACATCAATGCCGTCCGTTGCTCGCACTACCCCAACGATCCACGCTTCTATGAATTGTGCGACGAATACGGCTTGTACGTCATCGACGAAGCCAACATCGAATCACACGCCTATAGCTTCGACATCTGTCGCGATGGCCGCTATACCGAAGCCTTTGTCGACCGTGTGCGCAACATGGTCGAACGCGACAAAAACCATCCCAGCATTATTTCGTGGTCGCTAGGCAACGAAAGTGGCTACGGTCCCAACCACGATGCTGCCGCTGGCTGGGTGCGCCATGCTGACCCTACCCGCGTACTGCACTACGAAGGCGCCATTGCCCACGGATTTGGCAACACCAGCAACTGGGGCAAAGGGCACAGCGCTACTGACCTGCTCTGCCCCATGTACCCCAAGCTCTCTGACATCATCGCCTGGGCGACCAATGGCTCTGCCGACCAACGCCCACTCATCATGTGCGAATACTCGCACGCCATGGGCAACAGCAACGGCACATTGGCCGATCACTTCGCCGCCTTCGACAAATATCACGGGTTACAGGGTGGTTTTATCTGGGAATGGGTCGACCATGGGATTCGTCAGACGACTGGCGATGGCCGCCCGTATTGGGCCTACGGCGGCGACTTCGACGATACCCCCAACGATGCCAACTTCTGCGCCGACGGCTTGATTTGGCCAGACCGCACCCCACACCCCGCCATGTACGAATACAAGTACTTGGCACGCCCCGTACGCGTCAGTGCCGTCGCAGATCAGCCGGGCACCTATCGCATCGCCAACCAGCGCTACTTCAGCGACATCGACGATTTGAGCGGCGAATGGGTGATTGAAGTCGACGGCACGCCCGTCATGAACGGCACCGTCAACGTGCGCGACATCAAACCGCGCAGTAGCCGCGACGTACATATCCCCGCCACCCTGCAACAGCGGAGCAATCACCCGCGCCAACTGGTCACTATTTCGTTCCGCTTTAGCAAACGCCGCTCGACGGCATATGCCCCCATCCGCCACGAAGTAGCCTGGGACCAACATGTCATCCAGACGGCACAACGCACCTCCAATTATGTGCGCGGCGCACGCATCAAACGCGATGCCACCAGCATCCTGTTGCAGTCGGGACGCGTCAAAGCACGCTTCAGTCCCAATACCGGTGAACTCGTCTCGTACGGCACACCACGACGCAACTTCATCGTGGCCGGGCCGCAACTCCAGCTGTGGCGCGCCGCCCTCGACAACGACGGTCTCAAACTCGAGCCCGGTAAACCGATGAAGTTACTGACTGCCTGGCAGGAACTCGGCTACGACAAGATTCAGATGACCCTCAGCGACATCGAACAAATCGGCGCCAAGATTAGCTTTACTTACCACGGGAGCGGACGAGGCAACCCCAACGACATCCGCCACACCGCCACCTACACCATGAATAGCAACGGCTCGTTGCACGTCGAACACTACGTCAAATTCGGCGCAGACATCACCGATGTGCCACGTGTCGGTGTCACCATGGCCATCCCGTTACAGTACCGCGATGTGACCTGGCTCGGTCGTGGCCCCTGGGAAAACTACCCCGACCGCAAAGCTGCCGCCCTCATCAGCCAGTACAACCGCGATGTCGACGATTTGTATGTGCCCTATATCATGCCCCAGGAAAACGGCCTCCGTTGCGACGTCTCCGATGTCACGTTCGACAACAAACGCGGCAGCAGTCTGACCGTGCGCAGCGACGACACCTTCCAGTTCTCGGCCAGTCGCTTTAGTGCGGACGAATTGTTCAAGGCCTTGCATACCACCGACTTGGTGCCACGCGATCACATCATCGTCAATATCGATCACCTGCACCGGGGTGTTGGCAGTGCCAGCTGTGGTCCCGATACCCTCGACGAATACAAAATCCTCGGTCGACGCCATCGCTTTGGCTTCACACTGCACATCGGTGGTGACGAAGAGTAATCCCCTATACAATAATCACCGCGGCAAGGCTGCATGCCTAGCCGCGGTGATGTGCTAGTTGTCACAGTGTTAGCGCATACGTGTTGCCGAACGGGTCATTGTCACTGTTTTGGTGCGTGTCGTCGAATGGGTCATTGTTACTGTTTTGGTACGTGTAGCGGTGGCGGTACGACTCGCCGTGATGTTGCCACCCCCAATTGATTTTGGTGTCGGCGAAGACACCTTTAATGCTGTAGAAGTAGCCGTGCGCGTACGCGTACTGGTGCGTGTGGATGTAGTCGTCACGGTATTTGTCGGTGTCGCAATAGCATCACTATAGCGCACAGTGGCATTGACTGGTACGTGGTTGCTACCGATAATGACGAGATTTGCACTACCCGACACATGCCCCGGGAGCGACACATACATCGTATTATTAGAGTCATAGGTAATCATATTGGCTTGAATCGTTTTGTTATCCAGCATGACCACTGTATTACGCAGGTATTCGCCGGTAATCATGATCCGCCCACCCGAAATCGGCAAGGTTGGCTCAGCAGTACATGGCGTCATACTCCCCATACAGCGCATCACACTACGTACTACCGGATTCGCAGCGATTGCCAATACGTGTACCTGACCCGCACCACCAAGCGATGCAACTTGAATTTTGACAATACCACTCAATTTACTCGCTAGGGTACAGGGAGGGAGCGGCTGGTTCGTTGTGGGGGCAACAC
>CAZIKU010000037.1:0-246 GCA_964539815.1 uncultured Klebsiella sp. | reverse complement strand
CCGGCTGCGATATCGACGATATTTGTTAACCCACTAGGCACATTGGCTTCTGCGGGATACGTACACGACCCCGAGACAGAACTCGATCCATACCCACCCCAACCCACCACAGTACCATCAGAGCGTAATGCTAAATTGTGGTAGGCACCTGCAACCACTTTAATCACGTTGGTAGCACTCGCAGGCACGGTACGCAGACAATACGGATCACTGCCACCTCCCGTGAGCTCGCCACCCCAGACTACG
>CAZIKU010000036.1:0-23015 GCA_964539815.1 uncultured Klebsiella sp. | reverse complement strand
GGCTCAGCTGTGGCACATAGTCGAGCTGGGCATCACCAGCATTTTTGAAAAAGATCTCATCGAGGCCATCCAGGCTCAGGCGCATCAGCGGATTGGCACCAGCCACAACGGCTTCGTGGTAGACGGCTTTGATGAGGGGAGCGGCATTGGTAGGGGCAACAATACGAAAGAGCTGACCGGGAGTTGTTTCGAGCGAGTAGTGCACCAACACTTTGGCGAGTCGTTCGAGGCGAATGTCGTACATGGCACATATTCCTTTCAGTTAATCACGTTTACTGAGTTGCATACAGGCAATGCGCAACTCGGGCGTATGGTGTCTGGTCAATTCGGCCAGGGTACGCGGGGCATTCTGGCTTGATGCGGGCTGGAGCAAGTCACGCACCACAACATCGATGTCGAGTGCGGCCAACACCTGGTAATCGCTGTCGTTGTAGACAAGTGGCGTCAACTCATGGCGCTTGAGCAGGGCAACCTCGAGTGGCGTATAGTCGTTGCTATTCAGGATGGCTGCATCAATGGCACCGCGCCCGATGGTCCGGGCAATACGCGCCACGTAGTCGACGGCGCGGAAGGCATCCGTGTAGCCGGCAATCGTCGTCAGCGCACCACAACAGACCACACGACCGGTGAGTGTGCGTAGTGCATCACCAATGCCCGTTGGGAGCAACGCAGGCAATACCGAACGATAGAGATGCCCCGGGGCAATCACCACCAAATCGGCCACACGCAACACTTTGAGTACCTGCGGGTGTGCAGCCACCTGCGGTTCGAGACTGAAGTGTTGTACGGGGGCAGACAACGGCTGCGCGAGTGCGGCCACACCGAGGTATGTGTGTTCGTCGCTGGTACGCGCCACCACATCGTGGGGCGTTTCGCTGGCCATGAGGATATCGATGTCACAACGCAGCTGGGCGCGCATGGCATCGATGGTATCGGCCAGTGCCCCGGTGTTTTGCGCCATGGCAATCAGTTGCAGGACGCCGAATGGAATGCGATCGTATGGTGTGCCCAAAGGCACAAACTGTTGTTGCATCAGGCGTTGTGTGGCGACGTCACCACTGTAGTGCATCATCAGTTCGACGGCAGTTGCCAAGGCCGGGAATGGTCCGAGGCGACGAATTAATGCGTCAGTGCCCGTATTGGCACACGTCGGGATGACCACCGACAAGCGTTGGGCAATCGGACGAACTGCGTCGATTGTTTGCCACAAACCACTGCCACCCCCAATTACAACGACGTGCATGGTGGGCCTCCTCTATAGCGATTCACGCCAGCCACCTTCGACACCAGCACTTTCGAGCGTCGTATCTGGCTCGATGCCACGGTCACTACTCGTCAATGCAAACACATGGCGCAACATGGTCACTTGTGCCGGAGAAAGTTCGATATGGCGCCGTGCCATCACTTTATGGGCGACATCAATCATACGATCGATGCGGTACTCGCGAAAACGCTCACCACCCCATGTAAACGCAGGAATCGTTTTGGGTGCAAAGTGGATGCCAAAAATATTCGATCCCGTCGCTACCACTGATCCACCGTTGAGGTGCACACCGATACCCAGTTTGACATGGTCTGCCAAGAAACATCCCAATTTGAGGCGCCCACTATCGACTTGGCCATACGATTCAATGGTGACTTTAATTGTGCCGTAGGTGTTTTTGAGGTCACTCGTCGTCGTCATAGCACCAATATTGACCCATTCCCCCAGGTATGAGTGCCCGATGAATCCGTCGTGGTGCTTGTTGCTATACCCCTGCACGACGGTGGCCTCGATTTCGCCACCGATGCGACAGACGGGGCCAATCGTCGTCCCCGCACGTACTCGTGCCCCCGAAATCAGCGCACCGTCGTGAATCGCCACAGGCCCTTGGATGGTGCTAAACGGCTCAATGCGGGCAGCCCCGATGACGATAGGTCCCTCACGGGCATCAAGTGCAACGGGGGCTTCGATTTGGGCATTGGGGTGGACATAGATACGCTCAGGTGCCAACAGATGGCATCCAGCCGCCGCCGGGTGGGCCTGGATGGGGATATAGCGCGTGATATCGCACAGTGCCACATCACGAGGAATCATAGGTGCATTGTGTGCCACAATATCCCACGGGAAATTCAACATCAGCGGGCGTGTCATGATGGTTTGCCCAAAGCGTTGGAGTTCACTCAACGCTCCATGACCACGTTGGTCAAGGAGATCGGCAAAGATGGCACTCGCCAGTGCGGGGGTGACACGAGCCGCCACGAGCGTAGCCCCACCTAGTACCGTGTTGCTGCTATCACTGACCAACACCGTGCCTACGGGGGCATCGTTGAGTTCGTTGAGGCATTCAATATCGACGAGTCGACTATTGACGAGGAGCAGGGGCACATTGCGACTCAGCAAGCGCAACGGCCAGCGTCCTTCGCCCCATACATCGGCCATATATGCCCGGGTTATGGCCGCAGGGAGTGTGCCATATCGCGCATGTAACCGTTCACGCAGGGTAAAAATACCGCAACGAATGTCTGCAGCTGTACGCGTATAGGTCAACGGCAACAGCGAGCGATATCCTTCGTCTTCAAAGAGGACAATCGTGTCTTCCATGCGAGATCAGCGCCCCCGTCGCATGATACTGGTAATCGCCGCCGCCACTTTGTCGGGGTCGTGGCGCAATACGCGTACGGTGCGACTCTTGCCGGGATCTTCGAGTGAGGCCGTCAGCTGAATCACCGCCGTCGCCAAATCAGCTTCGATGACTACTGCGCCTTCGACAATCACCCCACTCCCCGCACTCCGGTCAATTGCCTGTACGGCGGTTTCTTCGTACTCTTCGGGGGCCAAATATACCGGTGTTTGCCGGGCTGCCGCATAGATGCGCTGCACATCGGCATCGATACGCTGGGCATTGACGAGCACGTAATCTGGCGCAAAGCCACCATAGCGCACAATTTGGCGGATATGATCGGCCACCGTAAAACCACTGGTGAGCCCCGGCTCTGTCATGATGCTACAGATGTATATTTTGCGCGCTTTACTCGCACGAATCGCTTCGCGCACTGCGGGAATCAACAGGTTGGGGATAATACTTTCAAACAGACTCCCCGGACCCAAGATAATCGCATCGGCATTTGCAATTGCATCAATGGTGGCACGCGTCACTGCCACATCTGCCAGCGGCGTCGTCCCATCAAGTGCCACGTCAACCACATAGCGATCGGCGTAGCGTTCGTCGTTGGTGACGCGATCACTCGGTTTGACACGCACGCCGTTATCCAGCACAAAATTCACGTCCATGGGTTGTGGTGTGGGCACCACAAAGACCACTTTTTCGAAATTAAACAGGCTTGATGCACGATAGTAGTACTCGACGGGGTCTTGTACCGGTGTAATACACGTCATCATGTCGACCGTACGTCCCAGACTCGCCAGTACCAGCATGCCGGGGCCACCCGAAAGCACCGCCAGGCGGGGGGCCCGATCGGTACGTCGGTAATCGAGGAGCACCTCGTCGTTTTGGCTTTGTGTGTTGATGGGAATCACCACTTTGTCACTGAGCGACCATATGCCGTACCCGAGTGTCCCCACACCCAGCAACAAAAAGAGCACACCACGCCAGAACTGTGGCACAAATTGGAGTGTCAGGTAAAAAAACACCCACGGCAACTCTAATGTGCGGTAGAGGTAGGTCAGCACGTAGCCAATCCCCAACGCCAAAATCGTACACCCCACGAACGCTAATGCGAGTGGCCGCATCAGGTGGGATAGATTGGCGAGACGGCGCCGAATACCAAACATAGTCGCTCCTTTTATTGCGGAGAATTGTAGCTCCGCAAGGCCGCCAAAATCGTATCGCGGATAAATGCAGCCCGGGACTCACTCACTGCCTCAAAGCGCGTGGTAATCACCGGCTCCGTGTTGGATGCACGTAGCAGCCCCCAACCATCGCCGAAGTCGATGCGCAGTCCATCGGTTTCGTTGATGGGATATTTGCCCGCAAACTGCGCCCGTACATGCGCCACTGCCGCGAATTTGCGCACGTCATCGAGTTCGATGCGTTCTTCGGGGACTTCGGCCATGGTGGGAAACGGTGCCAGCGCCTGCGACAGTGTCTGGCCACTCTGTGTCAACGCCTCAATCAAGCAGGCGCCTGCAAAGGTGCCATCATCAAAACTATGACCGGGACGATTATTAAAGACATGCCCACTCAATTCACCGGCCACCGGTGCCCCCAGCTCGCGCATTTTGGCCGACTGATTGGTATAGCCCGTCTTCCACATCACGGGTGTACCACCCATGGCGGTGATGGCATCAGCGAGCACCTTGCTACATTTCACATCAAACACAATCGGTGCGGGACCTTTTTTGAGGGCCTCACGTGCCATCACAATCATGTAGCGGTCGGCAAAGACCATCTGACCCAGGTCATCGACCACGCCCAGACGGTCACCATCACCATCCAGACCGATCCCCAATTGGGCACCTGTTTCTTTGACGACGCGCATCAAATCGCGCATGTTTTTTTCTTTGAGTGGGTCGGGATGATGATTGGGGAAGGTACCATCTGGTTCGATGAAAAGTGGCACAACCTCGCATCCCAAGCGTTCAAAGACGCGCACCCCCAGTGGGCCAGCCACACCGTTGCCCCCATCGACGACGATTTTGATGGGTCTGGGAATATGTACCAGCGCCGCAATGTGCGCTACATAGGCATCGGCGACGTCGACGTGGGTGTATGTACCATTCCCTGTGGCAAACTGCCCGCCCAACGCCAAGCGTCCCACTTCCTGGACTTCTTCGCTCGAAAAGGGCACGCCGCCATGCACTGGCTCGTAGTGACGCATTTTGAGGCCGTTGAATTCGGGCGGGTTGTGACTGGCCGTCACCACTGCACCACCATCTGCCTTGAGATAATCGACGGCAAAGTACATGACTGGTGTGGGCACCATACCGATGTCGATGACATCGCACCCCGTGGACTGCAATCCACGCATCAAGGCGGCGGCAAATCCGGCAGAGGTCAAGCGGGCGTCGTGTCCCACTACAATGCGCTGGCCCCCTTTGGCACGGAACAACGTGCCAGCAGCCTGCCCGAGGACTTCGTATACTGCCTCACTCAGTTCTTTGCCTACCACTCCACGGATATCGTACGCCCGAAAGATGGACGGGTGAATCGTCGTCATACCCACTCCTTCGCCAATACATCCCACTACTCTGTATTATAGTCAGCTAAAACAATCGTGTCTGCTCAGGTGGCAACTCGGCGGGCGGCGGTATCACCACGGGTGGCGCACTTGGCACTACCACATCACCAATCAGTGCCACGAATTCGTCCCACGATTTGACGGGGACACCCAACTCATTGGCCTTGCTGATTTTGCTCCCACCCGGCTCTGATCCGGCCAGCACAAACGACGTCTTTTTGGAGACACTGCCCGTGGCTTTCCCCCCATGTGTCACCACGAGTGCTTCGACCTGCTCGCGTCCGAGTGGCAACGTGCCTGTCACCACTACAATGTGACCAGCCAGCACATCGCTCTGCCT
This sequence comes from uncultured Klebsiella sp., assembly GCA_964539815.1. Classification (GTDB taxonomy): domain Bacteria; phylum Chloroflexota; class Chloroflexia; order Chloroflexales; family Roseiflexaceae; genus UBA965. The sequence goes on along the minus strand of CAZIKU010000036.1, from coordinate 17,494 downwards.
TTGGATGCCACCACCACTGACCTGTACGCCCACTGCAGCGAGTTTGCTGATGAGCGTCCGGTGCCCCGGTCGCGCAAAAAACTCCACCACATTCTGGGCTTTGATGGGACCAATTCCCTCGATTTGGCTGATTTCAGCCACATCAGCATCGGCGAGTGCCTGCAGACTGCCGAAGTGGTTCATCAGCAGTTGTGCCACCACCGTGCCCACCATGTGGATGCCCAGGCTGACCAGAACGCGCGTCACAGGGCGGGTTTTGGCGTCAGCAATAGCTTGCATCAGGTTAGTGATTTTCTTTTCGCCGAAGCCGTCCATTTCAGCAAAATCTGCCGGTTGGAGCGTAAAAATATCCGCCACGTCATGAATCAGCCCACGCTCCACCAACAGGCGCGCTTGTTGTTCGCCTAATCCCACAATGTCCAGTGCTTCGCGTGATACGGCGTATTCGATGCGCCGTTTGCGTTGTTCGGGGCATTGATCGCTGTTGGGACAACGCCATGCCACCTCGCCCTCAGGGCGCACCACGGCCGTACCACACGATGGACAGTGCGTCGGCATCTGCCAGACCACTTCGTGACCAGTGCGTGTAGCCACAATCGGACCAATGATATAGGGGATAACATCGCCAGCCCGCTTGAGGATGACACGATCGCCAATGCGCAAATCGAGTTTTTCAATCAGATCCGCATTATGCAGACTCGCGTTGCGCACCGTGACGCCACTCAACTGCACTGGTTCAATCTCGGCAGCCGGTGTCAGGACACCAGTGCGACCCACTGCCACGCTGATGTTTTTCAGGATGCTCGACGTCTCGCGGGCGGGGAACTTGTAGGCCAGCGCCCAGCGTGGGTCACGCCCCGCCACACCCAATTCGCGTTGCTGCGCCAGGTTATTCACCTTGAATACAATTCCATCGACCTCATAGGCAAGTGTGTCGCGTTTCTGCATCCAGGCCCGTGCATAAGCCAGCAGGTCATCAAACGCGGCGAATTCGCGGGCGTCTTCGTTGATATCGAAGCCCAAATCGTGGAGGGCACGTAACGTGCCCCACTGTGTGTCGGGCCAACGTCCACCCGCTACTGGGCCTATGGCATAGGCAAAAAAGCGCAATGGACGTGTTTTGGTGATGGCTGGATCCTTTTGGCGCAATGATCCCGAAGCCGCATTGCGTGGGTTGGCGGCTGTCTTTTCTCCGGCGTCACGCAGGCGCTCGTTGAGCTCGGCGAAGTCGTCTGAGCGCATATAAATCTCGCCACGTACCTCGATTTCGCTGGGAACCACTGTCGCACTATCGCGGCGCAACTCCCACGGTACTGTTTTGATGGTACGGACATTGGCCGTCACGTCTTCGCCGACAGTGCCATCACCACGGGTCGCCGCACGCACCAGGCGACCGTTGTAGTAGGTGAGTGCGATAGCGAGGCCGTCGATTTTGGGTTCGGCCGTCCATGCCACATCATCGCTCCCGAGGAGTTTGTAGACGCGATCACGCCATTCGTAGACGCCGGTTTCGTCGAATGCGTTGGCCAGTGACAGCATCGCTTGTGGGTGGAGCACTTTGGTGAACTGCGTGTCGAGTTCCATGGGGACGCGTTGTGTCGGTGAGTCGGCACGCATCAACTCGGGATGATTCGATTCGAGTGCACGCAACTCAGCCATCAGTGCATCGTATTCTGCATCTGTGACCGTCGGCGCACTCAGCACGTAGTAGGCGTGATCATGGGCGCGGATGCGTTGGCGTAATTCGCTAATACGGTCGGCGGGTGTCGGCATAACAAACCTCGTAGACGGCACATGTGTGCATTAGGAGTATTTTATACTGAAACACTCGTGGCAGACATCCATCATGCAGTTGTTCGCCTGAATATCTCACTCGTGTGCATTTGACACACCATTATTGCCCGTGCTATAATTCGCAACGTTGTCAATAATCCTCGATAGCTCAACGGTAGAGCGGCTGACTGTTAATCAGTAGGTTCCTGGTTCGAATCCAGGTCGAGGAGCCAATCACACCGCCGAGGCGCATGCGCCTCGGCGGGATTGTTTTTATTGTGGGGTAATCTGAATCTGCTGAAGCAACAACGCCAAAAAGCGCGCATCATTGGCGGAGGCTTGTTGGCGATATGCGGGGATAATGGTAATCGTTTTGGCCGTGCCGTCGGTGGTAAATGTCAGCACGTTGGTCGTAGCGGTCGCGCCAAACCGCACAGATTGGCGTTGCTTGCCCACCACAATGGTCACCGGTGCATTAATATTCCGTTCCCATGCCAGGGCTGTAATCGTAAGCGTAAATGTGCGTGGCAAAGGCGTACGCATGGTCACCACCACATCGCGGAAGTCACTCGCATTACTCCAGCGCCCACGCACATCCAATTCGTAGATTCCTGTAATCGATTTAATACTCCCCGGGAACCACGGTTGCCGTAAATCAATAGGGATACGTATATCTGTTTTGGATTGCAACGCATATTCCTCTTGCAAAAACTGTGCCGTGTCAATCACATCTGCGCTTGTCCGTCCTGGCGTCATCCTCCCCACGGGCGTTGGCAGCACATAGTACGCCAGTGTGGTATCCCGGCTTTCGATGGCAGGTGCATAACCGAGTGTCGTACGCCACACATCCTCGACATCACGCATGGAGCGATAACTGCGATCAATCATTACCCCGGTAAAACCAAGCCGCGAAAGTACGGCGAGCTGTGTCGGCACAGGTGCCCGTGCCAATAACTCATAAAAAAACGCCCCATCCCGCCCAAAAGCATTACCATGACTACACCGCAGCGTCGTGTACAACGCACACCGCGTCTGACGATAGTCGGGGTCATGTTCGGGGAAGGCTAACGCGGGCAACTGATACACCGCCGCACCCGCACCTGCACGTGCTTCGACCTCACGAAAAAACTGCGTCTCTTGTTGCCATGCTGCTACACGTTCCGCCCGTGGTGCAAAATTCAAGGGATTGCTTGCTACGGGATTATCAACTGCCAAACCAAACAAGAGCACAGCCACACTCATCACTGCAGTAGTCCGGGGCGTATATTGCCGTCGTGTGGCTAGCTGCTGCAACGTCCATACCAATGCCACAATTCCAATAAAGATGGCAAAAATGGCAAAGCGATTGGTGCCACGAATAATCGAAGTCACTAGCAAACTTACCACCAATCCCCCGCCCCCAACCGTACAGTATATCAACAGCACACCGAGCTCGAATCCCAAGAATCGCATAAAGGATGCCACAGGACGATTAAGCCATGCAGACAAGATGCCCCATAGCACCAATACAACCCCCAGTGATCCCAATATGCTATTTGCTTGGAACTCATTCCAGCCCACCCCTAGCACATGCACGTAGGTATCGCCAGACAAGTACATGTCCGGCACAAATGTAAACAACGCTATTGGCCACAAGGCATAGCGCACACTATCCTCCACCGGTCGACTTAATGGGATGGTGTTTGGATCAGTCAACATATGGATGAGTGGCGGCACCAATCCACTCACGATGCCACACACAATGGCGACCATCACAGTGACACCACTCCACCAGGCCTGTACAGATCGATCACGCCACGTCACAATACACGTTGTTGTCATGATGATGATGAGTGCAAATACCGCGTAGTAGATGTTGTAGCCACCTAACACGACGCCAATCAGAAAACTCGGTACGATATTGTGGCGCTGCCAAATGTACTGATGTCCCTGCCACAGCTGCCATGCCATGTAATAGGCCAATGGAATTCCCACATAAATAGTGAATACTATGTGCCCAATACGGTAAAAATGAAATGGCACAATGTTGAAAAGCACAGCACCGATAAGTGCCCAGCGTACCGATATCCCCATGGCGCGCATTACCGCATAACAGATGATGCCATTTGCAACAAAACTCATCACCACATATATCGTATAGATGGCATACCATGACGGTACAATCAGTCCAAGTGTTTTGATGGTGACCGCATCCAAAAACGACATGGGAAAGTCGTAGAGTGTCGATACAAACGGATAGCCAAAGCGCGTGTTTTCGAAATACCAAAACCCCTCTATTTGACGTTGGAACATGACACCGTACGACAATGTATCCCCATGAAATTTGATAGGAACAGATACATCCGGAACTATCCATGTACTCCACCCACTCAGATACCCATTGATGAACAAGTACGTTACAAATACCATGGGGAACCAGTAACGCACCTCTGTTTTGAGAATCTGGCGTAACGTCATCGTATACTCGCTTTACGGCTCTTGAGCCCACAACGACTGCACGAACACCACGCCGCGACTCACATCCGTGCTTGTAGTCGGGGGCAGATGGATCACGAGTTGGGTGGCATTCGTTGGTTGCGTAAATCTCAGCATATATTCACGGACATCAGTCGTCAGCGTCATCATTTGGCGTTCAGTACCAATCTGCACCGGCACTTGGATGCCCACATGGTCAGGATCTGTTTTGGCACGGATATGCACAACGAGCGGTGTTTGCATGGGCGCACCCATCTGTATCTCCAACACAGTCGCATCAGGTGCAGCCCAACGCCCATATCCCGGAATAATCTCAGCAAACCCGCGGACGGCCACCACATCAGCAGGCAGTGTAGCCTGTGTCAAAAATATGCCCTGACGCCAATTCGAAGACGCTACTGGCATCACCGCCCGGGGCAGCTGTTGCAAAAATGTCGTCTGTGGTACCTGATCTATGCCCACCACAATCGCACACGCTACCATTACGCCTATTTGGGCACGGCGCCAACGCACCATCACATGCTGGACCACGTGGATCGCAGTCTGTAACGACCAAAATACTATCCAGATGCTCGCTTGCTCCCATTGTGTAAATGGAAACACGTATAACCACACCAAGACGATTCCGATACCGATGTGGTGTGCCACTAGCAGCATAATGAGGACAAACGCAGTGACACGTTGTGGGAGTACAGCAGGAGGAGTAGCAACAAGCTGGACAATCCCTCGCCAGACCAAGATGCCCAAACCAGTAACCGCCAACACACCCATATAGAATGTATTGGTATGGTCAATCTGCAGTGCCATATAGCGATTGCCGATGGTAGCGAACGCCGGAACCACGTGATGCGCATGTGGCAAGATAAGTGCTGCCAATGAAATCCCACGGAACGCGTATGGGAATGGCGCTTGTGCAGTGGACATGCTCCACACTAGGAATGTTGGCACCAACCATATCAGCCCACCCATCACGAGCAGTGGCAGGGCTGGTTGCCAGCGGAGTGTTTCGTGGCGATACATGATGACCACCACCCCTATGGCAAGCGATGCCATATATGCAGCACTTTTGCCGAATGCAGTTGCAGCCACGACAATACCGACAATAACCAGCCAGTCGTACCACACCCATTGCCGCCACGCCCACAACTGCGGACGATACCACAGTGCGGCGATACATGCCGCTATCAGTGGCACAACTACAAACCACTGTGCCATCAGGTCCGGCCACCAAAAGCGCGCTGGCATCAGTCCGAATGCCACGCTCCCCAGCCACGCCCAGCGTGGCACACAGCTGGCAATGCGCAATGCGACATATGCAGTCAGGGTAGTGGCAGCAGCAGCAATCAGATAATTGATGAGCACGATGAGAAATACGGATGGCAACACGCGACTCGTCACCCAGAGTACGGCCAATGCACCATGCGCCGACTGCAATGGTTCGGGGATAGTGATAAGTAGATCTGTAGGCGTCAACGTGTGTGGTAGCCACCCTGATTGCTGTTGCATATGGGAAATAGCCGCTAGTGTTGATACTGTGCGTGGCTCGTAGCTGAGCACCGCATAATCGGCAGCAGTATTGGTACGCATATTGATGACTAGCACACCACACACACACAGTACCGCAAACAGCATCCAATACCACTCACGCCGCAACAGTGCAATGAGATTTCGCATGGGGGACGTTGGATGCATAAGCCACAACCCTGTTTATTGCTGGCGCAGAACTGCGCAATACTCACATATCCGTTGCGTCATCGACCGTTTGCCAAAAATCTTCGAGGGGGACACCAAGTCCATCAGCGAGGCGATTCACATAGGCAAAATATCCCGTTACCTGATTAATATCGAGAATACCTGCATCCGTGAATCCCGCTGCCCGCAAGGCAGTCACATCACTTTTGTGCATGGCAGACGGCGTCAATGTGAGTTTTTCGGCGTAGGTCAACATGGCGTGTTCGGCCGGCGTAATCTGGGCACGGCGCCAGTCGTGTGTGAGTTGGCGTACAAGTGCCGGGTTTTTGGTGAGACGACGGAGACCCCGTCCATGATGTGTCATTCAGTAGTGGCAGTGGTTGGCCGCCGATACCACCACGGCAATCATCTCGCGCTGCGCACGGGATAATTCCGATTCACCACGCATCACCGTGACATAGAGTTGCATATGGGCATGCAGTGTGCCGAGGCGCAGGCTGTGGATTTTCATGATGTTGTCCACCCCACCCCACGGCTCCATGGCGCCGTCGTAGGCTTCTTTGAGTGCCCCTTCAGCTTCTGATTCAGGAATCATGCGAATCCACGCCATCAGCATATCTCCTTTCGCGGTGATGCTCCCATGGTACACTATTTTGCGGGAGGGTCACGATGATCGTGTTGTTTGATGGAGTCTGCAATCTGTGCAACGGCGTCGTGCGCTGGATTATTCTACGCGATGCCAGCGCCCACATTTCATTTGCTGCGCTACAGTCGCCAACCGGCCAAGAATTAGCCGCCCAACACGGCATCGACGCCCACCAGCTCGAATCGCTGGTCGTCATCGATGGTCTACAGGTGTACACGGCCAGCACCGCCGCACTCCACATCTGCACCGCACTAGACTGGCCATGGCCACTCTTTTCTCGCCTGCACATCGTCCCCATATCCTGGCGTGATGCACTATACCGCGTGGTAGCACGCAATCGCTACCGCTGGTTTGGCAAACGTGACCACTGCATGATCCCCACGCCTGAGCAAATCCGCCGGTTTTTGTGATGACTACACATGCCCCACAATCGCATGCGGCACATATGGCGCTTCGAGGTGGGCGATATCGTCGCCACTTAGCACCACCGACAACGCCGCAACGGCTTCGTCGAGGTGGGATATTTTGGTGGCGCCAATAATCGGTGCAACAACCGGCTGTTGGTGCCAAAGCCATGCCAACGCAATATGGGTGCGGGGCACGCCGTATTTCTGTGCCAATTCGGCCACACGTTCCACAATCAACATATCAGCATCGGCCGTCTTGTCGTATTTTGATTTGGCGATTTGATCGGTTTGGGCACGCAACGAGCTATCGGCATGCCAATCACGCGTCAAGCGGCCCGATGCAAGTGGACTGTACGGTGTCGAGGCAATTCCTTCGGCACGGCACAACGGCATCATTTCACGCTCTTCTTCGCGGTAGATCAAATTGTAGTGGTTTTGCATCGACACAAACTGTGTCCAGCCATGTTTCTCGGCGGTATAGAGCGCTTTCTGGAATTGCCAGGCGTACATGGCTGATGCCCCAATATAGCGTGCCTTGCCCGCCCGCACCACGTCATGCAGGGCCTGCATCGTTTCTTCGATGGGGGTCGCATAGTCCCAGCGGTGGATGATGTACAAATCCACATACTCCATGCCCAAGCGCGTCAGGCTCTGGTCGATCTCACTAAGGATGGCCTTGCGCGACAGACCACCACCGTTGGGGCCCTCGCGCATTTTGCCGTGCACCTTGGTGGCCACCACAATGTCGTCGCGCCGTGCGTAGTCGCGCAGCGCCCGCCCAAGGATTTGTTCACTGACTCCCAGAGAATAGACGTTGGCCGTATCAAAAAAATTCACTCCAACATCCAGTGCGTGCTTGATAATCACCCGACTGTCGGCTTCGTTGAGCACCCACTTATGCACCCAATTACTATCGCCAAATCCCATGCATCCCACACAAATCCGCGACACGTCAATGCCCGTATTGCCCAACTTCACGTAGTTCATTGATTCCTCCTGACGCACATTATCAACCATGGCACATATGCCGCAGATTCACGCATAAGGATGACATACGACACCATGATCCGTGCGGCCGCATACCGACCATCACCATCATTGTATGAAGTTGTGGTGTCGCTGCGTTGTGCAATCCTCGCCAATGAATGCCTAATCCTATCTGAAATCATGCAAAGCGCACATAGAGTCGTTTATTTTGTTTGCCTTTATTTTCACTTTTAAAAATCACGCACGGGCCGATTTGGTTGGTATACGCCACATGTGTCCCACCACACGCCTGCGCATCAAAGCCGATAATCTCGACTACCCGAATCTGGCCGTGGTAGGCTGGCGGTGCAACATTGATAGTACGCACCAATTCTGGGCGTTGCGCAAAGGTCTCGGCGGGGATTGTCCACGCCCGCACCGCATGATTTGCCGCAATCACTGCATTCATTTGCGCCTCGAGGTCGGCAATCATCGTCGGCTCCAGCACATCTACCTTGATGTCAATGCGCGCATAGTCGTAGGCAATGGCTGCACCTGTCAGCCAGGCTTGGTAGTGGGTCAACGCCAGCGTGTTGAGGATGTGCAGTGCCGTATGGTAACGCGACACTGTCTGACGAAACAGTGCGTCTACCTGCAGCGTTACCGTGTCACCAACAGTCACCGCACAGTCTGCCGTATGCCACAAGCAATCATCGGCATCGCGCACGAGTTGGCGAATGGCCGTCCCATTCACGGTGCCGTGGTCAGCAGGCTGACCACCACCACCCGCAAAAAACGGACTTACATCGGTCGCAAACGCATCGGCGCCAACCGCAGTCACAGTTGCTGTCACCGTTAATGGTGGGGAATCGTTGAGGTACAACCGTTGCGTCATCATCGCGTGACACGACCCCGACGTTGCAACACGGCACGGACTACCAGCATTAGCAGAATCACCGCACATACCACCACTACCACGGGCATCCAAATCGCGGCGACGGCAGCCACCGTCGATCCGAGCATTTCGCCTGTGGCAAGTAACGGATTGGCCAATCCTGCAGTCGTCACCGTCGATGTGCCACGTACCAACGTCTTGCCGATATGCAGTGTGCCGGCAATTCCGCCCCCAGCAATGATGGCCAGCGACCAGCGCAACCACTCGTCCATGCCGACAACCATCGATGCGGTCAGCAACGACCCTGCCACAATTGCTGCTGGTGATCCAAGTACATCGAGGGCATGATCAATCACGGGAATGTAGTACGCCAATACCTCGGTCAACGCCGCCGTGGCAAAGACGGCGAGTGCCGGCCAACTGCTAATCCAGACGAAATCGCTTGCCACTTGGATGACACCCAGTTTGACTGCGACACCTGCGACCAAAAACGGCAGAAATATGCGGACACCAGCCACTGCACTCAGGGCAACGCCGGTAATCACCCCAAACACAATCACCGCATAATCGGGCATTCCTGCTATCTCCATCGTCGCTCCTTTTGATGACAATCGACATCGCGTATTGAAGGATTATCCGTATCACACCGTACATCGTAATATAGACGGTACAATGTGCAACGGGGTTGCGCATGCACACCGCACGCCGGATCACTTCCGTACAAGGTGAATCGCCACTGCGTTTTCAAACGGTGGAATCGCCACATCTCCCACTCCGTCACGCACCACACAATCGCCATCCGCCACGACTGCGGCCGTCACCGTATCGTAGCTGGTTTGGGCGTATGTGCCATCGGTCAGATTGCGCAGTGGCACGGTTTGCCATGCCGTCGTGGAAAGACGGTACTGCCAATCTGCGGCTGGTGTGGCCAGTTGCTGGTATGCCTGCATGGCATCACGTGCCGTATAGCGCGCATGCCGCATCCACAACACAATCTCGGTATCACTTTTGAGTCCCAGCACGACCATGTCTTGTACTAACACGCTAAATGGGCGGAATTGGCGCATATCCAGCCCACGCACAACGGCACTCACCCCCGCAAATACACCCCATTGGTTGGTGGCATCAATCCAGGTATCCCACCACCAGTACATGCCACTCCCCGCCATCCCCAGCATGATAGGTGCCCACACCGCATTGACCAGATGGACATACTCGACAGCCGTAGGGGCGGTAGCACCGCCCGCATCGAGTCCTACTTCGCTGACAAGCATGGGTTTGGTTTTGAGCACGGCTTTGACGGGGATGCGTGCCGTATTCAGTGTACGCACTAGATCATCGTTGCCGTAGGTGTGGTGTTGCACTACATCGAGTGCAGCATCTGACCATAGACCTGTGGCCGACACACTCGCCCAACTACTGGTCACCACATGCTGGTATGGGTCTACTGTGTTCAGGATGGAGCGCATCTCCGTCAACCACGGGGCGAGTGTGGCATCCTGGATGGGGGTCCAGTTGACTTCGTTCCACCATTCCCAGCACCAGAGTGCAGGAAAGGCCGCATAGCGTGCCGCAATGTAGCGCACACGTCGTGCAAAAAGTTGGCGTGCGGTGGCATCCGTCACAAAATCTGCAGGATTGGTCAATGGACCACCATTGCGCTGATTGTAGGGATTCGCATCCCATTCTGCATTGGTCGTGCTGCTAAATGCACCATGATTAATCAAACAGAGCATGACAAAAATCCCGTGACGTTCGGCCAGCCGCAGTACCTCGTCCAACAACCAGGCCTGTGGCATGCGTGCGGTGTAATCACCGAGGGGTGTATCACTCCATTCAATGCCAAATGACCACGACGCCATCCAGATGCGTGCGGCATTCCCCCCACTCGCTGCCAAACGGGCAAACCAGCGCTCGTAGTCGACCAATACCGCACTGCCACGACTCGTCGACCAACCCAAATTGACTCCCAGCGGCAAAAACGACGTATCATCCGCAAAAGCAAATCCCCGCGCATCCACACGAATAATGCCATGTGCCTGTGGATGCGCAGTGAGCATCAGCGATTCCATCGCACTGGTCAGCGTGCCACGCTGTACCTGCACCTGCCACTCCCCGGCATGTGCCAGTTGCAGACGGGCCCGCCATGCGCCGGTCGATGTATCTGTATCAGCCTGATACCAAAAGACTGGCACGCGCAGTGTCTGTGCTGCGTGCGTCGCTACCACCCAACAGTCGATGCCTACGATGTCGAATACGTCGCTAGGTGCTGGCACCATATCAACGTGTACTTCGATGAGTTGATGCGTGGTAAAGGGTGTAGGGGTAATGATACGCAGCGTCAGTGCAGGGGATTGCGGCACCGGCGACGGCGTGACCGTCGCCGGCGTTGGGCGGAGTCCGCATGCCTGCACTATCCCACTCAGCATCCCCAACAGCATCTGCCGTCGCCGCATTGTTCCCCCTATCGCAGTACCGTAGTATTCAACCATTCATACCAACGCTCAATCCAACTATCACACGGCATATTACGCGTCATCATGCCAAATCCGTGGCCTCCTTGCGCATATGCATGCACTTCGATAGGTAGCTGAGCCCGCTGCCACGCCTGCGTCATCCGCGCCACACTATCAAGGATAATCGCACCAAATTCATCGTTGTTGGCCAGCGCCATAAACAACGGCGGCGCATCAGCACGTGGCATAATCACATCAAGCCATACCGGGTAGATAGGGCAGACGAAGTCTGGGCGGCTATCAGCGGTATAGTTGAGCCCAGCTGTGATTGCCACATGGCCCCCTGCCGAAAACCCCATGACACCAATGCGTTGCGGATTGAGTCCCCATGCCTGGGCGTGTTGGCGTGTCATGCGCAGCGCCTGCAGGACGTCTGCACGCATCAGCGGCTCGTGTTCGAATGCCAATCTGCGCATCACTATGGGGTTGGCTAATTTGGCGCGTAATTCCGCTTCGTGCACATCCGGGTCTGCAGGCGTGGCAATCAACCGGTACTTCAAGACTATTGCCGCAATGCCACGAGCATTGAGCCATTTGGCAACATCGTATCCCTCGTGATCCACGGCCAAAATATGGTATGCACCACCAGGACATACGACAACCGCCGTTCCCGTTGCAATAGACGCATCGGGGAGAAATACGGTGATGGTCGGGATATGCACATTGCGCACTTGGCCGAACGACGTACCATCGCTGGCATTACCAGTGTAGTATGTCTCTGGCACAGCGTCTGGGGCAACGGTGATATGGCCATCCGGCCATAATGGCATGACCATTGGAGTTGGCATAGCACTATCTTTCAGTAAAATACGGTACTCTGTTCATTATAATATGGCATGTGACATACCGAGATATGGATTTCCTCCTAGCGTGCGCGCATCAGACAACAACTCATGATATTCTTTAGTTTCGATAAATGATATTGTTTTGTAATATTTATTTACAAAATCTTCGTGCTACTATTGTTTATAATAAATGTAATGTATTAGGGTAATTAGGATCAACAAATGAAATTTCGTGTTTGGCTTTATGGCACTATAGTAACAATAGTCAGCATCATTACCATATCCTCGCTCTATGGTGGTGCCGTTACACGTGTGCAAGCCAACACAAGTGCCAGCACTGCAACTCCACATGTGCAGCTCGCACAGTCACGTTCGTTGACACATTTCAAAAAAATCGCCATAGGATCAAATTTTGTCCTAGCACTACGTAACAACGATACATTAGTCACATGGGGCGACAACCGCAAATGGCAGAGCACCATTCCGTATCGCTTCAAAGACACGTTGTTTAGTGATATTGCCACGAGTGCATCGATTTCATATGTGCTCGATCAGAGTGGGAATGTCTCTGCCTGGGGCGATGAAAGCACGTTTTCCGAAGGACAGATACCGAGCGAGGCCGCAACCAATGTGACGGCTATCGCTGCAGGCACACGCTTTGCTATGGCACTCAAAACAAATGGCACGGTCGTTGCCTGGGGGCGCAACGACTTTGGCCAGCTCGAGGTTCCTACAAATCTCAATAACGTGATTGCCATTGCTGCTGGTGCACGCCACGGCATGGCACTCCGTGCAGATGGCACCATCATCGCCTGGGGCGACAACCGTGCCGGGCAACTGTTTGTGCCGCGTACAGCAACTGGTGTCATCGCCATCGCGGGTGGCGATGATCATTCGCTGGCACTCAAATCCGATGGTACTGTCGTCGCCTGGGGTTCTAATAAGTCAGGACAGACGCTTGTCCCCCGTGGTCTAACCGGGGTGACAGCCATCGCTGCAGGGACACGCTTTTCGCTCGCACTCAAAAGCGACGGCAGTGTACTGGCGTGGGGCACACGTGAATTCGGGTCGATTTCGATTCCACGCGGAATTTCCTTCACGGCTATCGGTGCCGGCTATACCAACACTGTCTTGCAACGCAGCAATGGTGGGGTAATCACACTCGGCACGACATTTTTTGGTGCCAACATCACACGAACGCATACAAACACACCATACTACACTGCCACAGATACGCTGACACCATCACTGACTCCATCCAACACGCGCACGTCATCACGTACGCGCACTCCGTCATTCACCCAAACACTCACAGAAACTGATACTCCCACAGAATCCGATACTCCGACACAATCCAATACTTCTACCTTGACACCGACGCGGACCTTCACCCCAAGCTTGACACCGACACCATCGGATACATATACCGTCACCGAGACCGAAACAATCTCAGAAACACCAACAGACACTGAAACGCCAACAGACACCGAAACACCAACAAACACCGAAACACCCTCAGAAACAGAGACCAATACGCCGACAGTCACAAATACACCGACCATCACGCTGACACCATCTATCACGCTAACCGATACGCCGTTGCCCTACCTCAAAAACGGCGGCTTTGAGAGTGGGGTGGTGTACTGGTCGACAGTGCAAGCACACGTCGATCTCGGTGTCACCAAACTTGGTGGCAACTCTGGTGATGCCAATCGCTGTACATCAGTAGATACACAAAACTACGCTGGGATTAATACGCGCCCAAATGCGTGGCATTGGATGGGTGGGACAACGTACCAGGCACCGTCCATCCCAAGTGGCTCGTTTCCAACAAGTGATAACGATACCGGCTATACAACAACTGGATTAGGCAACACCGTCACAAACGTCTCATCGATTGTGTCAGGTGCGGGGACACTGGCACCAAGCGAAGGAACCTCATCCATTAGGTTGTTGTTTGCCAATGGCAATGGCAGCCCATCTCGTGGGTACCATGTCAAACACGGTCCTGCAATTTATAGCAACTACTTTCGCGCCATGGCGGGTCAAGTAATCACGCTTGACTGGTATGCCTTCAAAGATTCCGACGATGCAGCCGTGCTTGGATATCTGCTTGATGCTGACGTGAACAACAACGGTATCCCCGCAGAAAATGCCGCAGACTGCCAACAATATGAAATCCTCGATGCGACTGTTTCAGGTGTCACCACGTGGCAATATGCCGATGTAACCGTGCCGGCCGACAAAGACTTCTATAGTTTTGTCTTTGTGGGTGGTACCTTCGACAAAACCGGCGGCAACGCATCTGGTGCAGCCTTTTGGGTCGACAACATTTCACAAGGACAGCCACAAACAATCACATTCAATGGTGCCACGCTCAACAACGCGTACAACTATTCCGCGAGCTACGTAAGCGGTCCCGTCAACACATTACCTGGAGTGACGGGGTTTGCATCTGCCACATCCGGCATGCCCGTGCAGTATACATCTACTACCCCTGCCGTCTGCACGGTGACTGCCAAATATACCATCAACTTTGTGGGATCAGGGACATGTACACTCCGTGCAATTCAACCAGGTGGAGTCGATGGTTCCGGCGTCCTCTGGGCATCAGCACCGCTTGTGCAAAGTTCGTTTACCGTATCCAACTTGAACTATACGGTCACACCGTCCAATACACCGACTGCCACACGCACACCATCCAATACACGCACTGCGACACGCACCGCCACCAACACCGCCACCAACACCGCCACCAACACCGCGACGGATACTGCGACCGCAACTGCGACCAACACCGCCACCAATACACGGACATTTACGGTGACCCGATCCAATACGCGGACACCATCCAATACACGGACACCATCCAATACCCCGACGAATACTGATACTGATACACCAACCGAAACCGAAACGTATACCTATACGCCATCGAAGACATTTACGCGCACGTTCACTGCGACCAATACACCAACTAATACACCGACAGCATCGCATACATTCACTATTACACGAACATTTACGCCAACCTCTGCGAAAAATGCTCTTCGTAAGGCCGTAGCTGGATCTCATTTCACGCTGGCACTTCTGCAAGACGATACACTCGTTGCCTGGGGTGCCGAAAATCGCCATAGCGAATCGTATATCCCTGCTGCCATCAAAAATGTACGTTTCAAAGATGTAGCAGCCTGTGTCTCTTCCGCACTCGCGCTCTCCGTCGATGGTCGCGTCTACGGCTGGGGTGAGAATGTCTACGGCGAAGCCACTATTCCATTTGCAGCCCAGAGTGGGATCAAAGCCATTGCTGGTGGTGGGCGCTTCGCTATCGCCTTGCGCGAAGATGGCACTGTCATCGGTTGGGGGCGCAACGACTTCGGTCAGCTCAACATCCCCACCAATTTGCGTGACGTCATCGATATTGCCGCCGGTGATCGCCATGCAGTGGCACTCAAATCAGATGGCACTGTCGTGTCATGGGGTGACGGCAGCGCTGGTCAAACCCGTGTTCCTGCTGGGCTCCGCGACGTCATCAAGATTTCTGCTGGAGAGAATCACACGCTTGCACTTCTTGACACCGGTCGTGTAGTCGGTTGGGGCAGCAACGACCGTGGCCAAATTGCTATCCCCCGCAATCTGGGTCCCGTGGCTCATATTGGGGCTGGTCGACGTTACTCCGTGGCAGCCATGGTTGATGGCACAATTACCGGCTGGGGTAGCACCGACTACGGCGTCATCAAGTTCCCCCCGGGACTCAACAGTGTCGTTGTCATCGGCGTCTCCAACATCAATACCGTGATTGGCTTGCGTGACGGCACTATTATCGCCATCGGTGATTCGACATTCGGTGCACTCGTGTCGCGCACACCGACCAGTACATCCAATCCAACATTGACCGCGTCAGCAACACTACCTCCAACTAGCACACTCACACAATCACGCACCAAGACGCTGACAGTGACGATTACACTCACTCGCTCGCGCACTCCAACACGTACACGCTAGCATACCTACTCAACCATCATCAACCATCACCCTAGGCTCTATCGCGGAGCACGAAATAAAGGGTGATGGTTGAGCTGTATATGCATATATGCAAACACAATGTAATCATTCTGGAATATTGGATATATCATATTGCACTTGTATTTGTTAACATGAGAATTGTTGTAAAGTGATTACCTGAAGTACGGTGATACTATGTCGAATCGCGCTCATTTCGTGCGTCGTGCGTTATTAATTTTTACACTGGTTATTTGCAGCGGTATTTGTGTGTACATCACACAATTCGTGCCACAAACCACACCCGCGTATGCAGCCCAGCCCGCACCCACACCAATTAGTCGCGTAGTACAACCACGCACTGCCACCAACCTCAAGAAAATCGCCATTGGCTCCAACTTTGTGCTCGGTTTACTCAACAACAATACACTCGTCATGTGGGGTGACAATCGCAAATGGCAAAGCACGATTCCCTATCGTTTCAAAGACACACAATTCAGCGATATTGCCACAGGCGCATCCGTGTCGTACGTCCTTGATCAGTCTGGCAATGTATCGGCGTGGGGTGACGAAGACAACTATTCTGAAAGTTTCGTGCCACCAGACGCGCAGAGCGGTATTACTGCGATTGCCGCAGGTACCCGCTTTGCCATGGCACTCAAGGCTGATGGTACCGTTGTCGCCTGGGGGCGCAACGACTTCGGTCAACTTGATGTTCCACTCACACTCAACAACGTCACAGCCATTGCAGCTGGTGCGCGCCACGGCTTGGCACTACGCTCTGATGGTGCAGTTATCGCCTGGGGTGATAATCGTGCCGGACAGTTATTTGTCCCACGCGCTGCTACCGGCGTCATCGCATTAGCGGGTGGGGACGATCACTCGCTCGCACTCAAATCCGATGGCACCGTCGTCGCCTGGGGGTCCAATAGATTTGGTCAAAGCCTCGTCCCGCGCGGGTTGACCGGGGTCACTGCCATCGCGGCGGGGACTCGGTTTTCACTTGCCCTCAAATCCGATGGCAGCGTGATGGCCTGGGGCACACGTGAGTTCGGCTCGATTTCGATTCCACGTGGCATCAACGTGACAGCCATCGGTGCGGGATACACCAATTCCGTATTACAACTCAGTAATGGCAGCGTGTTGACCTTGGGGACATCGTGGTTTGGCTCACGCATCACCCGTACGCACACCATTACGCCGTACTATACGGCCACCGAGACGCCCACACCGAGCAATACACCATCCAACACGCGTACCTTTACCCGTACACGTACCGCAACACGGACTGCCACTGCGACAAATACCGCGACGGCAACAGCGACGAATACCGCGAC
>CAZIKU010000035.1:0-23328 GCA_964539815.1 uncultured Klebsiella sp. | reverse complement strand
AAGGTCTCGGCGGGTTCGTGAACCCCTGGATTATTCCTTCACCAGCCGTGTACGATCCTGAGACCTGGTTCTGGGACAACCCGGAAGCCCACGTCTAAGGTACGTTCGCCATACGACTTCTGTGCATGGGCGGTCAGTGACCGCCCATGCACGCCAATTCATAATTCCCTCTCCCTCCTAACTCCAATATGGCAGTGATGCCCTGAATCCATAGTGGGAGCAGCGCATGCTTAACTACATCATCCGACGGTTGGTCAACATGTCAGTGCTAATCGTCGTCGTTTCGTTCGTGGGGTTTTTTATCATTCAGTTGCCCCCAGGGTCGATTCTCGATGTGCAGCTGACAAAGATTCGTGAACGTGGTGGCGATATATCACGCGAACAAGTCGCTGCACTGCGTACACGCTACGGTATTGATGATCCATTTACAGTACGCTACTGGAAGTGGATTTCCCGCTCGTTGCAGGGCGACTTTGGTACCTCCTATGAGACCGACCAATCTGTCGGTGATCGTATTTGGAGCCGCCTCGGCTTCTCTGTGGGTCTTTCTACTTTTGCACTGCTCTTTACGTGGCTCGTATCGATACCTATCGGTGTCTACTCGGCCACTCATCGATATACAGTGCCCGATTACATTATCACCGCCATCCAATTTATCGGTCTCGCTATTCCAGGGTTCCTGCTCGCACTGGTATTACTGATTATTGCAACCAACCTGAATGCAATAGAAATCGGTAAACTCTATTCGGATCAATATGTTGATGCGCCGTGGAGTATTGCCAAGCTCATTGACCTCGCTAGCCATGTCTACATTGCTGTTATTGTGCTTGCTGTCGGTGCAACTGCTGGTTTGACGCGTGTGATGCGCGCAAACTTACTTGATGTGCTCAACATGCAATACATTCAGACTGCGCGTGCAAAAGGTCTCGAAGAAGCAGTTGTTATCTGGAAACACGCAGTACGCAACGCCATCCAACCACTTGTCATGGCATTAGGGAGCTTGCTGCCAGCCTTGATTGTCGGTGAAACCTTGGTTGCTACGGTGTTGAGCCTGCCAACCATTGGTCCCATGTATCTATCTGCGTTGCGCCAACAAGACATGTACCTTGCGGGAACGATTCTCGTGATTTTGTCATTCTTGTTGCTCGTGGGGAATTTGCTCGGTGATCTGTTGCTCGCGTGGGTAGACCCACGTGTGCGCTACGAATAGCGAGGAGTGCGATATGTCGGCAAATGCAACGAACCTCCCCGCTACCAAAGCCGCTGTTGAGGATGTCGGTCAAATACCACAATGGCAGTTAATGGTGCGCCGGTTCCGTCGTAGTCGCTTGTCGGTGACAGGTTTGTATATCTTAATCGTGTTATACACCATCATGATATTTTCGGATTTCCTGGCTCCGTATGATCACAACAAGCTTGATTCGAACTACGCGTGGGCACCACCATCCAAAATCGCATGGCAGGATGGTCAGCTCGTAACATTCAAACTCAAGCAGACACTCGATGAAGTGCGCTTTGAGTGGTTTTATACCGCTGATGAAACACAGCCATTGCCGATTAAGTTTTTCGTCAAAGGGTATGAGTATCGTTTCCTCGGCATAATTCCTTCGGATATCCATCTTTTTGGAGTCGAGGAAGGCTACCAAATCAATATCATTGGTGCTGATAAAGACGGTAAAGATGTCTTTTCACGCCTGATGAAAGGGAGCCAGATTTCACTCACGCTTGGCTTCATCGGCGTGCTGATTTCAGTTGCTATTGGTTCGGTGGTCGGTACGGCATCGGGGTATTTCGGCGGCGCTATTGACAATCTCATCCAACGTTTGATCGAATTGCTGCGTTCGTTCCCGGATGTGCCGCTTTTCTTGGCCTTGGCTGCGGCGTTGCCACCTGGTGTCAAGGTCGAAGTGCGCTTCTTTCTGATTACCTTGATCATCGCGTTGATTCAGTGGACTGGTCTCGCCCGCGAAGTCCGTGGGAAGGTGTTGTCCTATCGCAATAGCGACTACACGTCTGCAGCTGTGGCAGCAGGTGCGTCGCACTGGCATATCATCACACGCCATTTACTCCCCAATTCATTGAGTCATATTGTTGTGGTTGGTACTTTGTCAATCCCCGGTGCAATTGGCTCCGAAACCGCATTGAGTTTCCTCGGATTGGGGATTCTGCCGCCGGCGGTTTCATGGGGTGTGATGTTGCGTGACGCACAAACAGTGGAAGCAATTACATCGTATCCGTGGATGTTGCTCCCCGTCGCCGTCTTGATTGTGACGGTGTTCAGCTTCTACTTATTGGGTGACGGTATCCGTGATGCCGTAGACCCGTACGCCTAGGAGGTATTCAATGACGAATAGTCAGACTGCAACTCCAACTGCAATTGGGCATGACGATGTCGTCCGTGTAGAAGACCTCAAAGTAAGCTTCTATACTGACTTGGGCGTTGTGCGTGCATTGAACGGAGTAAGTTTCAACATCCCACGTGGTAAGGTGCTCGGCATCGTCGGTGAATCCGGTTGTGGCAAAAGCATTACCGGTCTGTCGATTATGCAACTCGTCCATAGTGCGGGACGCAACGAAGGTGGGCGTGTCATGTTTCGTGAATTTGCGGATGGTGATTCCGTCAACATTCTCGACTATGGACGCAATAGCCCAGAGATGCGATCGATCCGCGGTAACAACATCTCAATGATTTTCCAAGAGCCGATGTCGTCGCTCAATCCATGCTATACGGTAGGGAATCAAATCGAAGAAGCAATCAAGTTGCACCAGACCACAGATGCGGTCGAAGCAGCAAAACGCGCAGTCGACATCCTCACCAAAGTAGGCATGCCTAATCCCGAACGCATCGCTCGTTCATACCCGCATGAATTGTCTGGTGGGATGCGCCAACGTGCCATGATTGCCATGGCGCTGTCGTGCACGCCGACTTTGCTGATTGCCGATGAACCGACCACTGCACTCGACGTGACTACCGAGGCCAACATCCTCGAATTGATGCGCAAAATGCAGGAAGATATCGGCACATCCATCATGTTTATCACACACAACATGGGTGTGGTCGCACAGATCTGTGACGAAGTGGCCGTCATGTACCTGGGGCGAATTGTTGAACGTGCATCAGTCAACGATATCTTCTATGAACCCAAGCATCCATATACGATTTCACTGTTGCAATCAATTCCCCGCCTTGGTCGCAGCAAAGGTCGTTTGTCATCCATCGAAGGTAGCGTGCCTGATCCATATTCACGGGTGAGTGGATGTTCATTCCATCCACGCTGTCCTGTGGCGATTCAAGGTGTGTGTGATACGGAAGTTCCCGAAGAAATCGTCTTAGACGCAGCCAAGGGTCATACTGTGCGCTGCCATCTGTACACGTGAGGCTTTCATGACGACCGATGATATGTTGCTCGAGGTCAAAGGCCTCAAAAAGCACTTCCCCATCCGCTCAGGCTTGCTCCGGCGTGTAACAGGCACCGTGAAAGCCGTCGATGGCATTAATTTCCATATCCGCCAAGGTGAAACAGTTGGCTTGGTTGGAGAGTCTGGTTGTGGCAAAAGTACTGCTGGGCGTGCGGTGTTGCGTCTCCACGAACCAACTGCCGGGGAAGTAATTTTTACTGATCCGGTACTGGGGAAAGTCGATGTCACCAAGGCGGACCGCGAAACATTGCTCAAGTTGCGCCCCAACATGCAGATTATCTTCCAAGATCCATTTACGTCGTTGAATCCACGCTTGACCGTCGGTCAAATTGTGGGCGAACCGCTCGAAATTCAGAAGCGTGGAACGTCGGCACAAATCAAAGAGCGCGTTGCCGAACTCCTCCAAGAAGTCGGTCTGCGCTCAGAAAACATGTCGCGCTATCCACATGCCTTTTCTGGTGGTCAACGCCAACGCATCGGTATTGCTCGTGCTTTGGCGCTCAATCCCAAGCTGATTATTTGTGATGAACCAGTCTCTGCGTTGGACGTATCTATTCAAGCACAGGTGCTTAACCTCTTGCAAGAATTACAGCAACGCTACGGCTTGTCCTATCTCTTCATTGGTCATGACTTGTCGGTGATTGAGCATATTTCGGATCGTGTGGCTGTGATGTATGTCGGCTATATCGTCGAAATGGCGCGAACTGACAAACTTTACTTCACACCCAAGCACCCGTACACCGAAGCGTTGCTTGGTGCGATTCCCAAAGCCGATCCACGCATGCGGCACCGCCCAATCGCACTGACTGGTGATGTGCCCAGTCCGGCCAATCCGCCGAGTGGGTGTTATTTCCATCCGCGATGCCGTTACGCCAAGGATATTTGTTCGGCAGAGCGCCCACCGCTTGTTGATATTGGTGATGAGCACTTTGTGGCATGTCATTTTGCGAAAGAATTATCGTTGACCGGTGTACAACCGCTCAATGACATTCCATTGCAGATGCCGACACGCAAACAATCATCGTAATTTGATGGTTCGATATGCGCCACCACATTGACAGTGACGTCATTGTGGTGGCTTTTTTTAATAGAGAAACGACCGTAGTAGTGTGACAAACAGGTGATGTATGCAGCTCGGATTTGTAGCGCACAACGATGTGCACGACTTTGAAGCCGACTGTCGTTTTGCAGCGCGACACGACTTTTCAACACTCGACATAACAGTTACACACACAAGTGCCCACATTACCCCGCATACTGCTCAGCGAATGCACCAGATCTTGGATGCATATGGTTTACGCTGTGCGTCATATGGGCTGTGGGGGATAAATCATATCGCTGCAGATGCAGGGATACGTCACGGTGCGTGCGAGGCACGGAAACAGGCTATCGAGATTGCGTCTATCCTAGGTGCTCCGTTGCTGATTCTCGGCGGAGGAGAAGCATCGCACGTGTTAGATGAAAACGTGTTCACTTTTGCCCATGTGATGCGACACACGATTGATGAATTATCTCAGCGTCATATGCAGCTGGCAGTGTACGGCTTTTATGATGGATTTTTGACGACTCCAGATGCATTCGAACGCTTATGGACGGTGATTGGTGATGTCGGTATTTCGCTCGATGCTGCGAGTATTCTTCATGCAGGTTTCGATTATATCGAATTTGTGCGCCGCCATGGGAAACGGATTCGCCATGTCCTGGTACGTGACACACTCGTCCATAATGGCGTGCGCATCAGCGAGCCACCTGCAGGGATGGGTGATATTCGGTGGGCAAAAGTAATTGCATTACTCTACGAAGCAGAGTATCATGGTGCATTGGCAATAGCCCCACATGGGAATTGGGCACGCGCCGGCTTTCGTGAAAAAATGCTGCTCCTTGCCAAACAGTCACTTGCGCCATTTCTGGTATGAATACTATCTACAAAATGTGCTAGGATAGACAAGGTAAGGGAACAGTGCCTAGTATGTGTGTTGGGGTATCGCTAATGTGTTTTCCAGAGAGGGGAAATCCATGAAAGTTGGTGTTTTGACTGCACCGGTAAGTCGGCAGCCGCTCGACAAATTTATTCCATTTGCTGCATCCATTGGCGTCCAACAACTTGAACTCGATGTTGGTCCAGGGAGCACATTTGATGCGCTCAAAGTCACAGACAGCGACATCGCATCACTCAAAAAACTGCTTGCAGCGAACAATATCACGTTATCCGGGATTGTCGCGTACTGGCATACCATGATGACCGGCGTAAGCGACGAACATCGTGCCATGTCCAAGCAAGTCTTTCCAGCCATGATTCAATTGGCTCCCAAATTGGGTGTTGATTTAGTTGGTGCATTGACTGGCTTTCCGACACCAGGCAAGAGCCGGCTCAAAACCATCCAAGAAGATGTGCCTGAGCATCTCAATCCAATGACGAAATTGGCCAAAGAAGCCGGTGTGCGCATCATGTTCGAGAACTGGTATGCTACCAACTTCCAGAATCTGGAGCACTTCGAAGCGCTCTTCAAGGTCTGCCCTGATGCCAACCTCGGCTTGAACTTTGACCCGTCACACCTCGATTGGCAAGAGATCGACTACATCGATGGTGTGCGTGAATTCAAAGACCGCATTTTCCACGTGCACGCCAAAGACGTGTGGGTCAACCCGACTCGCCGTGCCCGTGTCGGTTCCAACGGTGATGGCTGGTGGCGCTACGTGTTGCCCGGCTACGGTCGCATTCGCTGGGGTGAATTCATCACCACGTTGCGCCAGAATGGCTACGATGGTGTTCTCTCCGTCGAACACGAGGATGACGCGTTTGGCCCCGAAGAAGGCTTCACCAAATCAGTACGCTACTTGCGTTCATTGGTCGATTAATCGCATCTCAAACATCCACCGCCTCAGGTCGAGGCGGTGGATGTTTGTGTATGGAGTGTGGTCGTCTGCAGATTAAAGGTATGCATGCATATTCCGAATCCTACCCCCGAACAACTTGCCATCATCGCACATCCACTCAAACGCCATGCACGTGTACTTGCCGTTGCGGGATCTGGCAAAACGACCACCATCGTCCTGCGGGTCGCGTATCTCATCAAAGAGATGGGTGTTGACCCACGGGGCATTCGCGTGTTCGCATACAATGCGCTAGCACGCGATGAGTTGCGTAGTCGGATTAGCCAGTTGTTGCCCAACAAAGCCGAACAACCCCGTATTGATACATTTCACTCATTCGCATATCGCTGGATCAAACAAGCCATCAGCGAAGGTATCCTCGACGAACCCGCGGAATGGTGGCTCGACGACGAAACCGATCGCTCACGGCTGTTGATGCATCGTGCGGTGCAATCACTCGTCCAAGAAGGGGTCATCGAGGATGGTGTGGTCGATGTCGATGCGGTCTCCGCTGCAATCACACTCTGGAAGTCTGCACTTATTCCTGCTGGAAGCGACCGGGCGGCGCATGCCACAAGTAGCGACATCCCACTGGTCTATGCACGCTACGAAGAAATGCGTCAAGCTGCGGGTGCAATTGGCTTCGATGATTTTATGCCGCTCCTTTTTCTCCTCGCTACCCAACACCCCAATTATTGGCGCAAAGTTACTTCGGGTTTGCGTATTCTCATCGTTGATGAATACCAAGACGTAAATCGCGTACAACATCAGCTTGTGGAACTACTTGCAGGGAATACGGTCGATGTCATGATTGTCGGTGATGATGACCAGACTATCTACGAATGGCGCGGGGCACGCCCTGTCTACCTGCTCGAACGCTTTCATCAGACGTTAGCGCATCGCAATGCCATCGATTACCCGCTCACACAGAGTTTTCGTTTCGGCCCACTACTGGCGCAATGTGCCCACAACGTGATTGTGCGCAATCAGGTACGCTATGCCAAAGATTTGGTTGCTGCAGACTGGTTGCAACCCACCGGAATTGTTGTCCACGACGATACAAGCGAACGGGCGGCAATTATCGATGATATCCTGTGTGACGTCTTAACTGATTGGCTTGCCACACATCCACCACAGAGCGTGGTGGTGCTGGGGCGGACACTTGGGCAGCTCCAGGCGCTCGAAATGGCGTGCCTCCTGCGTGGCATTCCCTACCACGTGCTCGGTCGTGGTCCTGTCTATCAGCGCCGCGAACACACATTGCTTGCAGACTACATACGTCTCGCACAGCACTACGACCAACCAATCGATGATGTCACTGCCAAGCTTTTTCTGCGCATTGCAAATACGCCTGTGCGTGGCCTGCAGCGCGATATGCTCCAACAACTCCTTCGTGAGGCGCAGGCGCATGGGCAGACCTTCCGTACAATGGTTGAAACATTGCGAGACCGCCCAGAAACACCGCATCAACAACGTGAACAACTCACCGACATGGATCAGTTGTTCCATCAACTGCGTGGCTTGTGTACACGCGATGCATCAGCATACGAAGTATTGTCGTTTTTGGTGCAGCAATTACGCCTTGAAGCACATTACACCCGCGCATTTGGGCGGGGCGAAGCCGCAGCCGAGCGCATTACCGCGATGCGGCATATGATTGCCGTGGTCGAACATTTGCAACTGACCGCTACCGCATACGTATCGTGGCTCGAAGGATTCGATCATCGCGCTGGTCGTACCGAATTATCTGATATGGTCTTGTTTACCACGGTCTATCGCGCCAAGGGACTCGAGTACGAGCATGTCATCATTCCTGCGCTCCTGGAGGGATTCATGCCCGCCCAAGGAAGCAGTCCAGAAGTCTTTGATCGAGCCGATACTGCAAATTTGCCGTTAGGGTCAGATGCCATCGAGGAAGAACGTCGGCTCTTTTATGTGGCTATTACCCGTGCCAAACAGCTCCTCTCACTCGGCAAACCATATCCTCCGGCTGGGCTGGGGCGTGATGCATTGCCGTCGGTTACACCATCACGATTTCTCTTTGAAATGAAACTTGAAGCCACGAGTCAAATATTCGAGTATGCGCAAATCGAACCGGAAGCACTCGCTGAAGCACTCCAAGAACATGGTGCCAGCAAAGGGCTATTAAATCACCTGCAGATTTATTTGCATAATGAAAAAGAAGCATTGCGTGTAGTCCGTGCCTTCCGCGGTGACATTTGGCCGATGCGCCCATTGCGCCCACGCCGTTAAACTGTGCTACGATAAAAATCACTTCTCTATGCGTGCTAACTGCATATACAGGTAGGAGATACCGATGTCTGCATGGCCATTTGATTCGGCAGTGCCGCGCCAAACGTGGACTTCACTGCATGCCGCGGGTTTTGCTCAGTCAGTATTTGGTTGTGTGTATGACGGGCATCGGGTCAATGGTGGCATGCCACTTGGTGCATTAGGAACGGGATATTTTACTATTGAAGGGAACGGCAAAATTGGCCATTGTTCGATTTACAACGACTTTGTGCCACCACGTTTGCTCAACAAAGAATGGCTCACATGCGTGATAGATGGTGTGACGCATATGGCACTATCCGACGCCAATCTTTCCTACTGGGGGCATTACCCTGTACTCGATTTGGTGGCTGAATTCCCGCGTCAGCCGGTGCAACTTGGACTGCGTGCGGTTGCACCACTCATTCTCGGTGACAGTGCACAAAGCAATCTGCCTGCTGTGCTTTGTGAGGTACAGCTCCTCAATACTAGCGATCAGCCCCATTCGATACGGTTGCACATCGACTTCCCTGCAGGACCAACACCGGATGCTGCCCTTGTATATGCCGAAGGCGTAACACGAATCAGCGCTACCAACATACAGTGGACAGTAACGCTTGCACCGCATACCCAGCAACGCCTACGCTTTGTGGTGGCCTGGTATCTTCCGCATTGGCGTGATAGCGGGAGCGAAGCGCACGTCCATCGCTATGCACAACGGTTCACAGATGTGCGCGCCGTTGCAATGCATGGGTGGCAGCAATTCGATGCTATCGTGCAAGCGGTACTTGCGTGGCAGCAGCAGATATATGTACAAGTGTGGCAACCGTGGCTCAAGGATGCGCTCATCCAGAGTCTATATAGCCTTGCCAAAAACTCCATCTGGATTGCGCGCACCCGGCGCGATGAATGGTGGGATGATGATGGCTGGTTTGTGCATAATGAAAGTCATACGAGCTGCCCTATTACCGAAACCGTGGTGTGTCGGATGCACGGGCATTTCCCCATGTTGCTCTTTTTCCCCGAACTCGAACAGAGCACGCTGGCGGGGTTCCGTCACTTCCAAATCAGCGACGGTGAGATACCGTTCACCTTTGGCATGGGGACATCGATGCGGGAACCGCGCTACCACTGTCAACATCCATTGAATGCTGGTCAATATGCACAGATGATTTGGCGTCTCTATCAACGCACACATGATACCCGTATTCTGACTGCATTCTATGAATCGGCCAAGCGTGCCATCCGTTACCAGTACAGCCTCGATGATGACGGTGATGGCCTAATCAACGAACAAGCGCATGTCCAACCCGATCAGCTCTGGCCTGCCAATCAGTTCTATGATATTTGGCCGTGGTGGGGCACGTCGAGTTACGTCGCAGGCATCTGGCTGGCGACGTTGGCATGTGGGCAGGCACTTGCAGATGCATGTGGTGATACGGAATTTGCCCAGGAATGTGCAGTTCGGCTTGCTCGTGGGCAACAAGTCTACGAACAAAAACTTTGGACAGGTGCGTATTACCGGTTGTGGGCTGATCCTGAGAATACGTATGGTCAAGGGACACACAACGATGTGTCTTTGGCCAATCAGTTGATGGCGCAGTGGTGTGTGCGTGTGGCTGGTGTACCTGATGTGTTGCCCGATGTACACATTCAAACGGCGCTACACACTATTGCACGTCTGAATATGCAGGCAACAACACATGGGCTGGTAAATGGCGTGACGCCTGATGGCCAGCGCTACGACTCGCGCGACAAGCGCAAAACGATCTTCGAGAATCAAGCCGACGAGGACAATGATTTCGCCAAGCAGATATTTGTGGCAGAAAACATGTGTGCAGCGATGACATTCCTCTACCACGGGGACCGTGTTACCGGTCTCGACATTGCACAACGCATCTACGAGGCGATTGCGTGTGGGTCTTGTACACCGTGGAAACAATATTGTCTCATCGATGCTGATCGCGGTTCCCCGTATGGGGAGAAGATTACTACTCCAACATGGTCGTCTGGGCCATTCCCATGGCACTCGCCCGCCAAAGTATTGCAGAATTTTGTCAGAGCCCGAGTATGGCCGCCATTCTCAATCGACCACACTAGCGCAACGCTTGCCCTTCTGGGCAGAGCGGTCGCGCTGGGCAATGTATGCAGTGGTTGATATCGGGCTTGGCTGGGTATGTGCCATTCACAATGAGTGCTGCGGCTTCGTTGATGCGTCGTTCGGTCTGCTGCATGGCCTGTGTACTATTATCAACCGGGTATAACATGCCTGTACGTGCATGGTACACCGCGAGTTGTGGTGTTGGTGCATTTGGATTCACATGCTGCATTGCAAGTGCGTTGATGCGCAGCTGGTCTCCATGCTTGAGCGCAATATCCGTGCTATCGTGGTCAGTTTTGTAGTCAATGATGTGGGTGGCAGTGATACGGTCGATAATGCAGCGCATCTCAATCAATGCATCTGGGGTGTCGTCTTGCCATTGTATGGATTGTTCGACTTGGTGAACGGCTGGAATCTGTTTGGCAAGGTCTGTGCCAAGATATTTCGAAACTAAGACATACAATTCCTGGCGTATCTCAGCTGAAACGGGACGCGCCATGCGTTGGAGTGCACTATTGCACAGACTTTCAGCCGTGGCAGCAGTCCCCTGTGTGGCATGTAATTCAAGCGCGGCATGGAACAATGTACCGAGGATGCGTGCACTGTAGCTTTGGTACACATCATTTGTCGGGGGTGTGGTATCACTATCATGTTCCTCAGGTGCTGCAGGTGTCGATTGTGGCAGGTTATAGCGACTCAGAATTTGTTGGACATATAACCCGATTGATGTGTCTTCTGCTGGGGCGACGTCGGCCACATCACTCATACCACAGCGTTGGATAAACCGATAGCGCCGTGGACATATGCTGATTTCGTGTAGGGCAGTTGGTGAGAGTGGGATGATGCGTTTCGCGGTTATTGGCACAACTACCGGGTCTGGTTCTGGTACATACGCCCAGCGTGGATTGCTGCGCAATGGAGGTACTGCAGCGACGTCAGCCACAAATACTCCTTCGATTGGATTGGCACTGATGGTATCAAAGAGATCGTTGAAGCGATTATTTTGTCGGTTGTGTTGTCTGTATGCGGATATCATCAACCACAATTTGGCACGTGTCAGTGCCACATACCAGAGTGCAATGACTTCGTTGCTACTCTGTCGTCGAATCTCTTTTACCGTATCTGCTTGACGTACTTGTTCGGTATGCAAGAGTTCGCCCGTTTGAAACGTCCAAAATGTTTCGTTTTCAGACTTGTATGCAACGGCGTCTGCCACAAATACCGCCGAAAACTCTAGTCCTTTGGCGGCATGGACCGTCATGATTTGGACGGCGTTATTGTTGGTCATTAGTTCGGGTGACGCACTGTCTGGTTCGTGCATGATGCGCGAAAGTAGGGTTTCCACCAAATCTTTGGCATCGCTTGCATAGATTGCGCGACAGTCGTTGATGAGTTTGGTGAGCATGCGTTGCCCATATGCGCCCACACGTTCCCACTGTTTGCTCTGAATCAATAACTGCATGAACCATTCAGCTGGTTCAAGGTACCACTGCGATTGTGCAAATGCGTGTTGTAATGCTGCGAAGGTTGCGAATTGCGGATTACTGTCAATAAAGTGTGACACCGACTCCCACAAACTTTGTTTGCGCAACTGTGTGCGAATGGTGGCAAGTCCAATGTCGTCGGTGATGCCAAGTGCTACTAATGCCCGTGACATCGAAATATCATTGTGAGGCTGAATAATGGCCGTGGCTACGTGAATTGCATCAATCACAATAGAGCGATGGTAGAACGGATCACTTTTGCCACGGTCAAACGGAATCCCTGCGCGTTGTAATGCATCGGTGTAGATATTGATGTACGTGCGCCGCCGAAACAACAACGCCATGTCGCCATACGGTACCAGTTGCTGTTCGCAGAGTTCTCGCATGCGATGGGCGATCGCCATCGCTTCGTCTTGGATTGTCGCATACCTGACGATGGATACACAGTCATGAGCGGGTGGCTCCTGCGCGTATGCGGGGACCAAGCTGACATGTGGGTCAAATTCAGCCGGGTTCGCAAATTGATAATTGCGCAGACTGGCATTGGCGACCTGGAGAATGGGTTGTAGTGAACGATGGTTGGCCACCAAATCAACGGGAATATCGCTTTGTACACGCATCTGTACGATGTTCTCGACTTTGGCTTGCCGCCACACATAAATTGCTTGCCGTGGGTCACCGACCACCGTGATATGCGACTGCTTGTTGTGCTGGCGTGGCGTCACTGCTGCGAGCATTTGTGCTTGTGCTGCACTGGTGTCTTGATACTCATCGACCATGATGAATTTGATTTCGTTGCGTAATGTCGGCTCGTGAGTGATGAGTTGCGGCACAATATTAATAATATCGTCGAGGTCAAGTTGGCCGCGTTCTTGGAGTAATGACGTACGGTGGACGAAGTTCCAGAGCAGGGCATCGCCAATCGCGTTGAACATTTCATCGTACGTGTTGGTTTGTGCCACACGTTCGGCAAGTTGTGTGCGATTGAGTGCCAGCCCTTGCACATCGTCGACCAGTTTGGCGATGAGTGAGGCGTACTTATCTTCGTCCCAATTCACACTAGTAATGACCTCTGCTTTGGCATGAGCAAAGGCTTTCTCCCAGCCGTGAGCCAAAAAAAGCTCCCAACAGGCATTCGTCAAGTCGCTTGCGATGCGTTCATCACAGAATGGTGCATTTTGGTCGAGATCAAGGATGATGCTCTTTTTGAGAGCAAGGCGCGCGGCAAAAGAATGAAACGTGGCAATATTTGCTTCGGCCATGTCGAGACGGCTAAACGGCAATCGTTCATCACGTACCGCAAACATAATGCGTGCGCGCATTTCGGTCGCTGCTTTTTCGGTGAACGTTAATACCACAATGTTGCGCGGGTGTATGCCTGGTGTTTCACGCAGGATGCGCACATAGCGGCGTGCGAGCGTTTCGGTTTTGCCTGTTCCAGCACCTGCAATAATACATACATGCTGATCGAGTGGTGCGGTAATCGCTTTGGCTTGGCCAGCATTTGCATGAAAGTTTGTCATTGTATGGCTCCTTGCTATACTGCCGAATCATCACAAATCGACGTGAATGGGCAATAGGCACATGTGCGTGAGGGAATGGTAGGATACGGATATTGTTGCATGTGGTGCATGGTAGCCACCATATCGATGTTGATCATGCGATTCAGATCCGCATAGCTGAGCAAAATTTCAGTCGCAGTATTCCCACTGCCTACCAAGCGGCTTTCTCTGTGATGCATTGTGACGGTACGTACACCGACGCTTTGTTTTTTGTTGTTCAAATAGATGAGCGACATGGCGGATGTCGGCGGAGTCAGCATCCATGTCGATGTTTGTGTCCCGTATAAATAAATCGGTATCTGGTAATCAGTGGCAGCTGCATGCTCATCGGGCAGGAACTGCCGACGCACATCGAGATAGCTCTTTTCTGTGCCGCTTTTGTAATCGATGATATGGTATGACTTTTGTCCGTTTGGTGCGGTAATTTCGTCGATGCGGTCGATGCGACCAGTCAGCGTGAATTCGCCGATGCGCATATGCAACTGTTGCTCGAGGAGTATCGGTCGCCGACTGGGATCGAGTGTCATACACGGATCGCCATTCAGCCAGCGGTGACACATCGCCTGTAATTTCCGTTCGCTACTCAACTGGCGTAAGCCACTGCCAAAGCGGAGCCGCCAGTGTTGCGTAGGCGTGTAGACGTCACCGTTGCTCAAGCGACATTCCTCGCCACGCCAGGCGGCGTCAGCAATCTGTAGCACACGTGATGACATCGTAGCCCAGCGTGCTCGTGTGGCATCTATGGACTCGTTGCGCAAGTCAACCCCGGCGATTTGACCGTTGCCCACTGCTGCACAGAGAATCTCGTGCATGAGTGACCCCATGTCCATAGCGCGTTCATCGAGTTCCTCACTCTCCGTCCCAAGGCGTAGCACTTTTTCATAAAAGTAGCGGCGTGGACATTGAATGTATGTTTTAATCTGGCTCGCCGAAAACTGATCACTGTGTTTGAGTGTCAATTGCACCGGTTGCAGTGGAGTGTTCGCTTGTGGTACTGGCAGATCATCACAGCGATGAATTTGAACGGCATTTTTGGTGACGAGGAGATACCCGTTTCTGTCGAAATGCCCGACTCCATCGAATAACCGTTCAAAATACGGGGAAGGAAGTTGCTGTTGCCCATTTGCTGCATAGTACGAAAAACTCACAATGCATTCGTTGGCATGCGTCCCGAGCATGCGCGCCACACGACGTGCTTCACGTTCACGCCACGCAATGTTGTCGGTCATACCCGGTCTGTTGACCCGTCGTGATGCAAAAATACTGACGAGCGTTGCTTCGCTGATAAACTGATACCCTGTGGCTTGACGCGGCGCAACGTGTTCGCTCAATCCCATGATGATGACGCAATCACTTGCTCCTGCAGCACCTGTGTGATTATGCAGTTGTAATGGCAGCGTTGTACGATAGAGCTCCACAAGCTGTGTCGGCAACGTGTCGACATTCCGCAACAGTTTGAATCGTTGCATGGCATCAAACGCACCGGCGGCAATGATTCGATCGATTTCCCGTACACGGTCGAGCCACTGATGATAATCACGAATCCACTGATCGGTAATATCATTGGGGATGACGTTCTGCCCCCATACCCATGTCAATGCATTGCATTGCTGAATGATGCGACTGAGCTGAGGGGCAACCTCCTGCATGATATCCAATGATGCATATAATCGTTGCATGGTATCTTGGAGTGAGGCACGATGTGCGTGTGACTGTGTTGCCACAAACGGGAGTTGCATCATGTGTGAAATCAGATGTGCTTGTTCATCCTGCGATGGTGATGCATGCCAATGAAACGCACCTTGTGCGAGTCTGATTAGCGGGTTTTGGAATGTAGCGGGCTTGAGTGGTGGCATCACAATGCCATGTAGGCCGAGCGCTGCGCGCACTTGTGACAACAGCGAATCGTCAGTGCATACTATCGATACACTACGACCAGCGCTGATGCGTTCGTAGGTGAGGCGTGCCACTGCCTGACATTCATCGACGACAGTAGATGCCCCTGCCACCGAGTATTGGCCACCATGAGAGCCGATTACACTGATTTGGCATGCTGCGGTAGTGTGCCCAAGGATACGGAGACTGGCACTGTATGCAGGGTGCACTGGCTGTGCATAGGGTCGTGGTGATGAAAATGAGCATAACCATTGATACACCGTTTGCAGTTCGGGTACTGCTGTAGTTGGACTCACCCAGGCTGCCGCCCAGTCATGACTGTGCGGTCGCATCAGGCGTTGCAATGCCTGGAGTTGTGCGGATGTCGCATACTGCAATTCACACGCAATAATGATATCGTGTTGACGTGGGATATGCGGTAAATCACAGACGTGCAAGGCTACATCGTCATACCCGATGACGTCTTGGGCATCCATGGATGCACAGTATTCGGCGTAGATTTGTGCTAATTCGGAGTGCATGTCAAGCTCGGCTGCGACATGTTGCCATTGCTGTCGTTGCTGTGAAATCCACGTGAGTGCGTTGGAAATTTCACCAACTGCACCACGTTTCGATCCATATTGTTGAAAAAGTACGCCATCGACGCGTTGCCACGCGGCATACACTAAAGCCGTACGACCCGTGGCACTCAGCACGGTGCGTCGTTTGAATCGGTTAAGTTGTGTGATGAGGGCACTCTGGATGGTGCGTATTTCGAGTTGTGGCATTGCGCGTAATGCGGGATGCTGTTTGAGCCATCGTACATGGTCAGCATTCGCACTGATTACCAATGTCTGGTGTGTTTGACTCGTATTGCGTATCTGCTGGACAAAATGTTCGCTGAACAAAGCCTGTGGCACATCATACGTGTACGTTTGCATGGTATTCACCTTGAATCTGTAAAAAGGTCTGCACGCTCTGACAATGCATCTCTACTAATTCTTCTTGAGAAAACTGTGCCCCATGATATCCTCCTGCTAAACAGGCCACTCTGTGGAGTTGGTGGGCGATCGCCCACTCAACTATCATTTGCTCGCGTTGGGCAATCATCGCCTTGGTGACTCCCTTTAACCCGCCAATGCGACAATGTTCGTAAGGGTCGATGCCCGCATTATGAATCAGCAAATCACCTGGTTGCAGATGCATTGTCGCATCCATAAGCGCCTGTTGAATAGTAGGCAAGTATGCTGATGCATCATCAACGTAGTACTGTTGATGCGGTGGATGAGCAACATAATGATCAAACCCATTCGTGTACACGTCTATATGTATCACATGTGGCCACGAATTGACAATACTGTACGTGCCACCACCACAATGTGCGTCTACATCGAGAATGATGACGTTGCGCACATTGTGCTGTAAAGCGGTATGTGCTGCGAGTGCAATGCCATTGACCGTACAGAAGCCTTCACCACTATCGTGGTATGCATGATGGAATCCGGCGCTGAGCGCATATGCAGGTGTCCCAGTAATCGCTGCCAATGTTGCATCACGCATTGCACCATTTTGCGCACGGACCGATGACCACATATTTGCATCCCACGTGAACCCTTGAGATTCTGCGAGGAAGCGTGGTTCACCATGCACAACCGCATCAATATACTGTTTGTCGTGAATGGCATATGCCTCAGCAACACTAAGCGGTTGTGGAGATTGGATTGCGATTCCACGACTGCGCAGTTGTGCAGCAATGTCTGTTCCTTTGCGAGTGGTATCGAATTCGTAGCTGGTGCGAACGGTGTCAGGATGATAAAAGATGGCGTAATTTGACATTTTGATTTTACTCTTTACAATAAAAATAACGTTGTACGTAATTATAGCATATATTTTGTATGTGTGATGAATTTCATCATGCAGAGGGAGTTTTCATGCAGCACGGTTTGCACCTGCATCTACCAGATGTGCCCAAAGATGAATTTGTCCTCAAACGCAACGCAGCTGTCATGATTGCACGCGCCACACAGCAAATTACAGAGCGTGGGAACTACGTGAACGAAGCTGGCGAAGAGCACGATATTCGCAAGTTACTTGCCACTGCCAACACGCAAACAAGTGCAATCAGTGCCACAACTGTATTACCCACGCGACAACCAGCCTATAAACAACTCTACACGTTTGTGCATAATCAGACCACGTTGGCAGTTGCCCACGCCCGTCACAAACGAGGATACCGTGTGGCAATTCTCAACTTCACCCATCCCACCAATTTTGGTAGTGGGTGGTTGAGTGGGCGCAATGCCCAAGAAGCATCATTAATGCGCTCAACTGGATTAATGCATTGTCTCCAAGACCAAGTCTGGTATCGTGATCCAGTACACACTGTGAATCCGTTTTATGATGACACGGTCATAGTGTCACCACACGTTCCCGTGTTTCGTGGCCATGATGGTGATTTACTTGACCAGCCATGGGATGCACATATCATTAGTGCGGCACCTGTTCATGTCCGCGCAGTGCGACGTTATATGCCAGCGCGCATTGCCGAGGTTCCACTCACTGTGGCACGGCGAGCAACGCGCATCATTGAAGTAGCTGCATCTACCAAGGCCAATGTGCTGGTCCTTGGTGCATGGGGATGTGGCCGTTTTGGCAATAACCCGGATGTAATTGCAAGTGCCTTCCAAGCTGCATTTGAGTCTCCGGCGATTCGACGTTTTGCCATTATTGATTTCGCAGTGCCTGATGTTTCGTTGGGTACTCCGCTCTTTCACACGTTTCGTAAACGCTTGGACGAGCAGACCTATTAATATTGATTCTCTGCATCTTAAATGTGTATACTTACGTCAGCAGTGTGTGTACTGATATCTCCATGCAAGGCGATGAGGGTCATATTGGTATGGATCAAAATCCGCAACGTCGTATACAAATCGATCAGTTACTTGCGCATTTTCGCCGCGGATACGAACCATTTGTCATCCATGTATTCAAAAGTACTCATGGTGAGGTATGGCAAGAAACACTACGAACCACGCCTGAAATCCGTGTGCCGTTAGATGCAAACACCATCCAACTCGACGCGACTGCACTGGTGCGAATTATTTTGGCACACTGGGATACGACATTTACCCGCGTACTCGACAAGCGTGACCGTGCTCTTTTTTATGAATTACGTCAGATTCGTAACCGTTGGGCCCATCAAGCACCACTTACTGACGATGATGTAGACCGCATGGCGGACACCGTGTTGCGTTTGCTTACATCGATTCGTGCTGATAATGTCAACGATGTACTGCGCATGCGCGAAGAATTTCGCCATGCACGGTATGTCACGCGTCCCGCACAACAAAAAATCGCACAGTGGATTTTGATTGGGGTCGTTGGGGTTGTGACCCTTGTCAGTGGCGTGTGGTGGTTTTTGCCGCAAGGTACGACTCCCCCAACTACTGATGTACAACCTACACCTGCAGCGAGTGTCACACACGCAGCACTCAAATCATCGATGGGCAATGCAGTTACTGCCACTGCCGTCAACAGCACCGATGCCTCATTTCCATGCGCAATTGGTCAGATAAAAGGTAACCCCAAAACAATGATTTATCACCCGCCGGATGGTGCATATTACGCAAATACGCGGAATGCAGGTGTAGTCTGTTTTGATACGACCACGGCCGCCGAAGCGGCCGGATATCGTGCTTCTAAACGCTAGTGTGATGATAACTTCGCGATGATTTGCTCCACGTCATAGACGCACCCACCCCATGTACCACCACTTGCATGCTGTAGCGCTGCCCACAGCCGTGTGTCGCTGGGGAGAAGTGGGTGTGCGCTTAAATCTGCTCGTGACGCACGGTGTTGCAATATTGCGTTTCCATCTGCGATCGTGCCGACGACATTGTTTTCGCCCACGAGATTGACGCTGCCAACCAAATTGACGCGGTCGATGATGATCTCGATCATGTCACCATCGCGAAGTTTTCCGATTGGTCCACCTGCGAGCGCTTCGGGTCCCACATGTCCGATGCACGCACCAGTGCTCACGCCCGAGAACCGTGCATCGGTGATAACAGCAACCTCGCGTCCCCAGCTGATGTGTTTGAGTGCCGATGTCACCTGATATGTCTCTTCCATGCCAGTACCCATCGGTCCACCACAAATAAGTACCACAATGTCGCCGGGGACGACCTGTTTATCCCCTTGACCTTTGATGGCACGTACCGCATCACGCTCGCGCAGAAATACTTTGGCAGGGCCGATTTTGCGATATACGCCATCGGCATCGACTACACGGGCATCAATTGCTGTACTTTTGATCACCGAGCCTTCGGGTGCGATGTTGCCCTGCGGGAATGTGACGGTTGATGTGAGACCATGTGCCCGTGCGCGTTCACTGTCCATGATGACATCATCGGGGTCGATGCCATCACGCGTTCTGAGCAATGCACGCACCGTTTTGCGCCGTTCCGAAGATTCCCACCAATCGAGTACAGTATCCAATGTTTCGCCTGTCACTGTCAGCACATTGGTGCGCAACAACCCCATCCGGCGTAAATGGAGCATGACTTCTGGCACACCGCCAGCCATGTATGCCTGTACTGTCACGTGATTGCGAGGTCCATTGGGTAGTACATCAACCAAGCGTGGCACCTGGCGATTTACTGTTTCCCAATCGTGTACACTCGGCCGCGCAAGACCTGCGGCATGAGCGATGGCTGGGATGTGTAGCAGCAAGTTAGTCGAACCACCAAACGCCGCATGTACGACCATGGCATTATGAATGGCATCGGCGGTGATAATGTCTTTGGTGGTGATACGCTTGGCTTTCATTTGGAGGACTGCACGTGCAGAAGCATGTGCCAGTTCTAGCCATATTGGCTGCCCAGAAGGTGCCAGTGCCGAATGCGGCAGTGCAATACCGAGGGCTTCTGCTACGACTTGTGATGTTGCTGCGGTCCCCAGGAATTGGCATCCACCTCCCGGTGACGCGCATGCGCGACAGCCAAGCGCTGCGGCTTCGCTCAACGAAAGTTCACCTTGAGCGTAGCGTGCGCCAATTGTTTGTACCTTGCCGGCATCTTCGCCATCAGTCGGCGGTAATGTTACTCCTCCCGGTACCAAAATAGTCGGGAGACTCGGCGTCCCAGCGAGTGCTAGCAACATCGCAGGTAAGCCTTTATCGCATGTGGCCACCCCAATCACGGCATGGCGCGTCGGCAATGAACGAATCAAGCGGCGAAATACGACTGCTGCGTCATTGCGGTATGGCAAACTATCAAACATGCCTTCAGTGCCTTGTGTACGGCCATCACATGGGTCTGTCACATAGCCGGCAAACGGCATTGCATTGAGCTCACGCAGTGTTTCGGCCGCAGCGCGCATCTGCAAACCGACTTCCCAGTGCCCAGTGTGATACCCGAGTGCAACGGCGCGCCCGTCGTTTTCACGAATGCCACCCTGCGTACTGAGGATTAACACCTGGGTGCGTGTGAGTTCGGCGGGATCCCAGCCCATGCCAACGTTTTGTGTCCAGCCGAACAAATCACCACTTGGACTGTCAAGCAATAACTCCGGTGTGAGTGGAAGTTCACCTGTTGGTCCGGCAGCTTTGGAAATGATTTCAAAGAGTGCTGGTGTCCCACCGATTAATGATTCTAAATTTGTCTGCTGCATACGTCCCCCCTGTGCTGATAGCTCTATTTTCGCATATTTTTTGGTCTCATCGTGATTATGTGTTTGCTAGGAAATGGTTGGAACATTTTCTGGGTTGCTGTCGTCAGACTACCGTGGTGTGCATATACAAACACACTATGATTTGATACAATGACCATAATTCCGAGTGAGGATACGGGTGTATGTGGTTAAAACTGAGCATCTATATTGCGTTGTTGTCGCTCATTTTGGCAGGGTGTGCTGCCAATAATGCACCTGCGACGACATCTATGCATGTGCTCAGTGCATCTGCAGTCGCTAATCTATCGGTCGTCGGTGATGGATTTGTGCCGTCTCGTGACGGCTTTTCATTCAAAAACTACGGCAAGGCTACAGGTGTGACCAATTTGACTCCACCTGATATGCAACGACTTTTTGGTAATGTCGTGTGTGTGGCTGCTATCGCTCAGACATGTGCGCTCATTCCTGCGGCACGCATCTGGATGGAAGAAATCAACCGCGCAATGCAAACTGGCCATTGCGAAGGCATGGCCGTACTCAGTCAATACTTTTATTATGGCGTATTGAAGCCGTCGCAGTTCGGTGCTCAACGCGTATCACAGTTAACCCTCAACGATAATCCATTGCTTCAACGTGAAATTGCCTATTGGTGGGCTACCCAAGCCACGTATCCCACACGTTCGCAGCGCATTGTATCCGATCCAAATGCAATAGTTGGACTGTTGCGTGCTGGATTAGTCGCAGATTCTGATTTCTCCAAACTCTATACGCTCGGGATATATCTTTCGGACTTCAGTAGTGGTCATACGGTCACTCCGATTGCGGTGCGTGATATCGATGCAACGCATGTGGGTATCGAAATTTACGACAACAATCTACCCAATGAAACACATGAAATAGTCGTGAATACTCAACAGAATACATGGGAGTATACTGCAACATCGTTGAGTGGCGCCGCTGTGACATATCACGGTGACGCGAATTCCAAAAATCTCGAACTCACTGCCGTTGCCGCACGCCTCGAAACGCAAGTGTGTCACTTTTGTCCGGCGAATCCTGTGGCTGACATCGTCGATGGTGCCACAACGTTCTTTTTCTCGACCTCTGCACAAACTGCACAAATCATGAGCCAACAGTTTTCGGCGTATTTTGTTGACGATTTAGGCCGCAAAGTTGGCATTGTACTAGGCAAGATCATCAACGAAATTCCGAACGCGCAAATCGGGTTCCTGCGCGGTGCACCCGCAATGTGGACACCGCTTGGTATGCCGATGCTCTATATCCCCTCTGATATCAACGGGACATTGCGTATCACTGGCGTCGCGAAATCACCAATCAATGTGACTGCCTTTGGTCAAGGCAGTGTTGTTGCACTGCAAAATATGCGCGTCGATGAACAACTCGCGAGCGAAATACGCATCGATCAATCCAAGGGGACTGTGGCAGTTGCTGCAGCCAGTGATGCGACACCAGATATTGTGGTCGGCTACACCGATGACAGCCAAAATGTTGAAATGACTGTCAAAAATGTTGCACTCCCACGTGGTGCCAAAGCGGCAGTATCTACAAATCGCCAAAATCGTACAATTTCAATGCTTACGTCGGATAAACAGTCTGTAACGGTGAAGGTTGATGCACAAACGTCCGCGAATCCAGATTCATCGAGTGCCGAACAAACGCTGGTCACCGATGATGCATCACTCAAGCCGTTGCTCGATTCGGTTGCGTCGTCACCAGAATCTGATGTGTCCGCGACTGCCACTGTGGTGCCTTCGGATGTACCGACACTACAGCCAACAGCCACTGCTAAACCGGCCAGCAATCGCCCACAAGCGACACGGACGCGCCAGAACACACCGCAGAAGCCCACACCAAATAACAATTCGGTGGGGAATGACGATGATAAAACTGGCAATGACGATTCAACGGATGACAAACGTACTCCGCAACCCAATCTCACATCAACAAGTGTCGTGTCAGAAACTGTGACGTTTACTGTGGAGCCCACACGTGGTCGTGGCGGGAACGATAATGGTGGCGGGAACGATAATGGTGGCGGGAACGATAATGG
>CAZIKU010000034.1:0-23483 GCA_964539815.1 uncultured Klebsiella sp. | reverse complement strand
GACAATCAGGACAGGGCGGATACGTGTGGTCATGCGAGCGTACAACTTTCGTACAGGGGATTCTTGTATTGATGCTACCATAACACGACGACGGTATGGTATTATGTATAAAGATTGTATGCGATCCACTGTGCGCTTTTCCCCACTTGTTGGAGTGTTGCGAGGGATCGTGGGCTTGTTTGGAGCCGCTCCATGAGCACGAGTGCCCTTCCGACGTTGTTCAACCAACCTGCTGGCCAGCATCTCGTCTATGTCCGTGGCAATATTCATCTCGAAGATTTAGCCGAGTTACTTGCAGCCATGGCCAATGCCAGTGGTGGCATGGTAGTGATTGGCATTAATCCGCGCACCCAAAAAGTCGAAGGGGTGATTGACGTGGAGCAAGCCAATCGCTTGGCACTTGATGCTGCTGCGTTATGTTCACCAAAACTCATCATCCCAATGCCGCTCCTCATCGAGCATCAGCAGGTCATGGTTGTCGTGGTCAACATTCCACGCGGACTCCCCAACGTCTATGCGGTCAACGGGCGCTATCTACAACGTCGCGAACTCGACGATGTGCCACTCGAGCCAGATGCACTGCGGAGCTTGTTTGTTGAGCGTGGTGGCATGACATGGGAGCGACTGCCCCACAACGATGCCCTTATCGCCGACCTTGATCCCGCCAAAATCACCGGGTATGTGCATCGCGTAGGTGCCATCGCCGAAGAAAACGCGGTAGACTTTCTCATGAAGCGCGGCTGTATGCACCAACAAGAGCACATCATCCGCCCGACCAACGCTGGAGTGTTGCTCTTTGCGAGCGATGTCGAACGCTTTTTCCCCCAAGCCGAAATCACACTCGTGCAATATGCGGGCACACGCATGAGCGATGAATTCCTGCGCGAGGATATTCACGACACACTGGTTGAATCGGTACGGCGTGCCGAAGTCTGGCTCAGTCAACACATGAAGCGTGGCAGTGTCATGCAGGGACTCGAACGCAAAGACTGGACGCAATTCCCACTTGCCGTAGTGCGTGAGGTGCTAGTCAATGCCGTCGCTCACCGCGATTACCTTATCCGTGGCGAAGGCATCCGCATCACGCTCTACGCTGATCGCCTCGAATGTCATTCACCGGGACGGTTACCCGGCCACATGACGATTGAAAACATTGCCGATCAGCGCTTTTCGCGTAATGAAACGCTCGTACAAGTCATGGCCGACTATGGCCTCATCGAGCGCCTCGGCTACGGCATCAATCGTATGATTATCATGATGGAAGCCGCCGGACTCAAACAGCCCGTCTTTGCCGAAACCGATGGGGGATTCCTGGTGACGCTCTTCAGCGAAGACGAATACGAGGCTCAAGTCAACGATGCCAACGACCATTGGCGGCGCATGGGACTCAACGATCGCCAGATAAGTGCAATCACCGTGGTCAACGAAAAACACCGCATCACGAATGGCGAACTCCAAGAAATGCATCCATCCGTATCCACCGAAACGATTCGACGCGATTTGGCCGACCTCGTTGAACGCAGCATTCTGCTACGGATTGGTGATAAACGCGGGTCATACTATATTTTGAAATAAACAGCCATAAAAGAGGGAATTGTCCCCTGTGTGTGTTGCAATTACTCAAAAAACGTGGCAATGTCTGACAGCGATTTTTTCGTGATAATTGGCACCTGACAGTCGTCGGCAGGATAGCCCACGGGCATCAGCAAATAGGCACGCTCGTTCTCGCCACGCCCACAAATATCCGCCAGAAACCCCATCGGACTCGGCGTGTGCGGGAGTGTCACCAGTCCGGCGTGATGAATCGCCGTGATGAGCATACCCACGGCAATTCCCATTGATTCGGTGACATAGTAGTTTTTTCCCTTGCCACCATCAGGTGTGCGATGCCAACTTTCTGCAAAACAGACGATGAGCCACGGCGCAATGTCGAGGAATGGTTTACTCGCATTGGTGCCCAGTGGAGCCAACGCATCGAGCCATTCCTGTGGGGCGCGCCCCGTATAAAACGCCTGTTCTTCGCGTTCGGCAGCCATGCGGATTTGGCGCTTCATGTCCGGGTTACTGACGGCGCAGAAGTGCCACGGTTGCTGATTAGCACCACTTGGAGCCGTCCCTGCAGTCAGCAAAATGTCAGCAATGAGTGCGCGTGGCACCGGTTTGTCCGAGAACATGCGAATCGAACGCCGCCGTTGCATTTCGACACGGAAGTCATGGGCACGTTGTGCCATTTCTGCGGGGTCATACGAGCGATAACTAGACAGGGGGGCATGGTTGTCGGGCGTTGTCATCAGTGACCTCTGCTTATTTGTACAAAAAACGGAGCATGGCGGCTCGCAGTGCTTTGGCATCATGCCGGAGCGTGTCTTGTTTGTTCCACAGTGCGCGGTCGCTCGCATCGGGCTCGATGAGCGGCCATGGAATCGCACGCACACCCAGCGCTGCAATATTGGGCACGTCGCGAGCATCGAGGTCGAGTTGTTTGAGTCCCTCGGCAGCCAAGCGTGCCACCTGAGCCTGTGATGCGCGCCGGTTGTTGAGGAGCACGATATCGAGCACACCACTACCCAGGAGGGCAACCAACATGGCCACATGCCCCACGTTGTCGAGGTGCTCGGTTTGTCCTGTTTGGGTCGTCGTATTGGCAATAAAAATAACCTGACCACGGCACTGTTGCAATGCCTCACGCATGCCCTCGGGTAATAACACCGCATGAATCGTCGTATAAAAACTGCCCGGTCCAATCACTACCACATCCGCATCGATGATAGCTTGGCAGGCCGCAGGATGCGCGGGGACGAGTGGGTCGAGGCGACATGCCGCAATGGGCGCTTTGTGTGGGGCGCGTACTGCGACTTCGCCGATATGGTCGCTGCCATCGATTAAGTGGGCACAGAGTTGGGTTGCATGTGTGGTGGCTGGAAGGACGGTGACGGCACAATCGGCGAGATGGGCAAGATCCGCCACTGCCTGGGCAAAGTCACCAGATTCGCGGTAGAGTGCGGCCAGCATTAGATTGCCGAGTGCCATACC
This sequence comes from uncultured Klebsiella sp., assembly GCA_964539815.1. Lineage (GTDB taxonomy): Bacteria > Chloroflexota > Chloroflexia > Chloroflexales > Roseiflexaceae > UBA965. The sequence continues at coordinate 20,450 of CAZIKU010000034.1, read as the reverse complement.
ATCTAGTGCGGGCACACCCTGTCCATCAAAGCGATGCTGCATGAGTTGCGCAAGTTGACGATTGCGGGCGTGGGCGGCTATTGTGGCACGGATATCACCAGGGGCTGGCATATTGCCACCCACCTGACGCGCCACACCCGTCGAGCGACCGGTATCAGTCACTGCAATAATTGCAGTTTTGTCATACGTATCAGGGATGGCGCGCAATGCCACACTGGCACCACCACCCCCACCGAGGACCACGGCCCGGCCGCGTGTCATAGACGATTCTCCCTCTCACAAGCGATACTTAGGCTGGTTTCCACGGTTGCACCACAAACGCCTGGAGCAAACGCACCGTGGCATCGATGTCGATGGGATCCACCATCTCAAAGGCAGTATGCGTATAGCGGGTAGGGATGCCAATGAGTAAAGCTGGTGTCCCACCATCAATAAACGCCGCCCCATCAGAGCCGTAGTTCGCATAGACCCCGTGTTGGAACGGAATGCCGTGTTGTGATGCCAAATCGGCGCAGTGCCACAGCAACCGGCGATCGTACTGGATGGCAGCATCCTTGTGCACCAGCGTGGGACCGCCACCGAGGCGGGCGTCGTATTCACGTAGACCGACGGTGGGAACATCGCCAGTGAGTCCCACATCGAGGGCTAACACCATATCGAACTGCCCACGGATACCCATGGCACGGGCCCCGTGCAAGCCGTTTTCTTCTTGGATGGTGGCAGCCAGCCACAAATCACACCCGAGGGTGCTGATGTCGATGTTTTGGATGAGCATATCCATGATGGCAAGGGGCATGCGGTCGTCCATGGCCTTGCCACTGACATAGCGTCCAATACGATGCAATCCGCGGTACCAGATGACGGGAGAGCCGACATGCACCCCAAAAAGCTCGGCTTCGCGGCGGCTCGTGACGCCGATATCCACGAAGATGTCTTCGAAGCCCAGATGGGCTTTGTCGAGCTGAGCTTGGGTCATGACGTGCCCACTCGCCGCCGCAAAAACGCCGCGAGCCACCACTCCACTCCGACCAAGGACTTGGGCTGTTTGACCAATCATGTAGCGCCGATCGGGTGACATGCGACGTGCACCCTGTGCCGTATCCAACAGCAAAAAGCCATCATCGGTAATAGCACGCACCACGAAGCCTATTTCGTCCATGTGGGCCTGAATCACCACACGTGGACCACTGCCACCGATGTGTACGAGCAAATTACCCACGGCATCGACGTGGACGGCTTTGGCTCGTGGTTGCCATCGCTGGACGAGGTAGGTACGCACCGGTTCTTCGTAGCCGCTCGGACCTGGAATGTCGCAGAGTTCGCGCAATAGTTGGAGCATGCTTGCATCACTCATGACGCTCTCCTTTATTCGCTATCAGTCACTTTGCCAATACGTGCAAATTCACCGGGGGTGAGTCCACATGCCAGTGTCAGCGTGCGTGCCGCCAACTGGAGCGGGATAATCTCGGCCAGTGGCGCAAATGCCAATGGTGGCAGTGATACGGTGGGGTAGCGGCGGGTCGTGCTGACGGGACCGATTAACCAGACATCGCTACCACAGGCGTGCAATTCGTCGGCAAGGCGCATATCATAGGCAAACGTGGCACCAGGACCCGCACAAATCACCGCTCGATGACCGGGGCCGGCAATTTCGAGGGGACCATGACGAAACTGTGCGCTACTCAATGCATCGGCAGAGATGCGCGCGGTCTCTTTAAAGAGCAACGACCCAGCCAATGCACTCGCATATGACGGTCCACGTCCCACAAAGGTGATAGGACCGGGACGGCGCCACTCTTCGGGGAGGGTATCCGGATTGAATTGTTGGATGAGTTTACGTTGGGCATCGAGTGCCGGCAAGAGCTGATCGGCAATTTGCACCGGTGCATCACCGACCACACGACTCGCGAGGACGTTGAGTGCGAGGAGCGACGTCGTGTATGTTTTGGTGGCCACAGCGCGTTCACTGCCCGCCATGTGCGGGATGGCATAGGCAGCATGTTTGGCCAGCGTTCCATTCGGGTTATTGGTGACTGCAATGAGCAATGACTGTGGATGACGGTCATTGAGCAAACGCACGGCTTCGATTGTTTCGCCTGATTGCGAGATGACGATTAACGCAGTATCACGCGTCAACGCCTGATGCCCGAAATGCAGTAATTCGGAGAGTTCGATATGAGTAACTGGCAACCCCGCCGCGAATAACTTCAACATGGCCGGGTATGCGGAGTAGAACGAACTGCCCATGCCCGTTATTATGATGCGGCGCGGCGATGCATCACGCAGTGCTTTCGCCGCATTTTCGAGGATACTTCCTGCTGCCAAATGGGTGCGCAATGCGCTTTCGAGCAAATCGGGTTGCGCCTGCACATCACTCAAAAAGTCGGTCGTACTCATATCACACCTCTACTACGGCAACTGTCGCTACTTCATACCCAACAACGTCCGGGCTTCGGCAAGGGGCACCAGTTGCGATGCACCAGCAATTTGTCCTGCGATAATCGGCACACCCGGTAACAGTGCGTGAATCTCTTGCGTGACCACATCAACATGGGCACGTTGGAGCATGAACACCGCAGTTGGACCGGTATCCGTGGAACAGTAGACAGGAATGCCACGGGCACGCAATGTATTGCACATACGGAACAAGGCGATATTCTCAGGCTCCCAGCCGATAATTTTGTAGTCGTCACCACCCGACATAGTCACGCCATGCAGACGCATACTGTCGATTTCGGACATGCGTCCCAGCCACTGCCAATCACCACGGCGAGTGGCCGCAATGCCTTCGATAATCTCGCTACTGCGCGTCGCCATCCAGCCCGCAAATAGCGTGCTTGATGGGGCATCGGCATGCGCTTGTTCGGTTTTGAGACCCACTCGCGATTCGATGGGGACGGTTAGCAATGCCACATCGTCGAATTGACCGGGCTGGTCAAGCCGAACAGCGAAGCTGTCTTCGTGGCCGAGTCCCATGTGTGAAACCCACAAGGCAATCCCGCCGACAGCGGCCCGACACCCTGACCCAGCCAGAAGGCGTGCCACACAGCTGACAAAGCGCTGATTGGCGATCATGTGGTCGCCGAATAAGGCGGCAATACCAGCGACTGCTAATGCGGCAGAGCCCGATGCACTCGAACCGAGTCCTTTGCCGGCTACAGCGGCCCGGAAGAAATTTTTGGTGCGCACAATGGCCGGCCAGGATACCCCTGCCATGTGGCGGAGCGCGTCGAGTGTTTGCACGATACGGTCACGTTCACGGCCACTTGCCGGTGCATCACCGAGCCAGATATCGTCGTGTGCTGCAGTCGGATCAAATTCGACATAGGTGACAGTGCTAGCAGCATCGCTGTTGAGTGAAATACTGGGCAAAAAGGCGATGCGCTGCGTCCAGTCATAGAGACCATGATATTTGAGAATGCCCTGCATGGGATAGGCGCGGGCTGCGGCCGCATGATGGGGCAGGGGCTGAGGGAGTTGCGTCGGATAGACATCAACCACAATCCCATGCTGGCTGAGTGCTGCAAGAATATCGTGATGGCCTGCATCCATCAGTGGCTGAATGGCGTTGATTGCAGTGGTAACCTGCACCATGGGTACCTCGTATTTATGGTATTGACACGTGTACTGTTCTCTTCATTCTCATCATAACACGGTTGCATGGATTGTGATGTGCACGCCAGTCGAATCGGCATGCTCAGCATAATCACGCGCATCTGTACAATGGAGACAATCCAAGGATAACGAAAGCACCACACACGGTTAACGCCTACCTACTCGATTCTGCCGTATGATAGAAAGAGGAGAGGATGATTGAAAGGATACTATCGTGGTTGTATTTGTCATGATTGATGGCATGCGTCCCGATGCGATGACGGCGACTCCATGCCCGAATCTCCAAGCACTCATGGCTCGCGGGGCGAGCACCCTTCAGGCCCAAAGTGTGATGCCGAGTATTACGCTGCCATGCCACACCTCGATTTTTCATTCGGTGCCACCAACTCGCCACGGCATCACCACCAACTACTTCATCCCCTTGGCACGTCCCTTGCCGGGACTCATTGAAGTCGCCCGCGCTGCCGGCAAAAAGAGTGCCTTTGTGCATAACTGGGAGCCGCTACGCGACATGGCACGCCCCGAACAACTGTCGTATGCGTGGTGTCACGAGCCACCAATGAATCAGAGTTACGACGATGAAATGCATGCCGAAGCCGTGCGTGTCATCAAAAGCCAACGTTACGACTTCGTCTTTGTCTACTATGGATCCGTAGATACCGCTGGGCATGCGTATGGCTGGATGCAGCCCGGGTATTTGGCACAGTTGAGTCACGTCGACACGCTGTTTGGCGAGCTTGTGGCTGCCTTGCCCAGCGACACACACATCATCGTCCAAGCCGACCATGGTGGGCATGACCGCAATCACGGCACCGACATGCCCGAAGACATGACGATTCCGTGGATTGCCGCTGGTCCTCGTGTCAAACACGGCTATACCATTACACAGCCGGTATCACTCATGGATACGGCACCGACACTTGCCGACATGCTGGGCATCCAACCCCACGAAGAATGGGAAGGCCGGAGCGTTACAGAGATGTTTGTATAGCATTTTTTCGTAATCACACACAGGTGTATATGTATACACCTGTGTTTTTTGTGCATTTCAATCTGATATGCAGTACATTGCGTAGTATCGGGCAGATAATCGCCGACTGGTGACACAAGGAGCTGTTGTGACAGACGCAACACAACCACAACGTGGTCTTGCCGACAAATGGAAAGTACTCATTTCGGTCGTCTTTGGGATATTCATGATTATCCTCGACACGACGGTGGTCAACGTGGCATTTCAGACGCTCAGACGAGAATATGGCGCCACACTGACGGATGCGCAATGGATTATTAGTGTGTATACGCTGGCACTGGGAATTGTGACACCGATTAGCGGTTTTTTGGCCGACCGATTTGGCACCAAAAACGTCTATGTCCTCGGACTGTTGCTATTTATTAGTGCATCGCTGGTCTGTGGTATCGCCCCATCGTTGACCGTGCTCATCATTGCACGTGCCCTGCAGGGCATCGGTGGTGGACTCGCGCAACCACTTGGACCGGCATTTATCTATCGCACCTTTCCCGTCAAAGAGCAGGGCATGGCGTTCGGGTTCTTTGGAATTGCCTTGGTGCTCGCTCCGGCACTCGGACCCATTTTGGGAGGCTGGCTCGTCGACCAAGAACTCTGGCGGTGGATATTTTTCATCAACGTACCAATCGGGCTCATCGGCTCTGTACTGGCATGGAATTGGTTGCCCATCGATAATCGCACCACGATTGCCAAGGCCGATCCGCTGGGAATTATCACGGCGAGTGTTGGCTTTGGTGCTATTTTGTACGCCACGACTATTGTTGGTGACAAAGGCTGGAGTGACAGCACCGTGCTGACCTGGTTTGCGGTGGGTGCGGCTGGCATTCTGGCCTGGATTATCGTCGAGTTGTTTGTGGCACCCGAGCCGTTGCTCGATTTGCGCTTCTACAAAAATCCGACGTTCTCGATGGCCAATCTCATCGGTTATGTCTCCGTGGTGGCGTTGTTTGGTGCAGAATTCTTGATGCCTGTGTATCTGCAGGCATTACGCGGGTACACGGCATTTGATAGTGGGTTGACGTTGTTGCCACTAGCGATTACATCGGGCATTATTACCCCCCTGGCGGGACGCTTTTTCGACAAAATCGGGCCACGTATTCTGATTGTGTCTGGCTTTGCAATTTTGCTCATCAACACCTGGCAACTTTCCCAAATCGAAGCAACGACGCCCATTAGCACAATCATGTGGTTGTTGGCGTTGCGTGGTGTCGCACTTGGTTTGACCGTGCAAACCACATTTGCTACGGCACTCAGTAGTGCCCCACAAAACAAAATCTCACGTGCGTCGTCACTCGTCAACGGCACGCGCTTCGTGGTGCAATCCATCGGCGTAGCGATATTGGCGACTGTCTTGGCCGGGAGCGTATCGGCTGATGTCAAGGCCCAACAAGCCCAAGCCCAGGAAAGCACCGAAGTCAGTGCACCCTTTGGCATCTGCGAGACACCAGGTGTTGCAAGTGCAGACAACATTCCACCTGCGGCTGCCGCCAAACTCAAAGAATTGCCTACCGGCATGGCAGATGATGCCAAGGCAAAGATTCGTGCCCAAATTCAACAGGCCTGTGACGAAAACGTCAAAGGCTTTGAATCAGCCTACAAACTCACCTTCTACGTGGCACTGATTGCCATGATTATTGGCTGTTTCCTGCCGGGATGGCCAGGCAAATGGGGTGGGCGCAGCGAAATGCAGCGCCAGGCGAGTGGTGCAACACACTAGACGGCGCACGAATTCATCAACGCACGCAGGGTGGTACAATCGTACTATCCTGCGTGTTGTGTATGTGTAATAAAAGGAGGCAACGATGACGATACTCCGTAATGCCACCGTGCTGATTACCGGCGGCGCATCAGGGATTGGCTTGATGCTCGGTGAACACCTGCTTGCAGCGGGAATTGCCCGCCTCATCATCTGGGATGTCAATGCACCATCATTGCATGCCGTCGTCCAGCGCCTCAGCCAAGCCGGGCATGCCGTACAGGGATTCACCGTAGATGTCACGGATGTGGATGCCATTCAGCAGACTATCACGCAGATGGCACAGCACGATATCGTCGTCGACATCCTCGTCAACAATGCAGGCATCGTGGTGGGCAAACCCTTTGTCGAACATTCCCACGGCGAAATAGCCCGCGAAATGCAGATCAACACCAATGCCCTCATGCATGTCACCCGCGAAGTCCTGCCGAGCATGTTGGCACGCAATTACGGGCATATCGTCAATATTGCGTCGGCGGCGGCGTTGGTGGCCAACCCACGCATGTCCGTCTACTGTGCCAGTAAATGGGCGGTGGTTGGCTGGTCAGAATCACTACGCCTCGAATTAGCACAAATGCAGAGTGCCGTGCATGTGACCACCGTCTTGCCGTATTACATCGACACTGGGATGTTTGCCGGGGTCAAGTCGCCGATTTTGCCCATTCTCAAACCCGCCAACGTGGTGGCGCAGATTACCCGTGCCATTACCCAGAACCGTATCTTTTTGCGCATGCCGTGGATTGTGAATGTGCTCCCGCTGTTACGCGGGATTTTGCCAACACGCTGGTTTGATGTGGTGGTAGGCGAGTGGTTTGGTGTCTATCATTCGATGGAAACATTCCGCGGGCGTTCATCATAACAAAGGACGCGGTGCCACATGGCACCGCGTCCAATCCCACATATACACACTTACCACTGGGAACGCCACGTTTTGAGTTGCGCAATTTCGGCAGTCTGTGCCTGGATAATCGCATTACACAGATTGATGATATCGGGATTCTGACTCTTTTTGAGGGCGTCATTTGCCATATCGATAGCACCTTGATGGTGCGAAATCATGGCATCAATCCAGCGGTAATCGTAGCTGATACTGGTATCCTTTGAAACCATCATATCGCCCATGTGCATACCCAGTCCTGTGGTTGGGGCAGCATCGGGGTACCACTTGGCACGCCAGACGTTCATCTGCGTGATTTCGCCGTCTTGTTGCATAATCACGTTTTGGGCAAATTCTTTGAGCTCGCTGTGTTCGGCGTTGGCCAAGGCATCTTGTGCCATGGTAATCGCCCCCTGGTGATGCGCAACCATGCTATCGAGGAAGAGTAGATCGTACGGGGCATCGCTAGATGCGGCCATCGACGACATATCGTGGTCCATGCTGTGGGTGGTATCGCTGGCAGGGGCAGATGTGCTGCCACATGCAGCCATTACCCATACGAGCAGTGCGAGTGTACATCCCTGTACAAAGCGACGCAATTCCATGGTGCTATTCCAATCTAAGGCGGCGTAACCGCAACGAATTCGTGACCACAAATACCGAACTACAGGCCATGGCTGCAGCTGCGACTATGGGGCTCAGTTGCCAGCCTAGCCATGGATACAACAATCCGGCCGCCAGCGGAATCCCGATGACGTTGTAGCCAAATGCCCAAAACAAATTCCAGCGGATGGTCCGCAGGGTAGCCCGCCCGAGCATAATGGCCTGGGCCACGACGCGTACGTCTGCACGCATGATGATGGCATCTGCCGTCTCGATGGCGACATCGGTACCACTACCCATGGCGATGCCGACATCGGCTTTGGCCAAGGCGGGCGCATCGTTGATGCCATCACCGACCATTGCGACAACGCCGTGCTGTTGCAAATCACTCACAGCAGCAACTTTTTGTGCCGGTAGTACATTGGCCACCACGTCGACAATACCGACTTCGTGGGCAATAAATGCGGCAGTGGCCTGATTATCACCCGAAATCATCACTGGCCGGATGCCGGCCTGGATCAACATGGCGACGGCATGGGACGCCTCACGCCGTGGGGCATCACGCAATCCAAGGATGCCTGCAATCTGTCCTGCAATGGCCACAATCACAATACTCATCCCCTGCGCTTGCACCTCTGTCAAGAGATCGGCAATGACATCAGTCACAATCCCAGCTTCGTGCATGGCGGCGAGATTCCCGATTAGCACGGGGCGTCCAGCCACGTCTGCCGTAGCCCCACGACCAGCGAGATCTTTGCGATTGGTCGCCTCGGGGATTGCCACACTGCGCTGTTGCGCGGCGGCTACAATCGCCTGCGACAACGGGTGTGTGCTGCCACGGGCCACGGCTGCCGCCGTTGCAAGCAACGTCGATTCGTCGTGGAGGGCGTGGACATGGTGCAGTTGTGGCTTGCCTTCGGTGAGGGTACCCGTTTTGTCAAAGGCGACGATGCTGACTTGTGCCAGGCGTTCGAGTGCTGCGGCACCCTTGATGATGGCACCAATGCGGGCACCAACACCGCTCGCCACCATGATGGCAGTGGGAGTGGCTAGCCCCAAGGCACACGGGCAGGCGATGACCAGCACTGCCACCGCAAACATGAGCGACTGCGTCAACGATACACCCATCACGAGCCACCACACCACGAAGGTGATAAGCGCAATCACTATGATGACGGGCACAAAGATGGCCGATATGCGATCAACGAGCTGTTGTACGGGAGCACGACTCCCCTGGGCCTGGCGCACCAAGCGAATCAACTGGGCGAGCACACTGTCCGTGCCGATTGCTTCGGCACGCAGCTGGATTTCGCTGGTCAGATTGATTGAGGCACCAACGACTGATTCACCGGGCACACGGCGCACGGGGAGGCTTTCGCCGGTGAGCATGCTTTCGTCAATAGTCGTCTCACCCATCACGATTTGCCCATCCACGGGGATGCGCTCACCGGGCTTGACGATTACAATCTCACCACGGCGCACCTCGGCAGTGGCGATTTCGACTTCGCTGCCGGCGCGCAACACCCGCGACGTCTTGGGTTGCAAGCCGATGAGTGTGCGCACCGCATTACTGGCCTGGGCACGTGCGCGCGTTTCGAGGTATTTGCCCACTAGAATCAGCGCTACAATCGTGGCCGCAGTTTCGTAGTAGACATGACCACTCGCGCCACTCAGCAATGTGGCCGTGCTATACAAAAATGCCGCACTCGACCCCAACACAATCAGCGTGTCCATGTTGGCCGTACGCGCGCGTAACGCACTCCAGGCATGGCGATAAAAATCGAGCGCTGCGTACGTTTGTACGGGGAGTGCGAGGAACAAAAAGAGCCAGTTGAAAAGGTCATTGCGCGCAGGCATGTGATGGATGTGCTCGGCAGACATGTCTGCGGGTACACCAATCATCCACGGTGCAATCAAGCCAAAATCTTTGGACATGGAGATGACAAATAATGGCACAGTAAAGCACAATGCGATGATGAGCCGGCGCCAACGTACCGCTAATTCGGCAGCGCGAGCATCGGCTTCGTAGTCACTACTTTCTTGGTTTTGGGCGGGAGCAATCACCCCATAGCCGGCTTTTTCGATGGCAGTAACCATCTGTGCTGATGTAATCATGGTCGGCACAAAATCCACCGTGGCATGCTCGTCGGCCAGATTGACATCGGCGCGCAGTACCCCAGGCAACTTGCGCAAGGCCTTTTCGACACGCGCCGAACAACTCGCACACGTCATGCCAGTCACGGCAAATTCGTGCTGGTCACGAATCACCCCGTAGCCGGCCTTTTCGACGGCAGTCACCGCCGCCATCAATACCTGCGGTGCGGCCTGAATTACGGCGTGCTCATCAGCCAAATTCACGGCCGCACTCTGCACCCCATCGACTTTGCGCAAGGCTTTTTCGACACGCATGACACAACTCGCACAGGTCATCCCCGTGACCGCAAATTCAAACGCTTGCTCGTTGCTTGTCATAGCTCCCTGTATCCTTGGTACTACAACAGGCACGAATGGTCGTAACCACTCGTGCCTGCCGCAGGTCAAATCCTAGCAACACTTGCTGTCGCCACCACAGCAGGCACCGTCACTCTCGGCAGCACCGAGGGCGATAAATGTGGGTGCGGGTACCTGATAGCCGGCATCGGTGATGGCATGCACCAACGATGCACGCTCGAGTGTGGCACCCTCGATGACGACCATGGTGCGATCGTCATTGACCACGGCGGTTTGCACGCCGGGGACGGCCATCAACGCCTTACTCACACGGCTTGCACAACCACCACACGTCACTCCACTCACCGGCAATTCCATGCGATCCATTTCATTTCCTCCGTTCACTGTATACCTGCATCAATTCACCGATTACTCGCTCGCGTTCGCTCGTTTCTGCACTGCGAATCGCCGTCGTCACACAGCCGTGCAAATGATGATCCAAAACCATGCGCCCAACCTGATCGAGTGCCTTTTGCACGGCGTCCATTTGCATCAATACATCGATACAATAGGTGTCCTGTTCGACCATGCGCTGGATGCCGCGAATATGCCCCTCGATGGTGCGCAGCCGCTGTTGCACGTCTTCTTTGTGACTCGCCATACAGGACCTCGTCTCTCTATCCACTCATCCCACCCCCCGGGGGGGAGGGGGTATAGAAAGAGTATACACGAATAGTATGACCATTGTCAATATAGCGCACACATCAGTACCATTGCAGCATGTGGGGAAGGTACGACACGCTACAGCGTAGCGTTTGGGGGTATAGCGAACCAAGAATCTCTCATGCGTTTCCATGAACGTGGGTAGCGCTCGTTACCATCATCCGCAAAAACGATGGTAAGATAGCAACATCACCGCTGATTACACACGTTCGAGGAGGAACCGTATGGCGACATTCAATGGACTAGGCATGCACATGGGCACGTTGTCACGGCTGTCAGACGCACAGTCGCGCTCACTGAGCCCCGAAAACTTCGATGGAGCCAAGGGGCGTGGTGGCATGGCCACCGAGGGGACTGGGGCGATTCATGCCCGTGGCATGGGTCAGGGCTGGAAGGTGTCGCCTTCGATTCGCATTGCTGCTGGTGAAACGCGTGAAATTGCCAACATCGAAGGCATGGGTGCAATTCAGCAGATCTGGTTGACCCCTACGGGCAATTTCCGATTGCAAATATTGCGCATTTACTGGGATGATCAGACGCAGCCATCGGTCGAATGTCCGCTCGGTGATTTTTTTGCCAGTGGTTGGGGCAAATATGCCCAACTCAGTTCGCTGGCCGTCTGTGTCAATCCAGGCAGTGCATTTAACTGTTATTGGGAGATGCCGTTCCGCAAGCGCTGTCGTATGACGGTCAGCAATATTTCCGAAAAAGAAGTCACACTCTACTATCAAATCAACTACACGTTGACCACCGTCCCCGAGGATTGCGCCTACTTCCACGCACAGTACCGCCGCAGCAATCCGTTGCCATACGCCACCGATCATACGATTTTGGCGGGTGTACAGGGCAAAGGGCACTACGTGGGCACCTACATGGCCTGGGGAGTCAACAATTCGGGCTGGTGGGGCGAAGGTGAAATCAAGTTTTTTATGGATGGTGATGGGCAATTCCCCACGATTTGTGGGACCGGCACCGAAGACTACTTCTGTGGGTCGTACAACTTTGACGTGGGGCCAGCCAATGGTGGCTACCGCGAATTCACCACGCCGTATGCCGGGTTATCACAAGTCTTGCGCCCGGACGGCACGTACCAGTCACAAACACGATTTGGCATGTACCGCTGGCACATCATGGATCCGATTCGTTTTAGCCAGGATTTACGCGTGACCATTCAGGCACTCGGCTGGCGCAGTGATGGGCGCTATTTGCCGTTGCAAGACGATATTTCATCTGTGGCGTACTGGTATCAAACACTGCCAACTGCGCCATTCCCTGCGCTCCCTGACCGTGATTACCTAGAAATTATCTAAAGGAATCGTGCCATGCAACGTTTATCGCTGACGACGTGGAGTATTCATCCGTATCTGACCGATGGGAGTCTGGCGTTGCTCGACATGCCGGCACGCATTGCGCAAGCGGGGTTCCATACCGTCGAGATCTGTCACTTCCATATCAGTGACACGTCACTGAGCTATTTGGCACAACTCAAGGCCAACGCCAAGGCGGCCGGGGTGGAAATTTTCAGTATCCTGATTGATGCGTTTGACATATCACAAGCACACAACGCCGAGGATATTGCCCAAGTCAAGTGGTGGCTCGACGTGGCGAGTGCCATCGGGGCGAGTCATGCACGCGTGGTGGCTGGCGAAGCCGCAGCAACGGATAGCGCCGCCCTGGCACGCTGTATCCACGCCCTCCAAGAGTTAAAGGCGTATGGTGCCTTGCGTGGCGTACGCGTGATTAGCGAGAATTTCAAGGCGTTGGCAGCGACTCCCGCAAATTGGTTGGCAATTCATGATGCGTTGGGGTATGGTGGATGTGCCGACATTGGTAATTTTGCAGCATCATCACGTGTCAGTGACTTTGTACAAGTCGCCAGCAAGGCGGCATCGATTCATGTCAAAGCCTCGTACGACGCCGCTGGTGTATTGTTGCCAGCTGAAGTGCAGGAATGTCTCGCCGCAGCGCGCCGCCACCACTTTGCCGGACCAACGACCATCGTCTATGACCGGCCTGGTGAGCGATGGGAAGGCATCGAGGCGTTGCGTGCGGTAGTCGCAACGGCATTCGCATAACGAATTACTGAGGGTGTCATGGGTGAATGTGATGCAGGAATGCCGCCAACACATACGGTCGTCTCCGTCGGTACACACCGTGTGGGCGTCTATCAATGGGGCACTGCACAACGCCATGTGGTGTTGTTGCACGGGATAACCAGTAATGCGCTGGCGTGGTGGCGCGTAGCTCCCACCATTGCCGCCCTGGGGTACCGTGTCACGGCCATTGATATGCCAGGGCACGGAGTCAGCGATGTCATCGACACACACGATATTCCGGCAATTGCGGCACACATCATTGCAACCTGTGCGGTGGTTGGCGTACCGTGCGATACGGTGATTGGCCATGCGTGGGGCGGAGCAACCGCCTTGACAATGGCACAGCAGACCGCCATGACACGCCTCATCTTGATCGACCCGGCAGTCCGGGCGAATCCGACGTGGGGGCAACAGACCATCGGCCGCTACAGCGATGGCGTAGGCCAACCGGTTGCGACAACTTATGCAGGCTTGTGTGCACGGTTGCCACAGTGGCACCCCTGTGATATCCACTGGAAAGCACTCGCACTACAACAATGTCGCTACGCGAGTGTGGCAGGATTCTTTTTGGAGAGCGGAAACTGGGATATTTCGCCGCTGGTAGCACGGACAAATGCTCAGACATTATGTCTTGTTGCAGATGAATCAGCAACCGTCATCCCCGTAGAATGCCAGGCAATTATGCGTCCTGCCTGTACCCAGTGGCAACAGATTGCAGGGACAGATCACAACATGTACCGTGGCGGATATGCGGTAGTGATGCCGCACATATTGGCGTGGCTCAAAGGAGAATCGCATGTCGATGCTGCCATCCACTGATAATCAGCGCATACAACATGCATGTGCCACGTTGAGTAATGCTGGGCATAAACTTACCGCCCCACGAATGGCCGTATTGACGGCAATCCACTCGTTTGATGGCGTATTTAGTGCAGCAGATATTGCCAGTGTACTCACCCAGCAGGGGACACCGCTCGGTGATGCAAGTTTATTCCGTACGCTCAAACTCTACACCGATATCGGCGTGTTACAGCGCATACACGGCACGGTGGATTGTCACCGCTACATTGTGAGCACGCATCCACATGCACACCGTGTCATCTGCACTCAGTGTGGGCAGGTGCGTGAATTTGCGGAATGTGGCTTGGATGTATTAATCAGCACGCTCGAACAACAAACCGGCTACCGGATTGCGGCTCACATTCTCGAGTTATTCGGCGTATGCCAACGTTGTCGGACTCGTGCAGAGGGGGCATTATATGCACTATGACAGCATCGTGATTGGGCTCGGTGGCATGGGCAGCGCGGCTGCATACCATCTAGCTGCCCGTGGTCAGCGCGTGCTCGGGCTCGAACAATTCACTCCAGCACACGCCAACGGATCGAGCCATGGACACTCGCGCATCATTCGCCAGGCCTACATGGAGCACCCATCGTACGTGCCGCTCCTCAAACGTGCATTCACGTTGTGGGATGAACTTGCCGGCGAAAGTAACGAAGATCTGTTGCATCTGACCGGCGGCATCATGATCGGGCATCCAGAGAGTGCTGTCATCAAAGGCACACTTGCAAGTGTGCGCGAACACCAGCTCCCGCACGAAATCCTCGATGCAGCCACGTTGCGCCGGCGCTACCCGGCGTTAACTCCCGGTGACGATATTGTGGCAGTGGCCGAACGCAATGCAGGCTATGTGGTACCCGAAGCCGCCGTGCGCACACATCTGCGCTTGGCAGAATCCCATGGGGCAACATTGCGCTTTGGTGAAACAGTGCAACGCTGGCAGGCCTTATCACATGGTGGCGTACGCGTCACCACAAACATGGGCACCTATACTGCTGATCACCTAGTTATCACCCCTGGAGCGTGGGCACCGCAGCTCCTCGCAGATATGGGGCTCCCCTTGCGTGTTGAGCGGCGCGTGTTGTTGTGGTTTGAGCCGATTGGTGGCTATGTGCCATTCCAAGAACCACACTTCCCCATTTATATCTGGGACTGTGGTGATGGCGTATCGTTTTATGGATTCCCGGCACAGCCGGGTGTGCACGGCATCAAAGTCGCAATCCATACCGTTGGCGATGCGTGTACGCCAACGTCAATTGACCGAAATTTGCGTGATCACGACGTACAGTCGCTCCAAGCCCTACTCAAAGGGCGTATACCCGCATTATGCGGCCACATGGTGCACTACGAAACCTGCATGTACACGCTGACACCCGATGAACATTTCGTGATTGCGGTTCATCCCGAGCACCCACAGGTCGTGATTGCCTCACCGTGTTCTGGACATGGCTTTAAGTTCACACCCGTTGTTGGTGAAATCCTCGCCGATCTGACGATGACCGGCACAACATCACATGATATTTCGTTGTTTGCGTTGCGTTTTTAACACAGCCAAGGAGTAGCGTGGTATGCCACCATTGACCCCAGTCGACGTTGCAACATTGCGACAACGCACGGCTGCCCAACTTGCCAGCGCAGGGATTGTATTGACGCCACAGGAAGCGCAGCAAATCGAAATTGCGGATTGTGGGCTCGGCGAAATCGAGACACTCGGTCTGCAACTCATCACCTACATCAATACGGACCGTTGCTGTGCCAAAGAGCTCGTGCTTTTTGCGAATCAACTCTTCCCCGAACACCGCCACCCGCCGGTGGGGAATGACCCGGGCAAAGAAGAGACATTCCGGTGCCGTCAAGGCGAAGTGTATTTGTATGTAGAAGGTGAAGCGACACCACATCCCCGTGGCACACCACCACCGCATCGGGCGGCATACTTCACGGCATGGCATGAGATTATTTTGCGACCGGGTGAGCAGTACACGCTCCACCCCAACATCAAGCACTGGTTCCAAGCCGGACCACATGGCTGTATCGTGTCGGAATTCTCGACACGGAGCACGGACGAACACGATATCTTCACGGATCCCACAATTCGACGCATTCCCACGATTCAATAAACGAGGAGACAGACATGTATATTTGTCGCTTTACAGATGGCAACAACAACATTCGCATTGGATTTGTTCAACAAGACAACGTCTACGATATCACGGCACGCTTCCCGAGTATCACAGCGTTTTTGCGCTGGACCATCGGCCGCAACGATGCAGGCAGTGCGCTCCGTCAGGCATTAGCAGGTGTCGCCCCCGTCGCATCACTCGCAAGTGTCATGCTGATGCGCCCATGTGACGACCAAGAGATTTGGGCGGCGGGAGTCACCTATGAGCGGAGTCGGGTTGCCCGCGAAGAAGAATCTGCCAAAAGTGGGATTTATGACCGCGTCTACACGGCGCCCCGACCAGAAATCTTTTTCAAGGCGACCCCAAGTCGTGTGGTCGGTCCTGGAGAAGCGGTAGCGATTCGTGGCGATGCAACGTGGAATGTGCCTGAGCCAGAGCTCGCACTCGTCATCAATCCAGCCCTCGAAATTGTAGGGTATACCATTGGCAACGACATGAGTTCACGCGACATTGAAGGAGAAAATACACTCTATCTCCCCCAAGCCAAAATGTATGGACGTTGCTGTGCCGTTGGCCCTATGATTGCCCTCAGTGAATCTATCCCCGATGCCAAGAATCTCACAATTGCGCTGACGATTCAGCGTGCCGGACGTACTGCCTTCAGTGGCACAGTCAACACCAGCAAAATCGTGCGGCGCTACGAAGACCTAGTGGAATATTTGGGGCGTGACAATCTCTTCCCCGACGGGGTCATGTTGTTGACCGGTACGGGGATTGTCCCAGGTGATGACTTCACACTCGAGAGTGGCGATGCGGTGAGCATCACGATTGACGGGATTGGTACACTGCACAATCCGGTAGTCAGAGGTGGGGTCGCCTAACGACGTCGTCACAAACAACAAACAGCCGTCGTACCACCATAGTGGTACGACGGCTGTTTGCGTGGTGTTCGTTATGAACCTGATCCATCCGTGGATGCATCGAGATACAAATCAACCCACTCGTCTTTTTTATCGTCATAAATTTCGAGCAAGTTGACCTCATCTCCTGTCCACGTATCATATCCCTCAGCAAACATTCCATACGATACTACATCATTGGCCATTGCATCTGTCACGCTCAGTGTATAGACACCGTTGCTGTCAGTTTTGGCAAACGCCCAGATATAGTCATCGATGGCATCATAATTCACATCTGCCCAGTTATATTCGGGCTTAAGAATGATGATAAAGCAGCCTGCAATCGGCTCACCCGACACCGAATCAAGCACACGACCAGAAATATCGTATGTCTTTTCGGTGGTGTCTTGTGTCGTGCCGCCACTGTTATCCTCGGTGGTCGCCACTGCTGCGGGACCAACGAGTTGTGCTGCATCTGCACCATTACACCCGGGAATACGCACAAGCTTGGAAGAATTAATCAAATCAATGGCCAAGTTAATCGGACGTGCCAAACTCAACTTACCGCCCTTTTCGGCATCTGAACGGCCCGCATGGGCAATTGCAATCTGCTCAAAGTCCTCGTTGATAATTGGTCCACCCGAAATACCTGCTGAGTCTGCCGCATCGTATTTGATGGCTTCGTAGGTGCGACCTTGGCCACTCATCGAATATTCGTCAAAACCAACCACTTGGCCGTTGGCGATGGTCAGCGTATCACCACCCACTCCAGGGTAGCCCACAGAAGTAACCTTGGTGCCAATTTTGACTTCTGCATCCATGTTGAGGGTAATTGCAGGGAGATTCAAACAATCAGCGGGAGGTTCACCGTTGGTGGTGGCGATAATGCGCAACACCGCAATATCTTTGCCGGCATCTGCATCCACCGTTTGCGCAATGAATTGCAATTTGGGAGGATCGCGTGGGTCGAGTGTCATATAGACGTAGTCGACACCATCCGCGTTGTAGTACTCGCCTGTTTCGTTATCGCCAATACAGTGAAAGTTGGTGATAATCAGACCCCGTGGATCAATGATTGACCCCGTACATGTCCCCACCTGATTCCACTGGGCGTCGAGTACACCTAGCTGCACCGTAGCTGCAATCACGGATTCGAGCGTCGAGGTCGGTTTTTTCTCGATTGGTTGGGCGGTTGGCTTCACCAGGTCTGTGTCATTCGTATTTTCGTTGCTGGGCTTGGTGACATCGCCACTCGGGGAATCGGTGTTATCTTTGGCACCACTGGCATCAGCTGCTGGTGTCTTGGTTGCGTCGCCAGTAGTCACGCTCACCTGCGGTACTGAACAACTGATGAGTAGCATCAGTGTTGCGAGCACGAGTAAGGCACGTGTTATCTTCATACTAGTCTCCTCCTCTCAGGAACGCTGCGCTTATTTGGCAGTCAGTCGTGCCATCATCTCGTGCCAATACGTATCAACAGTTGACGCTGATTTTTCGGCGCCGGATACAGAAATACTATAGAGCGTCCCATCTTTGATGGTCACGAGTTGGTACCAATGCGTCACGTCCTGCCCGTGATCGTCAGGCAAACAGACATACTCTTGGATTTGTGCCACAGCCGTGTTAATAGTTGTAGACGTTTCGCCGACATTTCCCACATCTTGACAACCAGCACCACGCACCAAACGGATACGGGCACTATCGGCATTTAAATCACCGCTGCTTGGCTGAGCCTGCAAATCGTACTGGATCCCATTGAGTGTTTGTTGTGGGTAGGGAGCCCCAGGCACAACGGGGAGCATGCCACTCGGCATCGTCACGGTAAATGGTCCGTGAGTAACGACTTTCCCGGCATAGACCATTTGGCCACGGTACATGAGTGCGGCTGCAATAACCACAATCGCCACAATCGCCACCGGGATATCGGCGCGCCCAACCGGGAGCTGCATGTCATTTTGTGTGTCAGCATTGGCATAAGCGCGCGTCAACAACCAGCTAAACAAGCCAAATACCACCAACATCACCACTAAGCTAGGAATGGCCGACAACATGGGATGGCTATTCAACCCGGTTGTGATGGTACTACGTACGACATCGTGGGCAGCCCACACGACGCCACCACCCAAGACACCGACTACTATCAGCCAGCCACTCGCACGTCCTGGGCGGATCATCCCAAGCACATACCCCATGACGATACCAATGGCAACTGCCAACATGGCGTCAACAGATACAATTTGCACGATGGCCGCATATGACCGCACTGCGCGACTCATCACGAGGGTGATGCCTTCGGCAGTCGCAATCCCGAGTGCAAATGCAATGGCATAGATCATGCCATCGACGCGCTCATCGAATTCGTTTGTCGGCATGATCGTAAAACGGACACCGGCATAGATGAGCACACTGAGGATGATTCCTTCGATGAACCCGGTGAGAATGGTAATATTGCCCTGTCCCCAGTTTGCAAGTAGCAATAAATCAACGAGTGGGCGGTAAATACCTGCCCCCACCAGCACACCTAGCACAAACAGTCCGATTACATACTCTCGCGGCTCGGGCTCCAGACGGTCTTGCCGCATAAAGATGATGACCCACAAGAGCGCTGGTACTGCGGTAAGCAGCACTGCCAGCCCTACACGTACCAAGACAGGTAACCCCAATAATACGGCACCTGGTATCCACGATAATAGTAGTGATACCATCGCAAGCCCGGCAATCATGCCAAGCCCCGCCAGCCAAAATCCGGTAACACTAAATTGTGTTGTCGGCTTATCTGACATGGCATACTCCTTTCTTTGCTCTCTCACAGTCCGTATCTACGGTGACTGTCAATATTACCTCGTTGCGTAGTATTGCGGTGTAATTACGTTGCCTGATGCTTATACTGCGATTATAACAAATATTTATACATAATTATATAGTTTATTCACATACGCAAGACTTTTACATGCGTATCTGATGCAAAACACGAAAAAAATACTGTATTAGTGAACTAATTGTAAATTAGTAAAAATTAATAAATTGTATACACAATATGCAGAATTACGTATTCGCAAATGCGCATTGAATATCGCGATACAGTGTATCGATATTGATGGCACTGACATTGGTCGTGTCAAGCTCGATGCATGGGGCTGTGAGGGCGAGCGCATCACTGCGACCAGCACGCAACCGTTGGTGCATTTCGCTGGCAACAGCCTGCTCGAGATGGCCGGGGTGTCGTGTACCACTTGCGCCACGAGCCAAATGGCGCTGCCACAGTGTATCGCCATCGCAAATCACATGGACCTGTACCCATCGCACTGCGTATGTTGCCGCCAATGCAGTCAACAGTGGCGTATCACGTACTGATTCAAAGTTGGCCTCAACCACACAATCACGCCCTGCTTTGAGCTGTGCTTCAAGCCAAACAAACAACAACGCCATACTAGCCACACTGAGTTTGTGTGACCAGGCACGG
>CAZIKU010000033.1:0-23642 GCA_964539815.1 uncultured Klebsiella sp. | reverse complement strand
CCAGCCCGGCGTGGGCTTCGGGGTCAGCGTGCACGATGATGGTGTCGTGCTGGCGACCAATATGGACAATATCGGTGGCGATGCGTTCTTGCAAGGCTTTGGTGAATTGCTGGCGCTGGGTGTTGATGTCATTGAGTGTCGTCGCATATTGCGTGGCAGTGGCGATATCGTTGGCCAAAAGTAATTCGTAGGCGGGGGCTGCATCGTCGAGGCGACCGGCCGCATTGATGCGTGGCGCCAGCTTGAAGGCCACATCATCGGCATTGATGCGCAGACCGTCCAGTCCAGCGACTTGGCGCAGGGCGATGATGCCTGGGCGCATGCTTTGGGCCATGCAGACGAGTCCATCGGCCACAAAGGCGCGGTTTTCACCCGTGAGTGGTCCGAGGTCTGCAATGGTGCCGAGGGCGACGAGGTCGAGGAGTTCGTACATGGCATGATTTGGCAGTGGCATGCCTAGTTGCCCGATGGCTTGCACGAGTTTGTAGGCCACACCGACGCCGACCAAGCCCTTGTCGGGATATGGGCAAAAGGGCAGGCGTGGATTGACGACGGCGGTTGTTTCTGGCAGGTCGTCAGGGGGCGTATGGTGATCGGTGACGACGACATCGAGACCGATACTGCGGGCATAGGCGACTTCGGTTTTGTTGCTGATGCCACAGTCAACGGTGAGGAGCAAGCGGACACCACTGGCCGCGAGGCGATCGATGGCCCCGGTATTGAGGCCATAGCCTTCGCTGGTGCGATTGGGAATGTAAGGGGCAATATTGGCACCGAGCTGGCGCAAGGCATCGCAGATGAGGCTGGTGGCAGTAATGCCGTCGGCATCAAAGTCGCCGTAGACGGCCATCGGCTCGTGGGTGGAGATAGCCTGGATGATACGTTGGGCGGCCTGCGCCATGTCGTGCATGAGCAGCGGATCATGATGCGGGTCGGTGCGCGCCAAAAAATCATTGACTGCCGCAGGACTGGTATAGCCGCGGCTCACAATGACACGTGCCAGCCACGGGGAAAGATGGCATTGTTGGGCAATTGTTGCAACGAGTTCGGGTTGCGTGGTCGCCCCAAACTGCCATTGCATATGTTTGGCTGATAAACGCACGGTCATGCCAGTCATCACCGATGTATAGGTGGGTAATGTTGCTAAGTATACCATGGTCACCTCGGTGGCTACATTATGCGGTTACAGTAGGATACCGCCACAGGGTGAGTAAAAGGTACGGATGTGTGGTGCATGGCCCATCCTGCAACCCACACTATTGCAAATAGTAGAACATTTGTGTTATTATTGGCTCATACACCATGCACTGTTGTATGATAGTTGTGGTAGGTTTTATGGGTATGGCAATGACAACAACACGTAGCGATACAAATTCACGGCGTCCCATTGATGCACACACTGGTCTCGCGAGCTTTCAGCTCGGGAATGCGGTGCGTGTCGATGATTTGGCCGTGTGTTATCAAGCCACACATACCGGCACCGATCGACCATTGACGGTGTCCATATTGCGGCGCGGTGACCCGTTGTCGTTGGCGCGGTTTCGTTTGGCGGCGCAGTTGGGTCACAAAATCAGCCATCCTGGCATTTTGCCGGTGATTGTGGCTGGGCGCGACACGACATTTGGCGACTACATGGTGACCCCCGATAGTGGTGGGCGCCCTCTCGATGATTTGTTGGTGCGTGGTGCACTCGACGCAGTGACGGCGGTAAG
Source organism: uncultured Klebsiella sp. (assembly GCA_964539815.1). Taxonomy (GTDB): domain Bacteria; phylum Chloroflexota; class Chloroflexia; order Chloroflexales; family Roseiflexaceae; genus UBA965. The sequence goes on along the minus strand of CAZIKU010000033.1, from coordinate 21,930 downwards.
GATATTCAGTCAGGTGGCATTGGTGATTGATGCATTGCACGATCAACAAATCATCCATCGCGATATTCAGCCGGCTGCGATTTTGGTCAATGACGACTTACAGGTGCAGGTGACCAATCTGGGCTTTGCAGCGTGTGACGTGAGCCGCGATTTAGTCGACTTCGACGACCGCGATTTGGCGTCCGCCTATTACCCAGTGTCGGTACGTTTGGGCAGCACGGATGCCAAGGCCAGCGATGATTTATATGCGCTCGGCGTACTACTGCATCACATGCTGATGGGAGGGGTAACACCCGAGTTGCCCTTGCCAGCGTTGATGCCGAGCAACTCGGTCAATGATGCTATTGAACGTGTCATCCGCCGCCTGATGAGTACGACGGAGAGTGTTCGTTATACCAGTGCGGCGCAAGCGGTACAAGCGTTACGACAGGCAGTGCCTGGTGCGGCGGCAGTTGTCCCTGGCGAGCGGCAAGTAGCAGCGCCTGCAGTGGCACACGAGCAATGGGATGCCATTGCGGAGTGGTTGGAGAATCCACTTGAGTCATTGTTGGCGAGCGAGCTGGATGCCGATTATTTGCAGCGCAGTCAGACGCGTGCTGACGCATTGCACCGTGTGGATGCGGTGCGCCGTGTGCTCGAGCGTTGGGCTCGGCAGGGGTGGTTCCGACGGATCACCTTTAGTCAGTTCATGGCGCCGCGGCAAATTTTGAGTTCCAATTTTTATTTATACGAAATGCGTGTGCACTACGAAAAACGCACCGAGCCTAAAATCACGCAGCACATCCATCGTTCTGGGCATGTGGTACCACAGGTGGCAGTCACCGATGTCTGGGACGTGGATGTCACAGCGCCTGACCGCTTCATTGATGTGCCGGCCGTCACCTTGAAAGTCCCTGGATCGCAGCAAATCGTACAATGCGAAGAATGCGGTGGTTCGGGCAAGCACATCTGTGGTGTCTGCAACGGGCGGGGCACCATTGACAGCAAACAAAAAATGCAAAACCCTGACGGCAGTGTCGAAGAAGTCATTCAAAGCGACACCTGTCGCACCTGCAAAGGATATGGCAAAGTGCAATGCCGCCCCTGCGAAGGCGTGGGCGAAATCCTCGAGGAGCAGACCTTTCAGTGGTCGCGCTACGGCAAGCAGTTTTTCAACGAAGACGACGATACCGGCCTGCACAAGCCGACACTGAACGCACAGTCGCAACTGGTCTATCACGCCAGTGTCGACATCCATGATCCGCGCTGGATGCAGGTCTTTGCGTTGCGCGAGCTCGTCGAAGACACCATCCGCGAAGAAAACACGCAAGTACGTGCGGTAGCCGCCGACCTCATCATCAAGGCGACGCCAGTCACGGAAGTCGATTACGAAATCAACAAACGCCAGCACACGCTGAGCATCGTGGGCTTCAACAACGTCATCCGTGGCGATTGGTCGCTGTACGACGTCGAGCGCATTCTGCTCTACGCCACGGTGGGGATTCTAGCCATTGCCATTGCGGTGATGGTGCTCGTCCTCAATCAGCGTGGTGGCTGGATGTAGTGCCCACGCATTCCTATCCTACGTAGATTAATTTGCTTCTACGGCCTTGGCCCAAAACGCCTCGACCTGACTGCGGAGCAGGGCATGCTCGATGTGGTTGAGGCCGGGGTCATCGCGCAGAATCGCCTTGGCTTCGAGCTGCGCGGCGTGGAGCAGGCGTGTGTCGGTGAGTTGCGCCACTTTGAGGTCTGGCGTGCCACTTTGGCGCGTCCCAAAGAATTCACCAGGGCCACGCAACTCGAGGTCGATTTCGGCGAGGCGGAAGCCGTCGCGCGTTTCTTCCATGGCAGCGAGGCGCTTGGTAGTGACCTCGTTGTCGCGGTCGCTGACGAGGATGCAGTAGCTCTTGTGGGCACCACGGCCGACACGCCCGCGGAATTGGTGGAGCTGTGCGAGCCCAAAGCGATCTGCCCCTTCGATCATGATGGTCGTCGCATTGGGGATGTCGATGCCCACCTCGATGACGGCGGTGGCCACCAGGATGTCGTGGTCGCGGTTGCGGAAGGCCACCATGACTTCGTCTTTGTCTTTGGCGCTCATCTTGCCGTGAATCAGACTGACGCGCAAATCGGGGAATACTTCACTCTGCAGTTTTTGGTACATTTCCTCAGCTGACGGCAAATCCGACTTATCACTTTCCTCGACGAGTGGACAAATCACAAAGGCCTGGCGCCCTGCAGCAATCTCTTTGCGGATATGTTTGTAGGCGCGTTCACGTTCGTATTGGCGGATACGCTTGGTCAGGATTTGTTGGCGGCCCGGTGGGAGTTCGTCGAGCACGGATGTATCGAGGTCGCCGTAGATGGTCATCGTCAGCGTGCGCGGGATGGGGGTAGCCGTCATCACCAGCAGATGCGGGTTGTGGCCCTTGTCTTTGAGGCGTTGGCGTTGCTCGACGCCGAAGCGGTGCTGTTCATCCACAATGGCAACCCCCAGGCGGTGGTACTGCACGGCGTCGGTGATGAGGGCGTGGGTGCCGACGACGAGGTCGACTTCGCCGTTGGCGATGCCCTCGAGGACGCGTCGGCGCTCTTTGGCGCCGAGGCTCCCCGTCAGTAGGGCGACGCGCACGCCATCGTTGCGCTGGGGATCCATGCCCAGGATGAGTTGAATTTCGGCAATACGGGCCCGCTGCTGATCATCAATTTGGGCTTGCCACTCGCTACTGCGGCGCACGGCAATGGCGCCGAGCAGGGTGCGCAAGCCGCGATAGTGCTGTTCGGCGAGGATTTCGGTAGGGGCCATGATGGCGGCTTGGAATCCCGCGGCGACGGCTTGAAGTGCGGTGGCGGCTGCCACTGCGGTCTTGCCGCTGCCGACGTCACCTTGGAGGAGGCGTGCCATGGGGACGGGGGCGCGCATGTCGGTGAAAATCTCGCCAAGGGCCCGGGTCTGGGCGTTGGTCAGGGCAAAGGGCAGCGTCTGCAAAAAGGCCTGATGTACGTCGTCGTTGTAGGGGATGGGGTAGCCTTCTTCACGTTGCCAGTCGATTTTGCGCTGCAGGACACCCAACTGAATCGCCAGAAACTCGTCGAAGCCGAGGCGGGTACGGGCAGCCACTACATCCTCACCAGAACCGGGGAAGTGGATTTTTTTGATGGCTGCGGGTAAATCAACCAGCCCAGCCCGTTGGCGTACCACGGCAGGCAGTGGATCAGCGAGTGCGTCAGCATAACGATCGACCACCTGTTTGATGAGGCTGCGGGCGCTGCGTTCGGCCAGACCCTTGGTGAGTGGGTGCACGGGTACCATGCGCCCTACGTGGAGCAGCTCGTCGGGACTGAGTGCCTGGAAGGGTTGCCAGTCGGGGCTGCTCATCTGCTTTTGACCCGCAAAAAGTTCGACCTTGCCACTTACCATAATCTGCATGCCCGGGATGAGTTGCTTGGCGAGCCACGGCTGCCGATAAAAGACCGCTTTGAGGATGCCCGTATCGTCTTCGAGTTTGACTTCGAGGGCGTTGCCGCCACTGCGCATGCTAAAGGTGCGTGTGTCAAAGACGCTGGCTACCACGGTTTCGAGCTGACCGGGGCGGAGATCGGCAATGGTAGTGCGTTTGGAGAAGTCGTCATAGCGGAACGGGTAGTGGTGGAGCAAGTCGCGAATGGTTTTGACACCGAGGCGCCGAAAGGCCTGCGCGTTGGCTTTGCCGATGCCAGGGAGCGCATCGAGGGGCGAGTCGACGGTTATGGGTGCATCGCTTTTGGTGTTGGAGGGCGTTTTGCTCGCGGTGCTCTTTTTTTTGGGTGCAGATGGAGTGGTAGCAGTAGCCAGCGGGACCGATGCGGTGGCTTCGAGTGCTTTGTAGAGCGTGAGTAGGCGATTGATGGCTACATTGATGCGTTCGGCACGTTGTGGCATCGACGCTGCACCATAGCCACGGAGCATGGCGAGTACACTCGCCACTTCGCTTTGCGATGCAGCGAGTGGGTTGTTTTTGCCCCAATCGTACAAAAACATGTCGAGCCCGCCGTCGTGCACGCGATTCTGGCAGGTATCTTTTTGTTCGCTACGCAGGGCGGCCCCGAGGGCTTTGATCCCGTCTTTGAGCGATATATTCTCAGACGAGTCCTTCATAGACTGCCACTCCCATGGCTCCTGGGCCAAGCATGACCGCGCTGCTTGCATTCATTTGCATGCTGACGACGTGTTCGCGGGGGAAGACGGTCTCGAGGCGTTCGAGGAATTTGTCGACGTCTTCGGGTGATGTGGTGTACAGCACTGTCACTGCCTGGACTTTGGGGAAGTCTTCGACGAATGTGGCGAGCCCTTCGATGGCTTTGGTGCGGGTGCGGGTGCGTTCGTAGAGGACGATTTCGCCATCGTCGAGGAGGAGCAACGGTTTGATGCGTTGGAATGACGAAATGCTATTGTTGGTGTATTCGAGGCATCCGGCCTGTTCGAGGGCATCGATCGAATCGACGAAAAAGACAAAATGCGTGTGTGCCACGGTATCCATAATCAAGCGTTCGACTTCGCTTGGTGATGCCCCGTCTTGGACGGCACGGGCCGCATTGACGACGATGTTGCCTAGCCCAGCCGAGAACGACTTACTATCGACGATGCGCACTTTGGCAGCAGTTGCAGGGATGCGCCCAACTGCCTGTTGCACCATGCGATAGACGGGACTCAGCTGTGCAGCCATATGGATTGCAAAAATATGGTCGTAGCGAGTAGTCACTTTGCGGAGTACTTGCTCGATGTCGGCGATGCTTGGTGGCAAAAAGCGTGGACGCAAGCGGCCATCACCAATCAGCTGGTAATACTGGTCGTTGCCTAATTCGACGCCGGCCCGGAACGACTGGTCGCCGAATTGAATTTGTGTGGGAATAATCTCGATATCGAGTTCATGGGCCAGTTCGGCAGAGATGTCGGCCGTGCTATCCGCGACGATTTTGATACGCGCCATTCCGCTATCCTTTGTGTTGTGATGGCGTGGCATATACCACGACGATGGTGATGGAGACAGGGACACCCAGCCAGCGACTCATCTGCTGGGTGACATGCATTTGGATGCGCTGTACGACATCGGTGCGAATGGCGTCGGCATGCATCGTTACGGGGACAGTATATGCATCGATGCGCGTAATTTGTAGCGCCTGCCAGGCATCAGGATGATCGAGCGCAGTGGCGTGGGGGCCAATTCCGCTGATTTCAGGGGCAGACGACAAAAAAGAAAGCAGTAGTTGCCCGAGTGCGCGCGCCGAAATAACACAGTGACCATTGATGTGGGATTCGAGTTGCCAAGCCTGGTTTGGTATGGTATTATTCAGCATTAGTGTGTCACACCGTTATGTGTCGACAAGTGAATGTCGTTTCATCTCCCAGGAGGAGTCATCATGGCGAAGTGCCAAATCTGCGATAAAGGTCTCACCTTCGGTCGCAACATCCGCCACCAGGCTACCGGTGGTTGGTTCCGTCGAGCCCCTCGCACCAGCCGCACGTTCAAGGCAAATGTGCAACGCACCACGTTGACACTCGAGGGCGGGCTTCAGGTCCAAGTCAGCGTTTGCACCAAGTGCTTGCGCACCATGTACCGCTCACGCTAGTCTTCTCATTATAGAAGATTGCCCGAGTCACTGCAACTACACCCCCTAGGAATTCACCTAGGGGGTGTAGTGTGTTGTATGGCGTGGTTTAGGCGAGGATGATGTGCTCGATGGCCCAGGCCACTCCTGCTTCGTCGATGCTGGGGATCGTCTGGTTGGCGATGGCTTTGAGTGGTGCAATCGCGTTCCCCATGGCCAACCCGAGCCCTGCCCATGCCACCATCTCGAGGTCGTTTTCTTGGTCGCCGATGGCAACCACTGCTGCTTGAGGGATGTCGAGCTGGGCGGAGAGTTCGGCGAGTGCACGTCCTTTGCTGACACCCAACGCCGTCAGTTCGCCAAAGAGTTGGTGGGAGCGGGTTGTCACGAGCCGGTCACCGACCTGTGTTTTGAGATACTCGAGGGTAGGTGCAACGATGTCGGGTTGCGCCACAAAGAGTAACTTGGTGGCAGGATGCTGGGCAACCACTGCGGCCAAATCATCGCAGAGGCGCACTTCGGCCCCTTCGGGGTGGTAGCTGAGATAGAGGTCGAGCTCGGGGCGACGCTCTGCGATATGCAGGATTTCGTCGATGTAGGCCACCACAAAGATATCGCGTTCCAACAAGATGCGCACTGCTTGGGCACTGGCATCACCCGGCATCGTGGCCGCATAGCGAATATGTCCGTGTGGGGCTTCGCGAATCACGGCTCCCTGGTAGCAGATCAATGGTTGATGGATATTGAGGGTCGTGGCAAACGGCATGGCTGCCCCAAACATGCGCCCGGTGGCCAGTGTGACGATGACACCAGCGGCTTGGGCCTTGGCAATGGCATCGCGCACGCGTTGGTCGATGCTGAGATCATGATTGACGATGGTGCCGTCGAGGTCGAGGGCGAGCAAACGATAGCGCACGATTCACTCCCGTATTCCAAATAGTGCCTTCCTCATAGTACCATAGAGGGAGCGCCGATTCACTCACCCCGCATAGAGGAGTGTCATGCACCAACCGACCCTGTTGCGCCGCATCATGACTACCACTGCCATTTACACGGTGGTCGGCTTCATCGGCCCTGTGGTGGCACTGCTGCTCACGCCGCTGTACACCAGGGCGCTGGGTGTCGCCGGCTATGGCACGGTGGATTTGCTCCAGACATTTGCGCATGTCGCCTACACCGTGGCCATCATTGGCATGCCAACCGTGTTGGCGAGCCTCTACCGTACCGATACCGCAGACACGTCGATGACACCGACGGTTGTGGCGAGCGCTTTGCTCACCGTGACGGGGTGGGCAGTGATGGTGGTGCTGCTCCTGGTGGGGATGGTGCCTTGGTTGGCCACGGCGATTCAACGCCCCGAAACGCGTGATTTGCTGTACCTGCAACTCATTGCTGTCCCGTTTGGGGTGGTGCATGGGACGTTGATGGCGACTATCCGCTTGCGTGAAGCCATTCGTCTAACTGCGGTGTGCACGGTGATTGGCGTTGTGGTGACCGCGATGACGCGCATTGTGCTGGTGTTGTGGTGGTCATGGGGCGTATCGGGCATGGTTCTGGCTGCCGCACTCACGCACATCATCAATGCCATGATTGTGTTGGTCTGGACTCGGCGCATCTGGTGGGGTCCTGTGGATGCCGGACTGTTGCGTACGATGTGGTGGCGTGGCATGCCTCTCATTCCCGGCAATCTGGCCATGTGGATGCTTCTCTACCAGGATCGCTGGTTGTTGGCCGGGCACATCGATGCGGTCGCCCAAGGGCACTATGCACTCGCTGCCACGCTGGTGACATTGTTGGCACTGGTGATTGATCCATTCAAAAACGCGTGGCAGCCTGTGGCACTTTCCCAAGCAACCACATCAACCATTGTGCCGACTACGTTGCAGTGGTATGTAGCACTGGCGGGTGGGGTGGCGCTAATCACGGGTGTGTGGGCGCCCGAATTGTTGTGGGTGCTGGCGGGGAATGCGGCCATGGCGGCAGCGCCACTGGTCTGGCCGTTGCTATTGGTGCCCATCTGTAGCGGTGCGCTGACCATCGTCGGCTTGATTCCCACGCTGCGTGGGCAGACCGCACTGCTGGCATGGAGCACGCTGGCTGCAGCGGCGCTGAATACCGTGCTCAACCTGGTGCTGATTCCGCGCTATGCAGCCATGGGTGCCGGGGTTGCCACAGGCGTAGCAGCAATGCTCATGCCAGTCTTGTTGTGGTGGCAGTCGCAGCGCCTGCACCCACAGATCTACGCGTATGCGCGCATGTTTGGTACGCTAGCGCTCGTGGTGTGTGGCGCCGTGCTGACCAGCGTGTGGCCGGTGTTGTGGGTACGCATCCTGGTGTGTGTGGGCTACTTGGTGATTATCGCCTACGCAGAACGCGCCCTTGTACGCCGGCCGTGGTAGTCTGCACCCCCTACTTGCAGTCCTGTGCCAACTGTACGACGTCAGTGATGAGTTGGCCGGGGTTTTGCGTCAATGTGTAAAAGAGGAGTTCAGAATGCCCACGTCCAGCATAGACGTTGAATGTGACGTTGGCACCGACGTTTTTGAGTGCGGTGGCAAAATCCTGTGACGCCTGGAGTGGAACGGTGTCGTCTTGGTCGCCATGAATCAGGAGTACTTGGGGGATGTCGGCGTTCACCTTGGTGATGGGCGATGTCTCGCCAAAGGCGGATTCCCCACCCATGACGGCCGTCATCACCGTGGTCTCGCGCCCTTTATTGTGCATAAACGTATTCTGCGCGTTGATGTCATAGACGCCACTGATGCCGTAGTAGGCGCAGATTGCCGATGGCTCGAGCCCGTGTTTGGCCAACAGGGTGTGATCGAATGCGGTCATGGCACTGAGTTGGGCCCCTGCTGACTGTCCACCAAAGACAATCCGCGTGGGATCGCCGTGGTATTGTGCGATGTTGTTGACGGTCCAGGCCAAGGCACTGGTCACGTCGTCGCTCATCTGGGGATACGTGGCATCAGGGTAGAGTTGATAGCGCGGGATGACGACGACCATACCGAATGGTACGAGTTTTTGGGCAACCAGGGCATAGAGTTCTTTGTTGCCACTATCCCAGCCGCCACCGTAGATGTACATGATGACTGGATAACTGCCCGGAGTATCGGGTTGGTAGATATCCAGGACTTGGTGTGGCAGACTGCCGTAGGCGACATTTTTGGTGATTGCCGGATTATCGGCGTAGTAGGCCTGCCCGGCCTGATATGCGTTGAAAAGACGCACGTTGTAGACGATTTCATCCCACGACCACAATGCCGCAAAAAGTGCTACGACAGTGATGCTTGGCAAGATGATTCTGACGGATTTGCGGCGCATGTATGACTCACGATCATTCAAATAGTGCTACTATTCTCAACGCTCAACAATCCGAAATTGGATGTAGGAACGCAGAGAAATATTGCATTGCTCACGGTATATGTCGGGTAGCGTTACCGTTGTACCCGTACGACACGATCCCAGCCAGATAAGTCTTTGTGGACGCTAATGTGGGCATGCGGTAGGTATGTGCGCATGGCATTCACCACAATATGTGCCTGACGTGGATCGATTTCACAAGCAAAGACACCTGGTGTTGCCAGGTGGTATGGCAGAAGTTGTGCCAGCCGGCGGTAGTAGTCGGCACCATCATCGCCACCGCCAACGAGGGCGAGGTGTGGTTCGTGGTCGCGCACATTGGCGTCGATATCATCGAGTAGCGTGTATGGTGGATTTGAGACGATGAGTGGCACAGGAGCCAACATCGTACACAGGTCACCACAGACGAATTGCAGCATGTCGCCACAGGCGTGGGATTGCGCATTTTGGCGTGCTACCACGAGTGCATCTGGTGCAATATCAACGGCCACAATATGTGGGGCAACGCGATGCACGGCCAATGTCACTGCAATGCACCCACTACCAGTCCCCACATCAACCACGCAGTGTGGTGATATGCTGCGTGCCGCCTCACGTGCGATATCGACGAGGAGTTCTGTGTCGGGGCGTGGGACGAGTACGCGTGAATCGACATAAAAATCCAGCCCATAGAACTCGCGATGGTGTGTGATATAGGCTATTGGCAGACCGGTGGCGCGCTGAGCCAGCATGGCATGCCAGTGTGGGATTTGTGCGATTGGGAACGGGTCGCGCATCATGGTGAGAATGTGGCTACGGGACGTGCCCAGTAGATGGGCGAGTAGCAGTTCGGCGTCAAGTCGTGGTGACGAACTTGCCGCCTGCAACTGCTGAGTAGCGTGTTGCAACGCGGCAAGAATCGTGGTTTCCGCAGGATTTGACATACGCTAGAATGCGATAGGGTCGCCGTGCCCATGTTGGGGAGTTGCGACGGTATTGAATGCACCGATGACGCGATATTTGTCGTAGCGCTGTGCGAGGAGTTGATCGGTGGGGATGAGCAAGAGCTCTTCGATAGCGGACATGATGACATCACCAACTTTGCGCACCGTATTATCTGCATCGAGATGGGCGCCGCCATCAGGCTCGGGAATGATCCCATCGACGATGCCCATTTCGGTCAAATCTTGGGCGGTGATGCGCATGGTGCGGGCGGCATCAGCTGCCTTGGATGAATCGCGCCACAAAATGGCCGCACTGGCTTCTGGGGCAGCCACCGAATAAACGGAGTGTTCGAGCATATAAATACGATCAGTGACACCAATGGCCAACGCACCACCTGAGCCGCCTTCGCCAATCACACAACTGACGATAGGAGTACGGAGCTGTGCCATTTGCAAAATGTTCTCGGCAATGGCGTTGCCTTGACCGCGAGTTTCGGATTCCATGCTGGGGTCTGCACCCGGAGTGTCGATGAGGCAGACCACTGGCAACGAGAACTTTTCGGCGTGGGCAAAGAGGCGCATCGCCTTGCGATAGCCGTCAGGCTTGGGCATACCGAAGTTGCGCTTCATGTTGTCGCGGGTATCACGTCCCTTTTGGTGGCCGACAATCACCACCGAGCGCCCCAGCATCCGCCCAACACCGGCGACAATAGCGGCATCATCGGCAAAGCGGCGATCACCATGAAATTCAAAGAATTCATCACAAAGCACCCGCACATAATCGAGTGTACGGGGGCGTTGCACGTTGCGTGAAATTTGGACTTTATCCCAGGCAGTAAGTACAGTCTTCATGGCGTTTCCTAGATGGCAGCTGCCACCGGCGTCGTGCCCGTGGTGCGCGTGGTATAGAGACGGAAGAGGCGGGCGAGCGTGGAGCGCATTTCGCTACGTGGCACAATCATGTCGATCATGCCGTGTTCGAGCAAAAATTCTGCGCTTTGGAAGTTGGCGGGGAGTTTTTGGCGAATCGTTTGCTCAATGACGCGCCGTCCCGCAAAGCCGATGCGTGCGCCTGGCTCGGCAATGATGACATCGGCCACTGAGGCGTATGACGCCAACACACCCCCGTAGCAGGGGTCTGTCATTACGGCGATATGGGGCATCCCCACACTGCCGAGGCGTGCGAGTGCCAAGTTGACTTTGGGGAGTTGCATCAGCGATATGACACCTTCGTGCATGCGGGCGCCGCCAGATGCATTGATGGTCAACAGTGGCTGCCGCAATTCGTAGGCGCGTTCCGCAGCACGGGCAATCTTTTCACCAAAAACACTACCCATCGAGCCCCCAATGAAGTCGAACTCCGTGACGATGAGTTGAATGGGTTGCCCCATCAGGCTCGCTTCACCGCCGATGATGGCGTCATAGAGTCCAGTCTGTTGCTGGCTTTCGCGGATTTTCTGGGCGTAGTTGTCTTTGGGAGATACGAAGTTGAGTGGGTCAAGTGGCGCAATATTCCCGTCGTGCTCGAGAAATGAATCATCATCAAAGAGTCCAGTCCACTCGACAGCGCTCAGGCGCATATGATGCCCACATCGGCATACTTTGAGGTTATCGCGGAGTTGTTTGACATAGGTCAATTCGCCACAACTGGGGCATTTTACCCACATATTGTCGGGTGTCTGTTGGTCGGGCGTCTGCTCGGCGGGCGTAAAGGCCTTGGGAGCACGCCGAAAGAGTTCTTTCATCGACTGTTGCCTTACCTCATTCAAATACGCAGTGCATTATACCACAGGCAGGTGCCTGCTACTCAACGCGCGTAGGCACGGCTTTACTACGGTCTGTCCACAATTGTTAAGAACTCGTGGTAATATGGTGATGTTCAATCCAGAGAGGTACGTATGTCGTTTCTGCCAACTCGTGTGACCGAGCGAACAGTGGCGCTGCCGGAGCTGACACCGACGGGTGATGCTGCCATCAGCAAAGAGGATGGCAAAGCACTCTCCGTGAGTATCATGCAGCAGGTGAGCGAACTCCAATCCCTGATGATTGGTGCTGCCACCCATCGTGTGTTGCTTGTGTTGCAGGGCATTGATGCAAGTGGTAAAGATGGCGTTGTGCGCTTTGTGGTGAGTCAAGGTGACCCACTCAATGTCGTGACTCAGTCGTTCAAAATGCCTACGCCCAATGAACTTGCGCACGACTTTTTGTGGCGTGTGCATGCGGCTATCCCCCCCAAAGGCTATATCGGTATTTTTAATCGCTCGCACTACGAAGACGTCGTCGCTGCCTTTGTACGTGGTACGATCACAGATACAATTCGCCAGCAACGGTTTACGCATATTCGCAACTTCGAAGAACTCCAGCACGACAATGGCACCATCATCATCAAGTGCTATTTGCATATCGACGCCGCCGAACAAGAAGCACGCCTCATGGCGCGTGAACAGTCGCTGGTCACCGCCTGGAAGCTCGCCGCTGAAGATTGGCGTGATCGCAGCCTGTTGCCCAAATACCTGGATGCCTATGATACCGCCATGCGCCAGACGAGCCAGGCGACTGCACCGTGGTATGTGGTACCTGCGAATCGCAAGTGGTATCGCAATCTAGTGATTGCCGAGCTGTTGCGGCATCACATGGAACCATTCCGTGCGCAGTGGTCTGATACCCTACAAACCATGCAACGTGACCGCCTGAGTGCGATTGAGCGGGTGCGGGCAGGGCTAGATACGGGGGCGTCAGCGCCATGATTCAATACACGTTAGCGCGTGCCCTGCGTGAAGCCGGTCTGCGTTGGTCGCCGCAAAATGGCGATTGGTTTTGTTTGTTCGAAGAAGGCGATGCATGGCTGATTGCAGCGAGTGGGGTCGAGTTGGGCATCATCGATGGTGCCCCTGCTTTGCTGTTCCACGGTGCCAGCGAATGGGCACTTGACACGGTGTGGGCCGGTGAGGCTACCTGGCTGCCGAGTGCCGCGCAATTGCACACTGTCTTGTTGCAGACGCTGGGTGCCGAGGCAACTGTCACGCTTGATGCTACCATTGCCGGTACACGCTGCCGGGTGCAGTTTGGTGAGTGGCGCTACGAAGCATCGGCACTCGACATCGCCGACGCATACGGTGCGGTCTTGTTGGCCGTCCTGCAAAATGTGCGTGCTTAGGTGGTGAGTGGATCGAGGGCACGGACTGTGTTGGCAATCAGGCGCGCTGTTTGTTCGATGAGGGCCGGATTGACGGATGCCACGGTGTCTTTGTTGCTCCCACGCAGGGGCACGTGGCCGTTTTGGTCGAGGCAGGCGATGCTAATCGTGCGCCGTTTGGCACGTGTTAGTGGCTGAATGACGCTGTTGAATGCGGCGATACGCGCCTCGGCATTGACGCCATATGTGGCTTCGGTGACCAGCTCGACGAGTAGGGGATCTGCACTAAGCATGCGTTCGTTGACGTCGCGCATGATGTAGCTGAGTGTACCGCGTCCGATGCCTTCTACCCCAATAAAAAACGTCGCTTGGTTATCGAATGGATAGCGGCGCATCAGCTCGAAGATGCCGGCACCAGTGGTGCCTCCTCCGAGGCCGACAGCCCAAATTTCGGTGTGTGATAAACGTCCGACGTCTTCGATGGCGGTTAGCACTGCAGCGACGCCACCAGCGTAGCTCACGGCACCACGGGAATGTGGCTGACTGCGTACCCACAGCTCGGCGATTGCAGCTACCACGATGTAGGCGATCGGGGCGAGTAGCAAACAAAAGCGAATGACAATCGGCACATTGAGTGGTGCCAGCAATTCGATGCCAATGATGGTGAGTAGCGCGGCAGTCGCACCAATGCGTGCTGGATAGCTACTGATGGGGTCATTGGGCTGATGCGAATCGAGTGGCACAATCAGTACCACACGTCGGGTCGGTGGTTTGAGGGCAGGCTGCGTCCCGATGACGTTTTGGCTTTCACGGTCGTGGATACCGATATGGCGGATGCGTGATGATGCGGTGAGTACGGCCAATACAAAGGCCACCACGGCACTCGCAAACGCGTAGGCGGGAGAGGATTGCCACAGCACAATCACACTCATTGAGACGAGTGCCACCAAAAAAGAGCCACTACCGGTGAGTGGACTTGTTTTGAAGGGATCGGTCCATACTTGCATGCCTGCCCGGCGCAAGCGACTGCCAAAATAGGCGGCTGTTTGTGCTTCGGCCAGCGAGGTCACTGGGCGTGCACCGTATTCTTCGGCGATTTTGTGCACCGCGTCCATGGGGTTTTCACGTGTGCGCACCACCGGCAGCGCAAATTCGGCCGTGTTGATGGGCATCGTTGAAAAATTCGGATCATGCGAAAGCATGGCGCTCACACTGTTCTGTGCTAAGACGGTTCATTGCCGTAGCGCCAGCGATAGTAGTGGCGCCCTACATTGCCTTGTTCGACCTGCCATGCACTCGGATTGCTAGGGACATAGGTCAATACGCGGCGCTCAAAGGGCTGTACCAGCACCCACTGCTCGCTACCACCGATGGTAGCACGTGTCCAGTAGGCTTCGCTGATGGGATACCCCATGGTGTAGACCCAGTCCATGACTAATCCTTGGGTGGTGCGGCCATTGACATAGACGACATCACGTTTGGTCAGATAGTCATAAAAGACTTGGGGAATATTGTGCCCTGTTTCGGGGACGTATTTGGCAAAGGTCGTGGCTGGCGTGCTGAGACCATCAAAGGCGACGACGCTACCGTCGCGTTGAATGCGCTGATCGACGTTGGCGCCCGTCCGATCACTGCTCCGTGTGCCAACCAAGCCGTTGAAGCTGGCGTAGGTCGGGCCAACCACATCGCCGGGATCGCCGGCGAGCGGACCACTGCTCGGCTCACGTTCGACGAATTCGTTATCTCCCACTTGCATGCGCCCAGAAATCATTTCCCGCACGAGCAAGCCGCTAGTGACATACCAGCTGCTCTGGCGGTTCGCCTTGGGGTTGTTGATTTCCATGCGCCCTTTGTCGAAGTACTGCACTTGGCGCAAGCCCCCACCGACCTGCAAGTAACTCTCGGCGCGGGCCATCAGTCCGGTGGGACCCCACAGCCAGCTCCGTGATACTTGCTGGCGGGCAATGGGGCGATCACTGCGATTCCAGACTGCTTCAAAGGCGCGGTCGACAAATGTCTTGAGGACACCATTGAAGAGTTCACGGCTATCGCGCGAGCTCGCCAACTCGAAGGATGCCTCAGTGGTTTGGGCAACATCAATGGAAATGGTGGGAGATGGGTTGACGGAGGCACTCGTCGGCGTCGGCGTCAGCAACAAGGCTTGTCCGGCACTGCGTCCACACGACTCATTACCTGGTTTGCACAGCTCGTTGACGAAGTCGTATTTGATGGTTGGCCCACCGATGTCGCCAACATTTTTGATTTGGGCGAAATAGAACCCATCAGCAGTCGGCTGAAAGCGCAACTGCGAGTCAAACGTACTCGTATCGGCATTGTCGTTGGTAGCAATGAATGACACACCGTCGCGCTCAAACAAGGTCAATACGGTATCGGTGCCTGCGAGTTGGTCGTTGAGCCCACCACTACTATAGCTACGGGTGTCCGTGTACAGGTAGTAGGTGTTGCCCGCTTTGGCAAAGAACATAATCCAGTCGGCATCGCCCGTCGGACACAATCGATGGTCACTGAGGCGTTGATTCGAGAGGATGAGGCGCGCCTGTTCTGGCAGACCGTCGGGCTCGTACTTGTCGGTACAGACACCAGTGTTGTCGGGGGCAATACCACCGTAGCTCAAATTACCCACTTTGAGCGTGTATGTGCTTTTGAGATACCCACCGTATCCAGTGGCGTCACGAATACGAATATAGTACACGCCATCCATCGGTGCCCGATAGCTGGGAATCTGCGGGGCAATGTTGGTGGCATTGGCCGATGAGTGCTCATAAAAGTCATCACTGACCGCAACGAGCCGAAAGAGCGGGTCGTACAACTCCATGATCAAGTCAAGCCCGAGTTCGGACTCGGTAATCTCAATGTTGTAGACTTTGTCGCGATTGAATCCAATCGAAAACGCATCGACATCGCCTGCATAACAGAGCCCTTGGTCATACTCGGTATCGCCGACGATCACTTTGGCGGTCTGGAGATTGCTGGGCGGATCATTGGTCTCGTTGGCACAAAAGGCCGATCCGACGGTGGTCGGTGTCACTGCTGGTGTGGCAGTCGCCGCAGGCGCAGCGCCGATTTCGAATTTGAGCCCAGCCGAAGATGGTGCTGGCGAGGTATCCGATACCGTCATCGTGTTACACGAACTATTGGTGACGGTAGCGTTGGCGTTGATGGTAATCTGGTACGTGCGTGATGCCCCTGAGGCGATGTCCGCACTACCCGTGTTGACAATCGTATTACGTACACCACTACACAGCGTCCCACCAACGCTCACCCCAACGGATGAGAGCGTCGTGGCGTTGTTGTTGGTGACTTTGACATACACGTACAGCGAACTCCCTGCAAGTAGGCGCGCATTATTCGTGCTGTTGGGATCGTATACATTGCCGTTGGCATCGACTTGGATGACGGTTGTACCAGCGTGGGCAATCTGGGCTGGTGCCAAAAAGGCCAGCGCAAGAATGAGTGCCGCAATGGCATATTGATAACGCTGAACGGTCATTTTAATTATCATATAAAACCCCTGAACACGTACAACTCAGCGTAAAAAAGCACACACGCCCACCGTAGATATTATACCATATGCATATTGCAGAAAAACCGACAGTATTTACCAGAAGGGTATGCACTACTATGCAAGAACTCCTCATGTTGTGGAGATTGTTCTGGGTATTCACCAAAGTTGCACTTTTTTCGTGGGGCGGTGGCCCGGCCTCGATGGCCCTCATGCAACGCATGTCCGTAGATGAGGGCTGGACCACGCCACCGGAATTCGCCGATGCATTGGCGGTCGGTAATGCATTGCCTGGACCGATTGCCCCACAAGTGGCTGCCTATGTCGGCTACAAAGTTGCCGGATTGAGTGGCGCCATTGCAGCCGTCTTTGGCACTGTCGGACCGACCACGATTCTGATGCTGGTGATGATTGTGCTCTACTTCCAGGTCAAAGACTCGCCAACACTTGCGGCCATGCTCAAAGCGGTGCGCCCAGTGGTCGTCGGCCTGTTGTTGTGGACAACGCTCGACATTGCGCGCTCGGTCTTTTGGAAGCAAGGCATGACAATTACCGCCCTCGCGCAGCGGTGGGACGGCATCGTGATTGCCCTGATTGCATTTGCGTTATTGACGTTTACGAAAGTGAATCCAGCTGTTGTGGTGGCCGCAGCCGCCGTGTTGGGGTGGCTCGTCTATCGCCCCTAGGGGATGGATGCCCATCCCCTAGGCGTGATGATGCGGCTTATGCGTTGCGCGCCTTGGCGTAGTCGTCGCTCAACTCGGCGAGCATTGCAGCGCGCTGGTCGTAGAGGCGTTTGAGTGGGCGTGGTGTCGTCGATTCGAGCGTGTACGCAGTCAAAATAGGCATCACCACCGTGCTATCGACATAACAGACAATTGAGTCGGGGAGTTGATCGGGATCCACCTTGCCCCACGTCATGGCTTCGCTGGGTGTTGCTCCCGATAAACCGCCAGTGTCGGGGCGGGCATCGGTGAACTGTACGAAGTAGTCGTGGCCCTTTTCGGCGATACCCATGATTTCTTGCAGTTGTGGTTCTGTCTGCAGGATGAAGTTCTTGGGGGAACCACCACCAAAGATGACTACTGCACTCTTGCCACCATGCTTTTTGGCGTTGTAGACGATGGATGTAGTCTCATTGACGTCGGCTTCTACGTCAAAACGCAGCTTGTTGCCAGCCAGTGCCAACGCTGCCACATTCATGCCGATGGTAGAGTCGCCAGGGCTCGATGTATACAATGGCACACCGGCTTCGTAGGCGGCAGTGAGAATGGAGACGTACTCGGTGCCGATAGCGCGTTCGCGGGCCTGGGTATAGCGCCCGAGGCGATAATGTAGTTCGGCTGTGGACATCGGCTTTTGGAATTCGGCTTCGGCCAGACAGCGGCGCAAAAAGGCGTCTGATTCGAGCAAGACTTCTTGGTCGAACAAAATGTCGTAAATGCGGATGATTTTTTGTTCGCGCAAGGCGATGTCATCGCTGAACGGACTGCCCCCATACAAACTAAAGCCGAGCGAGCGGTGCATATCGTGGTAGAGGTTGGCACCCGTGCTAATCACCCAGTCCACCAGACCAGCCCGGATGAGCGGCACAATCGAGGCTGTCCCGAGCCCTGTGGGTGTCAATGCGCCGGACAAGGTGACACCGATGGTGACGTCGGGTTGCGCGATTTTGCGTGCAAAGAGCTGACATGCTTCACGCATACGGCCCGCATTGTATGAATAAAAATGATTGTCGACGAGCGCTTTGACGCTCAAACCTGGCACAATCGGCTTGGGGTCAAGCTTGACACCGTATGACATGTAGCATACTCCCTATGTTATGGCGTACCTTGGGGGTATTTTACCACGTAGTAATTATGAATTATGAATTATGATTGGGAGCGCACACTCTTAATTTTTAATTCTTAATTTTTAATTCTTCATTCATAGCATGGTATACTACGCTACCGGTACGACCAAATCACAGAAAGTACAGATGGCCATGACACAGTTGCAGTCAGTCACGTGGCATGACGGTGGTGTGTACGTGCTGGATCAGCGCCGCTTGCCCCACCACGAAATCGTCAATCGCTATATCACGGTCGCAGATGTGGCCGAATCCATTCGCTCGATGCAGGTGCGGGGTGCGCCGGCCATCGGCTGTACCGCCGCCTATGGTATGGCACTGGTTGCTGTGCATGGACATGGTGCCACAGGAGCCGACCTGCTGGGCGCACTGGCCGAGGCCCGCCGTGTGCTCGATGCGTCACGTCCCACTGCCGTCAACCTCTTTTGGGCGACACGGCGCATGTACGACTACGCGGTGACGCAACAACACCTACCCCTGGGGGAATTTGCTGCTGCGCTGGTGGCTGAGGCACAGGCGGTTTTTGCTGAGGATGTGGCCATGTGCCGCGCTATTGGTGTCCACGGTGAACCGCTCATCCCCACACGGGGGCGTGTGCTGACCCACTGCAATGCGGGGGGGCTGGCAACGGCCGGGTACGGCACTGCCCTTGGCCCTATCTACCGGGCCCACGAATTGGGGCGAGCGTTGCATGTCTATGTGGATGAAACCCGACCGTATTTGCAGGGGGCCCGCTTGACGTCGTTTGAGTTGCACCGTGCCGGTGTCCCACTGACATTGATTACCGACAATATGGCTGCGTACTTCATGGGGCGTGGACTGGTCGACTGCATCATTGTGGGGGCAGACCGCATCGCAGCCAATGGCGATGTCGCCAACAAAATTGGCACCTATGGGTTGGCTGTATTGGCGCATGCACACGGGATCCCCATGTATGTGGCAGCACCGACATCCACTATTGACATGCGGATTGCCGATGGCAGTATGATCCCCATCGAAGAACGCTCGTCCGATGAAGTCACCATGATTGCAGGGACACGGATTGCCCCTGAAGGGGTACAGGCTGCACATCCGGCGTTTGATGTGACACCGGCACGGTTGATTAGCGGGATTATCTGCGAAAAAGGGGTGTTGACTGCACCGTATGCGGATGCATTAGCGCGGGTGATGGAGTCCAACTGATGCCTGTTGCACCACTCTTGTATGGGGCGTTGCCACATACGACACTTGATGCTGCTATGGCCGTACTGCATCGCTTCCCGATGCCGTACGTGGTATGGCCTCAACTTCCGCAGCGGAGTTTCCGCGAGCGTAGTGTGGTGCAGGCTGCATGTGGCTTCCCCGGCGTGGTCATCGACGAGCAACAACGGCGTGTGTTCGTGCAGCGGGCAGCGAGTGATGCGGGGATGCCTCAGTTGGCGTTGGACTTCTTGCAACGCCGTGATGCACGTGCCGTGATGACCCCTGCCGAGGCTGCAGGTCTCTTTGCCGTGTTGCCGTTGCTCAAAACTCAGGATGTGCATGTGGGGTGCAAAGGGCAACTACTCGGTCCGATTTCACTGGCCGCACAACTCACCGACGAAGCACAGAATCCATTGATTAGTGAGAGTGTGTTGTTTGAGGGATTGGTGCAGCACTTGTGTCAGCGTGCCCGCTGGCAGGCCGAGTTGCTCCAACGCACACAGCGTGATGTGATATTGTGTATTGACGAGCCTTTTATCGACGTGATTTCGTCGCCGTTTCTGAGCATCGATCGCGATGAACTCTGGACGGGATTGGCACGTGTACTCGATGCGATTCCCGTGCGTCGTGGGTTGGCAATTGGTGCCGACATGCCGCTGGCGCCGTTGTGTGAGTTGCCCATTTCGCTTTTGATGGTCAACTGCAACGACTATGCCCAACGCATCGTCGAGGCGGCACCGCATATCCATGCGTTCTTGCAACGAGGTGGAATGCTGGGGTGTGGATGTGTGCCCTTGTACGGCGATGCACCACGTGCGGACATTGCGCGAACTACTATTTTGACACTCGTCGCCGATTTGCAACGTGCGGGAATTGCGCATACGCTATTGCGTGATCACCTGTTTGTGATGCCGGTATCGTCGTTGGGGCAAACGAGCGTCGAAATTGCCGAAGAAGTGATTGCTGTGACCTGTGCTGTGGCAAATGACCTCAACCAGGCATTGTTTTCATAAATAGACAAAAAGGAGAGTGCTGTGCGCGTAGTAGTTACCGGGTCGTTGGCATACGACTACATCATGAATTTCCCCGGCTTGTTCAAAGACCACATTCTCCCTGACCGTGTCCACATGTTGTCGGTCAGCTTTTTGGTCGATTCCATGAAGCGCATGCGCGGTGGTGTGGCTGGCAACATCGCCTATTCGTTGGCGTTGCTCGGTCTGCAGCCATTGGTGGTGGCCGCAGCTGGTCAGGACTTCGGCGAATACCGCCAGTGGATGACGAGCCAAGGCATTGATGCGAGTGGCATCCACGAAGTCATTGGCGAATTCACGGCCTCGTGCTTTATCAACACCGACCAAGCCAATAATCAGCTCGTGGCGTTTTATACGGGAGCCATGGCACGTTCACGCGATTTGTCATTGCTCAACTTTGGATTGGGGAGCGATGATTTGGTGATTATTTCACCTACCGACCCTGATGCCATGGCACGGTATGTGAGTGAATGTCGTCAGTTAGGTGTGCCATTTCTATTTGATCCAGGCAAGCAAACCCCACGCCTGACTGCTGCGCAAATTCTGGATGGTCTGGATGGCGCATATGCGCTCATCGGCAACGACTATGAATTCGCCATGATGGCACAGGTGACGGGTAAAAATGAGCGCGAGCTGATGGAAAGTGTGCCGCTCACTGTGCTGACGCGTGGTGACAAGGGCTCACTGGTATCGGAATTGCGTGATGGTGTGCGTGTCGATACCGCCGTTGATGTAGCACCGGTCGACGAAGTCCGCGATCCCACGGGGGCTGGTGATGCCTATTTGGCCGGATTTGTCTTTGGGTTGTCACAAAAATTGCCTGCGGTGACATGTGGGCGGGTGGCGTCTTTGGCCGGTGCATTTGCCATCGAGCACCATGGATGCCAAGAGCATACCTATACACCGGCTGATTTCTATGCTCGCTATGTGAATGCTTTTGGCGCCGATATGCAGGTTGCGCGTGCGTTGGGTGTGGCATAAATCCACCAGCATGCTGTCAGTCGCTTGTCAATCAGTCGTCATGTGCAGATTGCCGAGAGTGTAGTATACTTGTAAACAGTGGCGTACAGTTGATATGCCAAAGTGGTGGTGCGGAGCACGCCGATGTGCTGGAATGTACACCGGGAGTGTGTCCGCAACCCCTTTGTGTGTACTATTTCCACAGGGATAGACCGTCGTGCGCCGTGTGTAACGCACAGAGCAACAAATAGGAGTAGGGAATTCAATGACCAAGCAGTATGACATCAAGGACATCGGTTTGGCCGAACAAGGCCGGAAGCGCATGGCCTGGGCCGAAAACGAAATGCCGGTATTGCGCCAGATTCGCGAACGCTTCAAGAAAGAGAAGCCGT
>CAZIKU010000032.1:0-24213 GCA_964539815.1 uncultured Klebsiella sp. | reverse complement strand
TGGTTGACTCATTTGCATCTGTTTAGTATAGTTACGCTGAATAAATCAGCAATATTCCGTAATAGCAGATGCACGCATGCACCACCAGCGCCTTTTGATGCAAATATGCTTGTTTCTCCTGCTCGTGATGTGGCCGAGTATGGTACAACAAGATGTGGTCACGGTATATGCCAGTGAAGAAGGCGTCATTGTTCCGGCAGCGACCACGCTTCCTGCAAATACAAGTGATAACGCACTAAGCGATGACTTCAACGTTACTGGCATCGAAAACATCATGGTATTTGTCACACTCCCACCAGCGGGTGGCAGTCGTGTCAGCATCAACACCACTACCGGGTTAACACTAATTGCAGAATCAAGCAGTTGGACAAATCAATCTGCCATTCGTTTTTATGGGAGTGTCGCTGATGTCAATGCGGCACTCGACTCACTCACGATCAGCACCCAAGCAGCGGGAATGACGATGCTGACTGTGACTGTCACTGCGTATGATGGTATGCATTTTTATCTGCCATCAACAGGCCATTTCTATCGTGAAGTGTCGTCATATCGCATCAGTTTTTTCGAAGCCATAGGTGATGCATCCTTGATGACATACAAGGGACGCCCAGGCTATGTAGCAACGATTTCGTCAGAGACGGAATATGACTTCACCAAATCGCTGATCTACAGAACCAACGACGTATGGATTGCGTTGAGTGATGAAGACAACGAAGACACGTGGAAGTGGAAAAATGGTCCCGAAAGCGGGATGACAACAGCATATACACGTTGGTGTGCAGGGCAACCCAATGGAAATTGGCTCATTGACCAGGATTATGTCTACTTTAGTGGTAGTGCCGGAGGCTCATGTTGGACGGATGTGATTGCGCATAGTCTGGATATCGATGGATATCTCATTGAATATGGCGACACGACACCGTTTAGCGAATTCGTCAGTGCCTCGATGATGATTACGGTGGCGAGTCCCACTGCCACACCATCAAGTACTTCATCAGCCACCGCAACGGACACTGCCACACTGACAGTGACAAACACCGCTACCGATACCATGCAGCCGAGCGCTACGACGACTCCAACAGTAGTACAATCACAGATTCCCACGACGACACACACGTCAGGACCCGTGCAATATCCCACATATACCACAACGCGTTTGCCACAAGCATCACCATACGCGACGCTGACCACGTCAGCGACCGCCACACAACGTTCTACACAAACTCCAGCACTCCCACAGTCAACCACTCTACCAACGACCAGCAATGACACTGCGGCGTTGTTTGCATCACCCACAATCGTAGATACCCAATCAATACAACTGACGCCTGCAATCCTAACCGCCACCGACACTGTGCAACGTGCTACCGACACAGCAATTCCAATCATGTCGACGATCACCGCCACTACAATTGTGAGCGATGCAATGGCGCTGTCTCCTACAATTACCAATACGACAACTGTGGTGAGTGATCCAACTACAGTTGATGGTGCAATCAACGCATTACAACGCAACACGTTGACGGCAGCGCAGGCACTCACGCTCGCGACCAACGCGCAAGTGTTGCAACAAGCAACGGCTGCACACGCTACACAGATTTTTGCCACACTCGACACGAATACACTCGACCCAGTTACGAAACAGGCCATTATTGATGCAGTACAAGGAGCGCCTGACGAGGTGCGTGCAGCGTTTGAAGCACACATCAACTTGTTTGGCGATGGGTTCAACAGCTATATTCCACTCGGCTCAAACGTCCCCATATCCACACGACGTGGCATGATTGCAGCAGGTGTGGCAGTGGCAGCAGTAGCCGGTGGTGCAGCTCGTGGGCGCCAACGTAGTCGTTGATTGGAGTCTGGTAATGAATGACACTCTCAAGAAAATATGGCGTAGCACGACCGAAAACGCAATACGGATTTGCTATGCAATAAATACATTATTTAGTGTCTCGGGATCGATTTTGATGTATATGACAATCATTACATTCATCGGCATCACACTGTATTATTTGAACGCGATTCTACGGCATGAACCTCGCACACACACCATGCCAACACGTGATTCATGGCATGTCATGATGCACAAACTCTGGTACATCACACAAGCCAACGGCATCTATCTCGCTATCGGTATTTCAGCAGTTTTTTATCTCGAAGGACGCCTCTTTATCAATGCAGTTATCATGACTATTGTCGGTTTTAGCTTGTTTTATATATATGCCTACGAAACGACACCGAATCCACCATATCCACAGTCAGATAATTCACCTTTCACATGGCACACATTTTTGCGCAGTTTTTGGTCGATTACCGAAACTAATATCCTGTTTGTGGCAGGCGCAGTATCGTTGTTGCTGTATGTCACAGGCAAACCGTTGCTCTATACTGCGGTATGCTTGGCGATTGGGTTCGTCATGTTTTATCGTGATGCGTTTGCGACATACTACTTTCCAAATAATTGGAATAGTCACAACGCACCTTCACGTGTGCATCGCTTTTTTACAAAAATATGGCGCATCACCTGTGCCAATGCGTTGGGTATAACCGGTGGACTGTCGTTGCTTATTTTTGTAGAAAAACAAGTATACACCATGGCGCTTGTGCTCACCATCATCTCTGTCGTCATTTTTTACATTGTCTCGTACCGAGACTTCGGGGATATTGACGACACATCAATCACAGAATCGTTCTCTTTTCCCGTCTTTAGTAGACGCCTCATTCACATTACACTGGTCAATGCGCTGTGGGTGTTTGTTGGTGTTACGTATATTTTCTTTGCAACCGGGATGCAGATGATCTATTTGGCTGTGCTGACATTTGGCGGATTTGTGCTGCTGTATATTGACGAATACGACAAACTACTGCGTGCAGAATATCAGCGTTAGCGTGGCGAGCACAGCACACATCCAATGCAAGAAGAATGCGTTGACGCGGCGTGATTGGCGCAACACATTCGCACAAATTATGGATTACATGAAATTGGCGTTGATACATGGGATCCCGTGTCCCCATTGACACACGGCGCCTGGTAGTGATTATATCGACAGTGACGCTGATACTTAGCGGCTTGTCTCAACAATCACAGGAAGCATCGCGATACGAACGAGCACAAATCGAGAAATATCCGATTTATGTCGTCTGCATCGACACACCGCATTTGTCCAGAATTCATGCATATCATCACTCTATACAGTAATAATGTTAAAAGATTGCCTATACATTGACATGCTCCAATATTTTTGATAGTTTACTAATGGCTATAGTAATTAATTACTATATATGGTAATATCTTGATGTATATATTTTTCTACTGCATACACAGGTAGGTGTAGGACCTACGCGCTCGTACATAGCATACAGGACGATGCATCGCATGAAGAAGTTCGCTGTTGCAGTATGTTTCATCACAATCGTGTTGCAATTCATTTACATGCAGAGTGGTGCATGGGTTTTGCGTGCACAGCCATCGACTAGAGTGAATGCGCCAGCAGTAGGATATCCTGCAAGCATACCAACGACGAGCAATCCGACGAGTTCTGGCAGCAAAGGTGTACGTATCATCTCAAATCCCTCGTTTGAACAGTTCGATTACTCCGGCTCATGGTCGGCTTGGACCACCCTCGGGGAGCAACGCATGCGTGGGTGGCGCACCACACATCCGCTAAAAGAAGAATATTATGATAACGTTCAGATTAGCACAACACAATATCGCCTCATTGAGCTCCAGCGGTCATTCCCTGCGCAAGGCAGCTACTATGCCGAGTTGAATGCATGGGTAAAATCCATGATTTTTCAACCGATATGTTTTACGAGTGGTGAATCATTCAATTTTACGTTTTATCACACGACATATCCTGGGTCACGTACCGATATTTCGGAATTACGACTTGGTATCCCGTCAGGATTACCGACAGGATCATTGGCACCTGATGCATATAGTCGACAAATTCTGGTGGCGAGTACCACCACAAACGGGGCGCGCAGAGCAGTGAACACGAGTTATTCAAGTGGACTCTATGCTGTGCCATCGGGCACCACCGGTGTATCATCGATTGTTGAGAATGGCTGGGGGAAATATTCGGGCACACACACACTCCCTGCGAGCGGCTGGAGCGGTATCTATAATTTGGGATTTAATGCAATTCAAGGGGCGAGTGACACGCAAGGAAATCAGTTAGATAACATCACAATTGAACTCATGCCATTGGTGGATCTCGGGGCATCACGTGACTGGAGTGGTGGTGAATCGGCCACACCGAACGCCATATCAATTCGCATCAATGGACATGTTGCAAATGGCACGAGCATCATGCTACAGAAGACTGAAGGCACAGCAACATCGGATACCGATTTTACGCTTGGTACTGCCAATGCAGGTAGCCTAGGCACTGCATCGGTCACACATACAACTGGGTCAGACTCATGGCTTATTTCGGTACCACCTGGCGATTATGATGGTGGTGTAGTCCCTGCGAATAATATTGGAGGACTGACCATTCCTGTTAATTATGCAACGGATGCAGTATTCGAAAGCACAGAATACATGAAGTTCCAACTGCAAACGCCAGGATCACTTGGGTCATCAAATAACTGGGCGTTTGGCGATCCAGTTTGTGATTCATCACAAAAAATCGATGGGGTTGTCTATACAATTACTGACTCCACACCAACATACACGCCAACAAGTACCTCGACGGACACTGCAACTCCAACAGACACTGCAACCCCAACGGCTACACTGACGCCCACAGATACATCGACGCCCACAGCGAGCTTGTCTCCTACCATAGTTCGTACGAACACAATCACAATGAGTGCGACTGCGCTTCCAGTGATGACCACGGCTGTCCCAGCCACAGCAACAATGAGAGATACTGCCACTGTAGTAGCGAGTGCCACACAGAGTCGCACGGCACGACCATCATCCACGCGCACGAGTACAGCGACGACACAAGCGTCGGCAACGACGATACTGCCATCAACAACCACATTAGTAGCCACACCCACACGCGCGATCATGCCCAAACCACAGGCACAAGGTCCATTAAATAGTGCCATGGTAGCAACACTTGTGCAGCAACTCACACGTGCCGCAATTCCGGCCACACAAATAGCGCAGACCGTAAATCAGGTAATCGCGAGTGGACTAATGACACTGGATCAAGCCGTGCAGCTGGCGAGCACTCCGGAGATTCTCATACACACGAGTGGTCCCGATGTGGTTGTAATCATGAATACAATCGCCAATGCATCGCTGAGTCCATCACAAAAGTCTGCGATAAGCAAAGCCATGCAGACTGCGCCACGCACTGTACGTGATGTTTTCGAAGAAAAACAGAATTTGTTTGCCAACGGATTTGATGAATATATCCCAATTGATTCACGGGTACCGATTGGAGATCGCCGCATGCTGATTGTGATTGCGATTATGGTTATCTTTTTGAATGGGGCGTATAGTAAATCAAATCGCGCATCAGGTCGTGAAGACAACTGATATGGAACAGTCATCTGCACGACAAGTCATCACACAGCTATGGAAGAGCACCGGTGAGCACGCAGTGTTCATCTTTTATGCAATCAATGCATTACTCACCGTCTCAGATACGACACTCATCTATCTCACCATCATGACCTTGTTGGCTATTCTTTTGTATTATTTCAACACGTTATTCATTCGTTACCGCGAAAATCCGCCCCCACCCATTGAGTGGGATGACATTGATTGGTACTTGGTGTTGCGCAAAGTCCAACATATTACCGAATCAAACAGCATGACATTTGCGGGGGGAATTGCGGCATTATCATACCTTGAAGGAACGTTGTTTATCTACTCAGCAATCTTGACCAGTGTGGGGTTCACTCTACACTATATATACAGCTACACCATGACTAAACCGCATCAGCGTGCCCCACACTTTCCACATTCCTTTCGTACCGTGTTGCACAACATATGGAAAATAACCAAGAATAATATCTTCACTGTGGTAGGGACAGCTGTCTTGCTGTTGTATGTGTCAGGGAATACCTTTGTACAGACAGTCATCATCATCGGGACTGGATTTATATTATTCTTTGTCAATCAATACCGCATACTCATCGCCGATGAACTCAAAACGCAGCAAAGCTGAGAATTACTATGCATGATTGGCTCCTCAATGCGTACAAACTCTGGCGCATCATCACAGCAAAATCGCTGGAAATCACCGGCAGCATTGCAATTCTTTTGTTTGCTCCAAATGATGTGTGGTTAATTGCATTATCATTCGTCATTATTGGGCTGCTTTTGTACGGTGTAAATGCATATGTCGAGCTTGATGAAATGACACTGCCCGAACGCAGTAATGCCCCCTGGAACTGGAAGACATGGCGGCGCCGCATGGTACGCATCACACTGGACAACGGCTTTTGGATTCTCACTGGTACAACGTTCGTACTCTTTGTCACGGGTTTGACGTTGATTTGGCAGAGTCTCCTCACCATCACCGGATATGCACTGATGTATGCAGAGCAATACCGCATCATGGAAGAAAAAGAAAAGCAACAGTAGCATTTAGCGCCGAAATAATAAACCGCCCGCAGTCAGCATGACTGCGGGCGGTGCGTGCATGATTATTAGGAAATGACTTGGTCGACGACCTCGATATTGCCCTTGCCGCCATAGAAGTCCCACCATGGTTTGGCACCCTTGGCGAGGACTTCGTTGAGTGCTTTGACGTTGGCGACACCGCGGTCGAGCAACCATGCTTCGAGGGCGCCTTCGCCCTTGGTGGCATAGACGGGCACGCCATCCTGCCATGTGGCACGGCCACACAGCACACCCGAGAAGTTGGTACCGGCTTCGGCGGCGATTTCGAGCGTCTCGCGGAAGATTTCGTCGCTGACACCCGCGCTCAGGTAGATGAATGGCTTGCTGGCGGCGTCACCGGCCTCGCGGAAGTAGCGCATCGTCTCGGGGATGGTATAGGCGGTCTGTCCCTTGTAGGCGCGCGTCCCCTCAACGAAGGCGATGTTGACGGGCACTTCGACTTTGAGGATATCGACCCCGTAGCGAGGTTTGGAGAATTCCTGCATGTAGGCGGTTACATACTTGGGTTTGACTTTGGCGAATTCAAAGCCCTTTTCATCACCGAGGTTGTCGTCGTATGCCAGTGGTTCGAGGAAGAACGGGATGTCGTTGGCGGCACATTCGGCCCCAACACGCTCGATGAAGGCGTGTTTGATGTCGTTGATTTTCTTGTCGTCGAAGGGGTTGTAGTAGAGCAAAATTTTGACGCCGTTGCCACCCAACTCAACGATGCGCTTGACGCTCCACTCGGGCAACAGGTCGGGTAAGCGACCTTTGACGCTGGCGTCGTAGCCAGTTTTTTCGTATGAAACGAGGACACCCGTACCCACTTTGCGTGCCTTGATGGCATCCATACCGTATTCGGGATCCATCAGAATGGCACTCGAATGTTGGGTGAGAATGCGTGTCACCGTCGCTTTAAAGACGCTCAAATCTTGCGCAGATGCAGTGCCATTCTCACCACGCGCTTTGGCAATAGACTTCTGCAACGAACCGCGTTGATCTGCGGCAGCAGCAGCAATCACGCCGTGTGCATCCGCACAGGCAAGTAGATGATTGTACTTTCCTTTGGTCATTTTGACTTTGGCCACGACAAACTCCTCGTGCGTTAATGCTTAGACAACAACGATAAAGCGATACACCACATAGACCACCGTAGTGGCTAACACTGTCCCTGCGACAACTTGTCCACGCGTATGATTGCGCGTATGCAGGCGTGACCACGCCACCGCAAGGACAATCAACCAGAAAACGGCTCCGAGGCTGCGCGATTGCATCGTTGCAATGGTCGCCACTGCAGCTATCGACGAGGCGTGCATGCTGATTTTCCACCATATATTGATAATGCCACAGATAACGGCAATGCCCAAAAAGGAGGCAGCCAATGCCAATACCGAAGCCGGAGCATTATACACAGAGAGGACGATTACTGCAACTGACATGGTGATGCCACCCAACAAGAAGGCTTCGTTGCGCTCTTTGCGGTGCGAAATCTCGGGGTCAGTGATTTTGCCCTGCGCGATGCGGATTTCGTAGAGCAAGGCGACGGGCAGAATTTGTATGGCCAACGTAATCAAGACCCATTTGATGCCAGTAGCGAAGCCTTGTTCGACCGCATACGCAGCCATCAAGTTACCTGCCAAGGCGGCTGTCAATGGGGAGAAATACTTGGACACAGCGAGCGCGACCCGATCGCGGGTACTGCGCGCTTCAAGCATGATTTCGGGAGTCGATTCAACCTGCTGTGACATCATCAAGCCTTTGAATTATGGTGCATGCCGGTAGCCAGCGTGCGATACGCTTGGAGCGACTGCTGGGCGGCGGTCTGCCAATGAAAGTGCCGTGCCTGGAGCGGACCGTGTTGGCGTAGTCGGTCGCGCACTGCGTCATCGTGGACCAAGATTGCAAGTTGCGCCGCGAGCATCGCTACATCGGTGGGTGGCACACGCAATGCAGCATCACCGACAACTTCGGGCAGACTCGACACATCAGAAACTAACGTCGGTGTACCACATGCTAATGCTTCGAGTGGTGGTAGACCAAAACCTTCGTACAACGATGGGTAGACAAAGGCCCATGCGAGATTATACAACGCCGGTAAGTCATTGTCATCTACAAAGTCCACGAATTGTACCATATCCGTGATACCGAGGCGGGCTGGTGCCGCAATGATATCTTCGTACATCCATCCTCTGCGCCCAAACACCACCAAGGGCGGCATCTGGTGCTGTTGCAGTGCAGCTGCATATGCCTCAAAAAGGCGCACATAGTTTTTGCGTGGCTCGAGCGTCCCACCCGAAAGGACAAACTGCGCAGGGAGCTGATATTTGTCACGAATGGGTGCAATCGTAGCCACATCCAACGGCTGGAAGCGGTCGTCTACTGCCGCATAGACGACTTCGATGCACGCCGCATCAATCCCAAGCAAATTCACAATATCGCGTTTGGTTGCAATAGAATCCGCAAAAATCGCCTGCGCCCGCGCCAAAGAAGGCGGTACTGCGTCGCGCAAATAACGCGCAACACCGGGAACTGCACATTCGGGATGGACGAGGTACGACAAATCGTGGATGGTCACAATGCCTGGTTTGCGTGTGGGTGGCAACACAAAATCCGGCGCATGCACGACATCGATACGCCCGGTCAGCCACTCTACGTAGAGGGGAATGTGCAATCGATGCCAGAACTGTGTCAACCGGCGTGGGGGGAGCGGGATGGCCACACGACGTGTACTCGGGCGTTGTTGGCACAAGGCATCGATGTAATCAGCATACGGGGGACGCTGGTTGGGCCACCCAGATGCATAGCACAACACGAATGTGTAATCAGGTGGCGCAATAGCCATGATTGCCTTGACCAGCTCACGCGTGTAGCGCCCAATCCCAGCACCTTGCCATGCCGCTGCAGTCATGTCGATGGCGATACGCAGCGTCATCGGCGTTTGCTCACCATGTAGAGCACGGTACCAAAGACGATGATGCTCCAGAAGTTAATCAAGCGATCGAGAAGTGTCACCGCCAATGCGACATGGCGGGTGACGTGCACCATCGTCACAAGTACGGCAGTGACGGCACCTTCGACCAGACCTAAACCAGCAGGAGTAAATGGCACGACCGTCAATAGCGACGATGCAAGCGAGACGAAAATCACCAGCGGCAGCGGCAAGGAAAGACCAAGGCTGTGCATGGAAACAATGACGAAGTAGAGGCGGCATCCTTCGAGGAGCCAGATAATCATTGTCAGCCCAATCAAACCGGGGAGCAATTGTGGTTGAAATGACTGCAATGCCGTATCCGAAAATTGCGCATAGCGGGCTTTGAGGCGTTGCGGCACAAAACGTTCGATGGTGCCGCCGAACCAACGCAAACTCAACAATCCCAATACAATCAAAACGACGAGTCCAGCGCCCACATAAAACAGCCACTGCATTTCGGCAGGGACGTGTGTCCCAAACAGCACCACGCCAGAAATTGCCAGGAACGTGAATAAGCCGAGCATGTCGAGTAGGCGTTCGGCAAAGACTGTGCCGACGGTTTTGGAAAAGGAGACTTTGCCGTTATGTTTGAGCAGATAGCCGCGATAGGCGTCACCTAATTTAGCGGGCACAATGCAGTTGACGAACCATGAGAGGTAGATGTATTCCATCAAGGCGGGGAGGGACGCCCACGTCTCCCGTGCGCTACGAGGTGCGACCCCGGTGTGTTCGATGAGCATGCGCCACCGCAAGGCGCGCATCGGGAAGGTGATATAGAAGACAAGTAGCGCCAACACGAGGTACTTGACGTCGGTTTCTTTCATTGTCTCGAGTGTTTCAGCAAAGCTCACATCAAGACTCCGAAAGATGAACCATATCAAGGCACCAGCCAGGGCAAATGACACCCAGGTCCGCGGACGGCGCAGATTATCGACAAGTGAAAATCCACGCTCGCTCGTCTGTTCACCACTCGAATTAGCATCCATATTCATGGCGATACCATTCCCAAAATTGCGCCAATCCTTGTGCGAGTGGCGTCTGCGGTTGAAATCCCAATACGGCATGGGCGCGGTCAATATTCGCAAAGGTGCGTGGCGGGTCAGCAGCTGGTAAGGGCTGGGAGTCAATAATCGCCGTTAATCCAGTCACTTCTTCGAGGAGGCGCACAAATGCCAATAACTCTACTGGTGCAGAATTTCCCAAATTAAACACATCAAACGGGCTATCGCAGTGGAGCGCAGCAATGACACCAGCCACGATGTCGGCGACATACGTCCAATCACGATAAACACCGATACCACCATTAAACAGCGTGATCGGTTGGTTGGCGCGCATTTTGTCGACAAACAGGCTGGGAGTCATGTCGGGGCGCCCACGTGGTCCATAGACGGTGAAAAAGCGGAGCACACGCGTCGGCACACCATACTGGTAGTGGTATGTATACGCCAGCATTTCTGCGGCACGTTTGGTGGCCGCATACGGCGATAACGGACGGTCGGCAGAGAGTCCCTCGTGCCATGGCGTCGGCAATGCACCATAGACGGACGATGTCGATGCGAGAATCATGCCTTTGACATGATGGTGTCGTGCTAAATCCAAGATGTGCATGGTGGCACGCACATTGACTTCTTCGTAGAGCAACGGGTGCAGTACCGAATAGCGTGGACCAGCCATGGCGGCCAGATGGGCGACGTAGTGCGGCTGATACTGCACAAACACGGAGGCCATCAGCGCGTGATCACGGATATCACCACTCACCAGGGTAAAGCGAGGATTGCTGAGGGCTTGTTGCAGATGGCGGCGTTTGCGGTCAGGCGTGTAGTAGTCGTTGAAGTTATCAACGGCCACCACATGTGCACCAGTCGCCAACAATGAGTCGACCACGTGGCTCCCGATAAACCCTGCCCCACCTGTCACCAGATACGTCATGCCACACCTTCCTGTATCGGCGGTTTGACCTGTTGTACGACCCCTGCCAACGCCAACACGGCAGCCACGTGCAGTGGCAAATAATGGACCTGCAAATATTCAAACGATTCATGGACGGCCACTGCGACGGCAGTTGCACAGGCAGCGATGGCAATCCAACGCGTCATCCCAACAGCAGTGGTACCACGCCATGCGCGTCTGAATTGGACAATCCAGAGTAGCAGATAGGCGCATAATCCGACAATACCTTGCTCTGCGGCTATTTGGACATAGGCATTATGCGCATGACCACGAGATATCCACCATCCATTATACGCAACGTCTGGGTAGACGCGTGTATAACTGCCAGGACCGACCCCGGTAATGGGTGCACTGCGCCACATGGCCACACCCGCCCGAAATTGCGCAGCACGCTCTACCGCAGCATAGACCACAGGGCGTTGTTGCGCATCATCACGGCGGATGTCGGGAGCACTGAAAATCTGCGTCGCGCTACCCAGCCGTGGACCAAGCGGTGCGGGAATCACCTGCCACCCGCCTGCCAGCACCACACCCCCACCAATGACGAGTGCCACCACGAGTCCCCGCCAACGCCCACCAATCAACCACCCCATGACCAAGAATCCGGCAAGTGCACCCAGCCACGCCCCTCGTGAGAACGATAGCCCGAGTGCGAGCAGCATCGTTGCCGTCGCAGCACTCACGAGCCAACGCCACCACATGCGTTGTGACCACGCCCACAGACTCAATGCCAGTGCAAGTGGCCAGGCTCCGTTGAGATAGCCGGCAAACGAGTTTGGTTGGCCGATGGTACCAAAGGCGCGGGTAATTGCGGTACCACTAATGCGAAAGGCAGCTGGGCCAAATCCTTGCAGGCTTTGGAGCAGGGCAAAGACTGCCTCGGCCCATGGCGCCACAATCAAGACGACGACGAGCATGCGCACATGGTTCCAGCGTTGTGGCACCACGTAGACCAGATACCCGACCAACAGCGCCAATCCCCAGCGGCGGATTTCGTCGATGCCACTGCGCCACCCATCAAGCGCGAAGCCACTCGCAAGACACAGGGCGGCCATCATCAGCAAACGCGCAGGGACGGTTTCGTCACTGCGCCAGGTCGCATGGCGTCGAATCAGCCAATGCATCACGAGCGTTACGCCGAGTACCAGTGTGGCAAGCTGTGAATGACTCACCCCTGCCAGCATCAAGTAGTCTTGCATGGGTACCGCTGCCACTGCATACATCACCCCACAGATGACGATGGGAGTAGCAGTGATTGGCGCAACCCAGCGCGGGGCATTCATGGTTACAACTCGCCACGTGCGTGGAGCTGTGCACGAAACCACGGAATGGTGCGGGCCAAACCATCATGCAGTGAAACTTGTGGCTCCCAACCGAGTACTTCGCGGGCCCGTGTGATATCGGGCTGGCGTACCTGGGGATCATCCTTGGTGCGCATATCTTTGCGCACGATGCCGGCCTTGTTGCCCGTCAATTCATTGATAATCTGAGCAAACTCTTCGATGGTGCGCTCTTGGGGATTGCCGATGTTGACCGGATCGCTGTAGTCACTCTGGAGCAGGCGATAGACACCTTCGACCAAATCAGCCACAAATTGAAACGAGCGTGTCTGACTGCCATCACCGTAAACGGTGAGTGGTTCACCGCGCAACGCCTGTTGGATGAAATTCGGCACTACCCGGCCATCTCGGAGGCGCATGCGTGGGCCGTATGTATTAAAAATGCGCACAATCCGCGTCTCGACCCCGTGCGAACGATGATACGCCATCGTCATCGCCTCAGCAAAGCGCTTGGCTTCGTCATAGACACCACGCGGACCAATCGGGTTCACGTGGCCGTAATAACTCTCGTGTTGTGGGTGGATTTGCGGGTCACCATAGACTTCTGATGTCGATGCCAACAAAAAGCGCGCTTTCTTTTCTTTGGCCAATCCGAGTGCTTTGTGCGTCCCAAGTGCGCCGACTTTAAGTGTTTGAATAGGCAACTCGAGATAGTCGACGGGTGACGCAGGTGAGGCAAAGTGCAAAATGGCATCGAGGGCACCATCGAGATAGATGTACTCGGTGACATCATGTTTCATGTAGCGAAAGCGTTCGTGCCCAAAGAGGTGAGCGATGTTATCGGCACTTCCCGTAATCAGATTGTCCATGGCCACCACAGTGTGACCTTCGGCGAGGAAGCGTTCACACAGATGCGATCCCAAGAACCCAGCACCACCCGTAATCAACACACGCATGTTACATATTCCTTTAGCGAACGCACTAATTAATAGGCACCTCGCCCAGACAAGACCGTGGGAATAGTCTGGAGCATGATACGCAAATCCATCAGGACTGACCAGTGTTCGACGTAGTAGATATCCAGCCGCACCATCTCTTCAAACGTGGTGTCGCTTCGTCCTGACACTTGCCACAGACCAGTTAACCCGGGTGTCGCAGTCAGCCGGCGACGATGCCAGCGTTGATAGCGGGCAACTTCGTCGGGCGTGGCAGGTCGTGGGCCGACCCAGCTCATTTCACCACGGAAAATATTCCACAACTGTGGCAATTCGTCGAGGCTTGTGCGGCGGAGCAGTTGTCCAACCCGCGTGCGCCGTGGGTCATTGCGAATCTTGAAGATAGGGCCATCTGCTTCGTTTTGTTCGACCAGTTCGGCCTTGCGCGATTCGGCATCCTCCACCATTGTGCGAAACTTGTAGACCTTGAATTGGCGTCCATTCAGTCCAACCCGGGTCTGTGCAAAGAGAATCGGCCCCGCTGAATCGAGTTTGATGGCGATGGCAATCAGCGTCGACAACACCAGGACGAACGGACTCACCACCACTGTAATGGCCAAGTCGAGGCCACGTTTGATGACGCGGTTGATGCCTTGAATGGAGACATCACGCAAACCAATCAGTGGCAATCCATCGAATTCCTCGATGTCGACGCGGTCAAAACTCAGCTCGAACAAATCGGGCACCATGCGGAAATCGACATCGGCTTGCCGGCAGGCATCGATGATATTGGACAAACGATGATGTTCGAAAAAAGGCAACGCAATAATCACGTGATCAACGGCGTTTTCACGGATGACATCAGCAAGTGCATTAATTGAACCAAGATGATGGAAATGGAGCGGCTGTGCAGCCATGGTACTCGCAGACTCATCGCGATCGGCGACATATCCGACCAAACTGTAACCGAGGTGCGGGCGCGCCACAATACCAGCCATCACAGAATGACTGACATCACTGTCACCGACCACGACATAGCGCGCACGATCGTGGCCACGCGACCAGCGCAACCGGCGCACAAAAACGATGATTGTACGCACAACGCTCAGCGAAATCATCACCAAGACGAAGGCGAATGCAATCACCAAGCGTGAATAGTAGAATGGGCGATACAAGAAGACGATGATAATCAGCAGTGCTGCTGCCGTCGTCGTACTATTGAAAATAATGCGAAGGTGGGCAGTTAATCCGGCATTGGGCGCAATGCGGTACATGCCACGGATGGCAAATTGTGCCTGAATGAGCACAAGCAAAAGCAGTCCAATGGGCAAGAACGCACTCCACGTGACGTAGAATTCGTTGGGGACCTCACGTACCAGTGCGCCAATGGCACCCGTCCAGACAACCAAGTAGCGCAACGCATAGGCAATCGCCATACTTGCCAGAATCACCACACTATCGAGCACGAAAAAGAGCAACCACGACGCGTTGCGCACTTTCCCCGCCCATGATTTGCTTGTTGGTGACGCGTGTGTCACGCCGTGCTCCTTTTGCCCTGTGTATTACGGCACGTAGTCTTCGGTCCACACCAACGAGGCCTTTTCAATGTAGACTGTTTGCCCAATTTCAATGCCATGTTTGAGTAATTCAGCACTGATTCCTGTGGCTTCAAGCACTCGTTGCAAGCGACCAAGTGATTCTGATTGGGCGAAATTGGTCATCGAGACTAGGCGTTCAATACGGCGACCATGCACACGAAAGCCGTGAGGCACTTTTTCAATGGTGAAGTAGTGATCCCGTGACGTATCGAGTGGCCATTCAAACGTTTCAGTCCGTGGCGTACGGTCGTATGTCAGTGGATTGGCCGCCAGCAGTTGTGCCACCTTGCGGATCAGCCCCTCGATGCCCGTGCGGGTTGCTGCAGAAATCTCGAAGACGGTGCGCCCTTCATTCACGAAGCGTGATTTGTATTCTTCGATGTAGACCGACGCATCAGGCAAATCGCATTTGTTGAGCGCTATCACCTGCGGGCGTTCGGCCAATTCTGGGCGGTAAAGGCGCAATTCTTCGTTGATTTGCAGGTAATCCTGCCACGGATCACGCCCATCGACGCCGGCAATGTCGATGACATGCACGAGTACACGTGTACGCTCGACGTGGCGCAAAAAGCTATGCCCGAGTCCAATACCGCGATGGGCTCCCTCAACCAGACCAGGAATATCGGCCACCACAAACGTCTCATCACCATAGGCCACGACACCTAGATTAGGAGTCAACGTGGTAAATGGGTAGTTGGCGATTTTGGGGCGGGCTGCACTCATGGCAGCCACCAACGATGATTTGCCAGCATTAGGGAAGCCGACCAACCCCACATCGGCGAGCAACTTTAATTCGAGCTCGATGTGCACCTTTTGCCCTGGTTCACCGAGTTCGGCGATGCGTGGAGCCTGGTGCGTCGATGTAGTGAAGTGGATGTTACCAAGTCCACCCTTGCCACCACGTGCAGCCAACAAGCGTTGCCCATGGGCAACGAGGTCTACGACATACTGCGCACCATCAATGGTGGCACGTACTTGGGTACCTGGCGGCACCTTGATGGTGACATCACGACCATCGCTTCCGTGGCGACGGGCGGTTCCACCATTATTACCAGGAAATGCGGTGAATTTGTTTTTCTCGCGGAACGAAAGCAACGTATTTACACTCGCATCAGCCACGAGATAGACGTGACCACCGCGACCACCATCCCCACCATCAGGACCACCTCGTGGGATAAACTTCTCACGACGCATGGTCGCCATGCCATCACCACCGGTACCAGCCTGCAGAAAGATGGTCGCTTGATCAAAAAATTCACCCGACATATCCACCCATGTTTCGATAGAAATGCCAGCGCAGACGGCGCTGGCATTACGGGCACCGAACAGGCGCGTTACGCGCCACGCTGTACGAGACTACTTGGAATCGTCTTTACCGTCGGACTTGGCATCTTCGTCTTTCACGGCCGTGCGGAACGCCTTGATACTGCCACCCAACGCAGATGCAATGCCAGTGATGCGGCTTGCTCCGAACAACAAGATGATAATGACCAAGATAATCAATAGCTCTGGTACACCAAGGCTCATGGGAAACTCCCTTCGCAATCAAAAGCACTACGTGGTTATTATACCGCACCAAGCGACAGTGTCAACGTTTGATTACATTCTGATAGACGGCCTGAGTGCGACGAGCCGTCTCGTACCATGAAAACTTAGCAGCTTGCACTGGACCGCGTGCCGCTAAGTCTGCCCGCAAAGAGGCATCTGCGAGCACCCGGCGCATGGCATCGGCCCAGCCATCTACATCAAGTGGGTCGACTTGGAGTCCTGCATCGCCGGTCACCTCGGGCAGACAACTCGCGTTGCTGACAATCACGGGTGCACCACAGGCCATCGCCTCAAGTGGCGGCATCCCAAAGCCTTCGTAGAGCGATGGAAAGACGAACGCAGTCGCGGCTCCATACCACAAATGCTGATCTTCTTGTGGAATATAGCCGACGAACTTGAGCTTGTCACCCAGTTGCAAGCGTTCGGCTTGTGCCAAAATTGGCTCATAGAGCCAGCCCTTGCCGCCCCCAATCAACAGCGGTGCATCTACTTCATGGGCGATTTTGGCATAGGCATCCAACAGACGTGGAATGTTTTTGCGTGGCTCCAACGTCCCCAAATAGAACAAGTAACGTTCGGGCAAGCCGTTGCGTTGCCGGAATGCGGCTAACTCGGCCGGTGATGATGGGCGAAACCGTTCATCACATGCATCATAGGTGACAGTCACCCGATCCGCCGGCACGCCAAGATGCGTGATGATTTCTTGTCTGGCGTATTCGGATACAGTGAAAATATGTGCTGCGCGCCGCGCAGACACATTGATGGCCCAGCGGGTATACATGCGATTAATGCGTCGAAATGTCTGTGGAAAGAGCATGGCACTCAAATCGTGAATGGTGACCACCGATGGAATCGTCGCGAACAACGGCATCACATTCAAGACGCCATGATACACATCGACACCGTCACGTGCCAGCAAAATGGGGGCAAAGAGTTGCTCCCACGGGATGCGTACACGCGGATTAATCGTGGGGAAGCGACTCGGTCGCACCACGAAATTTGCAGGCAAGCCCAACGCCTGGGCATCGACACCCCGCGTCGTATATACCGTATAGCGATTGATATGATCGATGTGGCCGAGGTGGTGCAACAGTGCTTCGACATAGTGCGATACACCGGCACGGCGAAAGTTGGCTGTGTGCGCCAGTAGATGCGCGTTAATCGCTACATGCATGGGGGGCCTCGCTTATGGTTGGCTCGGCAAAATGGGATAATGCTCGATGACGCTCACGCTTTGACTTGGCCAATAGACGACCCAGGCTTGGCCAATCACACGGTCGTAGGGCAAGCCACCCCACTCGCGCGAGTCACTGCTGTTTTCGCGGTTGTCACCCAGCACAAACAGCATTCCTTCAGGGACCACCACCGTCCCAGACGAACAATCATCACCCTGATGACAATAGGTGGGAATACCCTGCAGGTATGGTTCGTCGAGTTGCTGACCATTGACATAGACGAATCCATCACGAATGAGTATCGTATCACCCGGCAAACCGATGACGCGTTTGATGTAGTCTTTACTCGGATCATTGGGATACTCAAAGACTACCACCTGTCCGTACGTTGGCTTGCCGAGCGGGTAGATGATATTTTGGGGCAAATCTGGCTCAAACAAGCGGAGAGGAGCATTAATATCAAAGTGCAGGTTACTGATTTTGTTGACCAGAATAAACTCACCAGAATGCAAATTGGGCTCCATGCTTTGCCCTTCGATGAGAAAGTTTTGTACGATGCCACGCACAAAGAAAAACATGATAATCACAAACACAATCATTTCAACGAGTTCGCGCACAAAACGCAGTTCGTTGTGTGACGTAGGAACAGCATATGAAGTTTGTGCGGTGCTTAGTTCCAGCATCTGGCGATCGACGTCGCGTGTTTCCCATGGTTGCATGGCACTCCCCCTTTTCAAACCACGGGTATCATAGCATAACTACACAGGTATTTGGGCATAGTGCAGTAAGGTCACCATAAACTGTGCTATACTGCAATCAAGTAAACGTCGAACGACGACTACCGAAGAGTACGGTACACCAATCACCGTCGCCGAAGGAGCAAGCCCGAGCCGCCGCCTCGGAGCGAATCTCTCAGGTCCCGCAACGGTAGTCTGACGACCCTCTGGAGAGCCATCACGGCACCGACGGAGCAACCTGCTACCCGCAGGGCACCTCTCAGGTTACAGGACAGAGCCAAGGCACCATCTGCGCACGAGTGCGCGGTGGTGTGTGCTGTCTGTGACGCATGAGTGGTGCTTTTTTGTACCTACGACACCCCCATGTGCCACATCGTTACTCGGTTATTCGTTGCACCAAGGAGTGTTATGAGTACGCACCTTCTCAAAACAGTGCTCCACGGCGAGCACATTCGTCTCAATGCCCGCATGGTCGAATTCGGGGGCTGGGAGATGCCCGTACAATACACCGGCATCATCGATGAACATCGTGCCGTACGCGAGCGTGCTGGCATCTTTGATGTCAGCCACATGGGTGAATTCTGGGTAAGTGGTCCTGATGCGCTGGCATTTTTGCAGCACGTCACCACCGCAGACGTCAGTCAACTCGCTGTCGGTCACGCCGGTTATGCGCTCTTTTGTCGCCCAAATGGTGGAGTTGTGGATGATTTATTCATCTATCACATCGACGCCGAGCGCTACTTACTGGTGGTCAACGCATCCAATATCAGCAAAGATTGGCACTGGATTCATTCGCATGTGGGCACCTTCGCCGTCACTTTGCACAACGCATCCGATGATACTGCGCTCATCGCCTTGCAAGGGCCACAGGCCGAAGCCCAGCTTGCCACACTTGTCGGCGATATCGCCATCACACTACCCTTCCATGGAGTCGCCACTGCCACGCTGGCCGGGCACGCCGTTACACTGGCTCGCACGGGCTATACCGGTGAAGACGGATTTGAAATCTTTTGTGCCAACGCGAGTGCTGTTGCGGTGTGGCAAGCACTACTCGCCGCCGGTGCCACACCATGTGGGCTCGGGGCTCGAGACAGTCTGCGGTTTGAGCCGTGTTTGGCACTCTACGGCCACGAACTCAACGACGACATCAATCCCTACGAGGCCCGTGTCGGGTGGGCAGTCAAACTCACCAAGGGCTCGTTTGTGGGAAGCGAAGCACTCAATCGCCTCAAAACCGACTATACGCGCCGTGTCGTCGCCTTCGAAGTTACGGGCAAAGGCATCGCCCGTGGCGGCTACGCCGTGCATGCGGTGGATGGCACACCCATCGGCGAAGTCACTACCGGCATGCCATCCCCCACACTGGGCAAACCACTGGGGCTGGCGCTCGTACAACGCGCCTACACCGCCGAAGGCACAGAATTCGACGTCATTATCCGCGACAAGCCTGTACGGGCAGTCGTTGTCAAGTATCCCTTTTATCAGAGTCGCTACAAAAAGTAAGGAGCAACAGTCATGTCGTTCAAGACACCCGGCAACCTCAAGTATCTCAACTCGCATGAATGGATCCTCATCGAGGGTGACACCGCAACCGTGGGCATCACCGATTACGCCCAAGACTCACTGGGCGACGTCGTCTACATCGAATTGCCCGATGTGGGTACGACGCTGGCCGCAGGTGCCGAATTCGGTGTGGTGGAATCCGTCAAAGCATCTTCTGAGCTGTATTTGCCTGCTGCAGGCACCGTAGTCGAAGTCAATGAAACCGTCAAAGAACGCACCGAATTGGTCAATACGGATCCATTTGGTGCCGGCTGGATGCTCAAAATCAAGCTGAGTGGCGAGACGGGGGCACTCCTCGATGCAACCGCCTATGCAGCCTACGTCGATTCGATCAAGCACTAAAAAGGATTGGCATGTCACACTATATTTCGATTACTGCTGCTGAGCGTGCCGAAATGCTGGCCGCCATCGGGGTCAATACCACCAGCGACTTGTTCGTGGATATCCCCAGTGAGGTGCGTTTCCCACGATTGAATCTGCCCGATGCTATGTCCGAAATCGCAGTGCGCCGCGAACTGAATCGCATGGCTACCGCCAACGCCGGGGCGCACAGCCACAGCATCTTTCTCGGTGCTGGCGCCTACAACCACTTTGTGCCTAGCGCCATCGACAGCATTCTGCGCCGCTCGGAGTTTTATACGGCGTATACGCCGTACCAACCCGAGGTCAGCCAAGGCACGTTGCAGGCTATATTTGAATACCAGAGTCTGATGTGTGCCCTGACAGGCATGGATGTGGCCAATGCATCGCACTACGAT
Organism: uncultured Klebsiella sp.; assembly: GCA_964539815.1. Classification (GTDB taxonomy): domain Bacteria; phylum Chloroflexota; class Chloroflexia; order Chloroflexales; family Roseiflexaceae; genus UBA965. Next base: position 3,127 of record CAZIKU010000032.1, on the reverse strand, counting down.
GGTGCCACTGCCCTGGCCGAAGCCGCGGTGATGGCCGTCAATGTGTTGCGCAACCGCCGCAAAGTGGTGATTGCACCGTCGATGCACCCCCACTACCGCCGTGTCATCCGCACCCTGCTGGTAGGCAGTGGTATCGAGGTGGTCGGCGACGAAAACCTGCAGGCCAGCCTTAGCGACGTGATGAAGCACGTTGATAGCAGCACCGCTGCCGTGATGATCCAGAGCCCAGACTTCTTTGGCACGATCCACGACATCAAAGCACTGGCCGATGCTACGCATGCTGCTGGTGCGTTGTTTGTGCATCATTTCGACCCAATTGCCCTGGCACTCTTCCAGACACCCAACGACGTGGGTGCCGACATCGGTACCGCCGAAGGGCAACCGCTGGGCATCGGACTCAACTTCGGTGGGCCGTACCTGGGGATTTTCACCACACGGAAACAGTTCGTGCATAAAATTGCCGGACGCATCGTCGGGCTGACGCGCGACGTCGACAACACGATGGCGTACGTGATGACCCTGCGTGCGCGCGAGCAAGACATTCGTCGTGAACGCGCCACCAGCAACATCTGCACCAATCAGGCACTGATGGCGCTCGGAGCGGCAATTTACATGTCGCTGATGGGGCGCCAAGGGATGCGCCAAGTGGCAACACTGACATACCAGAACACGCATTATGCGGCGGCACAAATCGGCGCACTCAATGGATACCAGGTCGTTGACAATGGGCCGTTTTTCCGTGAATTTGTGGTGAAATGCCCCAAGCCGGTGGCACAACTCAATGCGGCCTTGGCCGACGTAGGTATCATCGGTGGGTACGACCTCGGTCAAGACTACCCGCATCTAGCCAATCACATGTTGGTGGCGGCTACGGAAATGAATGACCGTGCCGACATCGATAATTTTGTGGCACAACTCAAGACCCTACGCTAACGACGAGGATACATGCCATGGCTGGTGTAACCATCGACATTCTGCGCTTGTTGTTACCGATGCACGACGTTGTGCGTTATGACAACTCAACTCAAACCCTCACCATGCGTGACGGGCGCCAGGTGGCCGTATGGTCGTACCGCCAGCAGACATCGGCGCGCACCTGCGTGGCCGCACTCGACCGACTCAACGGTGACAGTGCAGTGCCCGCGTTGTGGGGAGCCGATGTGACTGGTCAACTATGTGGAACGCCTATTGTGCTGGCGGATATGCCCCGGGGGCAGTCGTTGGCGCATATTGCACCACTCCTCAGTAGCGATCAGTGCTACGCACTCGGCCAACAAATTGGTCAGATTGTAGCACGCTGGCACACCTTGACATGTGCAGGATTCGGTGCGCTGTACGATGCATCACAGTCGCTCATCACCAGCCGCGACCAGCGCATCGCACATGCAATTGCCACCCTGGTCGATGCACAACTTGCCTCGGCGGCGGAATTGCATGCACTCATCCCAACTATCAACGCGCTCTATCACATTCCGACTACCACGGCGGTGCTGGTGTGTGGTGACATCGCCCCAGATACGGTCTGGGTAGAGCGACAGGGTGCACGCTGGCATGTCACCAGTATCACGTCGTGGAGCAGTGCCCATGCCGGGCTAGCAAGTGGCGAACATGTGCGCCTGCACCACCACTTCGACGGCGAGCAGTGGTTCGCCTTGCGCGTCGGTTACGGCGAAGCATATGACGAACAAACACCCAAAGCCGACATGCAACTACGCGAGCACGCCTTGCGCGGCGAACGGGTCATCTACACACTCCAACTGGCTGCGGCCGCAGCACGCCGCGGCGACCGCGATCGCGCACATCCGCTGTTGACACGCGTACAACGCTGGTGTGCGGCATTTTCACCAGAAACAACCTTCTCCAATACAGAGGAAAACGCATGAATCACACCTACGAACCACCACTATTTGAGTTGGCTGCATCCGGACGCATCGGCGTCAGTTTGCCATCCCGCGATGTGCCCGAAACGCCACTGCCCACGCATCTGCTGCGCAGTGACGAACTCAACGAGCTACCCGAATTGAGCGAAACGGAAGTCATCCGCCACTTTACCCGCATTTCGCAGCGCAACATGTGTATCGATACCACCATGTACCCACTCGGCTCGTGCACGATGAAGTACAACCCCAAAATCCATGAGGAAGCAGCGCGCATCCCCGGCTTGGCGGGCGCCCATCCGCTGCAACCCGCGGCACTCAGCCAAGGTGCCTTGCGCCTCATGTACGAATTACAGCGCGATTTGGCCGAAATTTCGGGATTCGATGCGGCATCACTGCAACCCGCCGCGGGCGCACAGGGCGAGTTGACGGGGATTTTGGTCTTTAAAGCCTACCACGCCGACCGTGGCGATCACGGCCGTAGCGAGATTCTCGTGCCCGATGCGGCACACGGCACCAATCCGGCCACCGCCGCCATGGTCGGCTACAAAGTGGTCGAGGTCAAAAGTGATGCCCGTGGAAATGTGGACATGGACGACCTCAAAAGCAAGTTGTCACCACGCACTGCTGGCATGATGTTGACCAATCCCAACACAGTTGGTCTGTTCGAAGAGCACATCCGCGACATCTGTGCACTCGTGCATGCAGCTGGTGGGCTGATGTACGGCGACGGCGCTAACTTCAACGCTATTTTGGGCATCGTCAAGCCAGGTGCAGTGGGATTCGACTTCATGCACTACAACCTGCACAAGACCTTTACCACGCCGCACGGCGGTGGTGGCCCCGGCTCCGGTGCGGTCGGTTGTACAGCAGCGCTGGAACCGTTTTTGCCGGGACCACGTGCCGCCAAACAGGGTGACGTGTATGTGTGGGAGACACCCGCCAAGAGCATCGGCCAAGTCAAGGCGTTCTGGGGCAACTTCGGCATGCTGATCCGCGCCTGGACGTACATCCGTATGCTGGGGGCAGCTGGCCTACGCGAAGTCAGCGAGACGGCAGTGCTCAACGCCAACTACATTCAAGCCAAACTGAAGGATGTCTATCCTGTGGCCGTAGACCGCTTCTGTATGCACGAAACAGTGCTCAAGGGGCAGATTGTAGGGGCAGACGGTGTGCGCACACTCGACATCGCCAAGCGACTCATCGACTACGGTATTCATCCTCCCACTGTCTACTTCCCCCTCATCGTG
>CAZIKU010000031.1:0-24575 GCA_964539815.1 uncultured Klebsiella sp. | reverse complement strand
GGCGTGCCTCGTGGCGCTCGGTACCAATCACGTGTAATCCACCCAACGCCACCACCTGCTCGCGTTCAGTCTCTGTGCGCCGGCGAGCTTCGTCGAGTGCCGCGTTGAGTTGCTCGGGCGTGGCATCGTCGATGTCGATTTTTAGCTCTTTGAGCACCATTTCCACGAGACCATCCGGGTTGCCACCGAGCAAAATGTCCGTACCGCGGCCCGCCATGTTGGTGGCGATGGTCACCGCATTGAGGCGACCCGCTTGCGCGATAATTGTGGCTTCGCGTTGGTGCTGTTTGGCATTGAGCACGCTATGCGGGATGCCGGCTTTTTTGAGGAGCAGGCTGAGTCGTTCCGATGTTTCGACTGATGTGGTACCAACCAACACCGGTCGCCCCGTAGCATGTTGCTGTTTGATGTCGCTGATGACCGCATTAAATTTGGCCATTTCCGTGCGGTAAATCTGGTCGTCGGTATCTTTGCGCACCATCGGGCGATGGGTGGGGATAACCGTCACTTCCAGGTTGTAGATTTTGGCGAACTCTTCACGTTCGGTGTCAGCCGTACCCGTCATACCCGCGAGTTTTTGGTACATGCGGAAAAAGTTCTGGTAGGTAATCGTCGCCAACGTGACGTTTTCTTGGCGCATGCGCACGCCTTCTTTGGCTTCGACGGCTTGATGCAGCCCATCACTCCAGCGTCGCCCCGACATCTTGCGCCCCGTGAATTCATCGACGATGACGACTTCGCCATCGGGTTCGACCATGTAGTCGCGATCGCGATGGTAGATGAACTGTGCGCGCAAGGCGTTTTCGAGGAAGTGGGTCAGTTCGTAGTATTTCGGATCATACAGGCTTTCGTTCTGGGGGATGCGCAACAAGCGCTCCACCTTGATGATGCCCTGTTCCGTCATCTGGATGTTTTTGCTACGTGGGTCAATCATGAAATCGCCATCGGGCTCGATTTCTTCTTTTTTGACCTGATCGGGCGTGTACTGACTGGGCACCAAATTGCGCACCAGTTGTGCAAAGCGACGGTATTCCTGGCTGCTTTCTTGGGCAGGCCCCGAGATAATCAACGGCGTACGGGCTTCGTCAATCAAAATGTTGTCGATTTCGTCGACAATTGCATAATTGAGTGGGCGTTGGACGAGTTGGCGCTCTTCGATGACCATGTTGTCGCGCAAATAATCGAAGCCAAATTCGCTGTTGGTGCCGTACGTGATATCGGCGTAGTACGCTTCGCGGCGGGTCACCGGGCGCCAGTGAATCAGGCGGCGATCGTCGCTTGTGGCGCGTGGGTCGATGTAATCGGGGTCGTAAATGGCTGAGAAATCATGCGCAATCACGGCCACACTGAGTCCAAGCAGATGATAAATGGGAGCCATCCAACCCGCACCAACGCGTACCAAGTAGTCGTTGACGGTGATCAGGTGGACACCTTTGCCTGAGAGTGCATTCAGGTACAGAGGCAAGGTGGCAACCAACGTTTTGCCTTCGCCGGTTTTCATTTCAGCAATGCGACCGCTATGGAGCGTGATGCCACCAATCAGCTGCACGTCGAAATGGCGCTGGTTGTTGATGCGCTTGGACGTCTCACGCACGACGGCAAAGGCTTCGGGCAAAATATCGTCGAGACTATCACCCTCGGCAAGTTGTGCCTTGAATTTCGCGGTGTATGCGGCGAGTTCCGCATTGCTACAGGCCACGATGGTCGGCTCGAGCGCATTTATCTTTTTGACGATGGGTTCGATGCGGCGAAGCTCCTTTTCGGAGCCGCCCCCCAGGATATTTTTCAGGAAGTTAAACACACACACACTCCTTGTAGACAGGCGAAAACGCCAGAACGATGTTGTGCACATCGTGGTGAATTATACCATAGCAACGCCAAATGAGATAGGGATGAGACGAATTTCTCTGGGGGGCAAAACCATACCTCCCTTATGGTGTACATCCCGTCTGCAAGAGTCGTTTGAGCGTTGCATCATCTCGCATTTGTGTGGCAACCGTCTGTATATCGGATTGCGTAATCTGCCAGCCGAGTTGATCAAAAGGAGGGACCATGACATGCCGTGCGGTGTATGTACCGCACAACACGCGTGGCGTATCCGTGCCGTGTGCGACTACGCCAACGACCGGGATGATCGCATAGGTCGATCCTGCTGCACCTTCTTGTTGGACTGTGCCGGTGGTGATCGTCGCTCCCTGGGTATCTGCGATGCTCCGCACAAAATCCGCGTATGCGAGCTGGCTCGCACCGCCGTTGTCGGCCCACAGCGTATATGCCGTACTGAATTGGAGCTGTTGCAGCGCCGTGTAGTAATTGGTCACCAACACTGCTAGATCACTGTCGTCTGGTGATGCTGGCGCGGTAGTCGCCACAATATCTGCCGCACGTATCGTACTTTGTTGCACGGTATATGTCCCTGCAAACCATTGCACTTGCTGGTCACCGTTGGCAAGGTTGACCACTGCAACCACCGTCACAGGCACGATGATGTGGTCGAGTGCCATGTCGACTTGTCCGATGCGTACGCGTGACTCTACTGTGGCAGCAAATCCAGCACTGAATTGAGCCAGTGTCTGACTCGGTTGTGCCCATAATGCATAGGCATCCGCATAGCGTTGCTGATTGAGGGCCCTGTAGTAATCGACAATCGTCTGTACTGCGGCCAGCGATGCGGGGTTGAGTGCTAATCCTGCGCCTAGGCCACTCGCTGTCACTCCGTCTTGTGGTGGCTCAGGAGTGATGGTGGTGGTAGCCGCTGGTTGTGTCACTGTGGTGGATGCAGGCATGGGTGTAGGAGTCGCAGCGAGTGGCCGCCCACATGCGCTCATGCTGGCAACGATGAGTATTCCCACATAGCGATAGATGTGGTGGCGCGTGTGCGTATTCATCCCAGAACCCTGCTGTGTTGCCGATGGTATTACGCTGAGTATCATACAGGTAAACGATGCGGATTGTGATATATGCGCGATGCGAATTTGTTGTGATGCAGATGCGCAGGCACACTATTTGTACGGCGAAGTTGGTATGATGAACTATGGATGAGATGATTGACCGCTGTGAAAGCAAACGATGAAACAACTTCCGCGTTGGTGGTTGGCGGCAACAGCCTTGTGGCTGTGTCAATGTGCCGTGTTAATTACGTCCAATATGCTCAATTTTGCGTTGATTTGGCAGTTATCCTCAGCACAAAATGCTGCTGTTGCACTGAGCATGGCAGGAGCCATAAGCCTGGTGCCCAGCATCGTACTGGCACCACTGGTGGGATGGGTCGTTGATCGCTACGCGCATCGCACCATCATGCTGGTCGCAGAAGCGCTGTCGCTGTTGCCATTATGGGTGACCTGGTATTGGCATAGTACGGCCACCGCATGGGTCATCTATGTCATCGTCGTCGTCCGTGCCATTGGGACGGTGTTTTATACGACTGCGTGGCAGACTACATGGCCACAACTCATCCCCGCAACGCACCTGCAACGACTCAGTAGCATGCCACAAATCGTCATCGGTGCGGCATCACTGTTGACGCCAATTTGTGGTGCAGCCATCGTCGCCACGCAGCAATGGGATTTGGCTGTGCTGGTGGCGTTGCTGGCGTTGTGTCTCAGCATGCTTGTGGTGTGGCGTGTCGTGCCACATGCGGTAATCAAGCCAGAGGAAGAACCGTGGTGGCGTGATTGGCAACACGTATGGGATGAATTTCGCATCCGACCAGGATTATTCGGGGTGCTGGGTGTAGCGGTACTGCTCAACTGTGCAGTCATGCCCGTGTTTAGCTTGCTGCCATACATTGTCAATGCCCACGTGAATGCAGGACCATGGGTGTTGGCAACAAGTGAAATCGTCGGTGGGATTGGTTTGGTCTGTGGAGTGGCTGTGCTGGCATGGTGGGGAGGTTTTCCACATGTTATCCACACGTTGATATGTGCGATTCTCCTGCTCGCGTTGGCGTTCATGGTGCTGGCGATTTTGCCTGCATCGGCACTTGCTCTCTACGTATTTGTGGGGGTGTTGGGGTGGGCCGCGGCTTGGATTCATGGGCCACTCACCACGCTCGTGCAAATCAACGTCCCTACGCAGATGCTCGGTCGGGCACTGGCCTTGCTCAACGCGGCCATGAATGCTGCTACGCCGTTGGGGATTCTGCTGGCAGGATATGTCGTTGCATTGTGGGGGGTGCAACCGTGGGCGAGTGTGGTCGCTGGTGTGATTGTGGTTGTCGTGATTGTGGTCAGCCAAAGTGCCGTGATGCGCCTGAAAGGAAGAGTGTTGTGAATCCGCTTGAATCCCACATTCATACAGTGGTGGCACACTTTGGGCTGGGGCAGGTGCAGGCCATTACGCCACTTCAGCCCGGCTTTGTGGCGCATGCGCACCGCGTGCAGACGACGACACACGATGTCATGCTCAAAACCTACGACCGCACGCGTGCCATCACTGCACGCATGCTCGAGTATGCGCCATTTTATTTGCAGGTGACTGCCTATCTCGCCACACAGACGCCGGTGCAGGATCGGATTGTTGCGCCTATTGCGTCCCCAGCGGATACGTTTTTGTACGACGATACTCGATATGTATCGGCCGTGTTTGCCTATATTGAGGGGATTACCCCACGCACCAATCCACTGACCACGGCACAACAGTGTGATATGGCCACCACCGTGGGTATGATTCATCGCGTAAGTGCCCAGGTGCCCTTGCCTGTACATGCACGTATCGAGACGTTTGTGCCACGCTGGGATGAGGTGTGGGCCGCCATGCTCGGCGACGAATGGCATCTCTTGCCGCAAGAGATCCAAGCCATGCTAGCGACATCGCGCTCAGCACTCATCACATTGCATCAACGCATGCGCCAGGCTGGGGCCTACTTGCGAGCACATCCCTTGCCGATGGTGTTGTGCCATAGTGACATCCATGGCTGGAACGTGATTGTACGGGATGACCGCACGTGGTTGATTGACTTCGAGGGGCTCGTATTGGCGCCAGCCGAACAGGATTTGTTTTGTTGGTATAGCGATGATGTCTGGCCAGCAGTGTTTACTACCTATCAACAGGTGGTTGGCGGCCATACACTCAATCCGCAGGCCATGTATTTTTATCAAGTCAAACGTTTTCTCGAGGATATCTATGAGTGGGTGGCAGAGTTGTGTGATGTGCAGCTGTCCCCCACACTCCGTCAAGAGTACATTGCCCACCTACACGAAAATCTCACCTATTGTGCACACATGTGTAACAAAACAGGGCATACAGTGTGACCACTGTATGCCCTGTGTGTGATAAACGCGCGAATTACGGAAGCACAAAGACCATGATGCGCTTGTTGTTGCGATCGATGACGTATGCCTTGCCGTCTGCACTAAATGCCACACCACTCGGGTTGCTCATTGATGCCGTATCGGTGCCGTTGCCGCCCCAGCGCAATGTTTCAATCCCGTCTGGTCCGGTCAGTGAAATAGCGTTTTTCTTGGGGACGGATGCCATGATTTTGGCACCACGGATGGCCACGTATGGGTCATCGTACGTCTGGGCCTGCCAGCCGCTGATGCGCCACGTATTCATCGGTTGCTGATTGATCTTGCCATCGCCTCCGGTGGCAAAGTACTGGATACGCCCATTCCAGATATCGCCAACAGCCACTGTCCCATCGATATCCACGGCCACGCTGACGGGCTCGTTGAATTGGCCGGGCTCACTACCAAACGAACCCCACTGGTAGAGGTATTCGCCCTCGGGGCTGGTCACAACGATGCGTTTGTTGCCCGTGTCTGCGATGTAGATTTTGTTATCTGGACCAACTGCAATACCACGCGGTCCGAAAAATCCGAGCGGTTTGGCTTCGTTGCCAGCGGCGGTACCATCGGTCATCGAGGCGGTGCGGCCTTCGCCGAAGTCTTGATCACCGCTGCCCCATGTCTTGACCCATGTGCCGTCACTGGTGAGTTTGACTACGCGGGCATTCCACGTATCGGCCACATAGATGGCACCGTCATTGCTGATTGCGACGCCACGTGGTTCGTTGAATTGGTTGACGCCGTTGCCACGGGTACCGACCTTCTTGTTCACTGTGCCATCGGCGTTGTAGATGACGATTTGATGGTTGTCCGTATCGGCCACCACGAAACTGCCATTCCCGGCGACTGCAATCCCACGCACGCTCGACAGTTCGCTGAGGTCGATAATCTTTTCGGCCACAATCTTGTAGGTGCTTGCTGCACCGCCATTACTGCCACCCGAGCTGCTGCCACCTGCCAGGTCTTTGCGCACCCAACCTTCCATGGCGCGGCCGCCAATGCTGAGCGTGTCAGGGAGTTCGCGGTACATCAGGTAGCGCCAGGTCGTGCCCCAGTGACTACGATCGAGTGGCCATACGATGGGGGCCAGCAATGATGGCAGTTCACTGGTGTTGAGACCAGGGCAGTCTGTACCCGCCTTGATGGCATTGAGTGAACTGTAGTAGAAACTCTTGTAGCCAGGTGATGCGGGGTCACACTTATTGCCTTCGGGGAACCACCAGTTGAGTTGCCCGTCATACAATTTGACATAATTTGCTTCAAGTGCCGTGCGTGCCGCATCGTTGACATGGTCTTTGGATACCAACACGACCGGTGCCAAGATGGGATCTTCGGATTCGATACCTGCTACATTGAATGATTCAGGCGTCGCTTCTTCGAAGAATTTGCCCTCGCGATTCTCGATGCGTTTCATGTCGCGGAAGTACCAACTGAAGGGCCACGCCAAGCTGCCTTCGCCTTCGCCGCCACCAATATCCATGATGATTGGCATCGACAACCCACCAGCCACGTCTGTTTCGGTGCGTTGATTGCGGGTCTGATTAATCGCCAGATCGCGCACATCGTTGACAATCCGCGGGACATCGGGGGATGTCTGGGTGTAGACCATCGGGTCGCGAGCCGTGTCTGGGGCTTCAAAGTTGATCATCCAGCTTGAGCGGATGGTGTAGGCAGCCAAAATACCTACCAACGTCAGGAGTGCTAACCGCCCTGTGTCTGCGTACCCTGTTTTGTTGGAGAGATAGAAGATGCCGTAGAGCAAGCCGGCTCCTACGACCAATGGGAAAAAGCCTTGGACGTTGGTACTGCCACCACTGTCGCTGATTTGCGCCAAACCGACACCGATTGCCAACAGGGCGAGTATCACCGCACCAGGAATCAACCAGCCGTTGGCACCCAAGGGGCGCTTGAGGCCTGACCAAATCTGGAGTGAGCCGCTCACGACCAACAACAGTGCTGGCAAGGTGATATGAATCGCCAGCCAGGGCATTTTTTCACCAGCCCACGAAAAGAAGACCAACGCGCCAACAAACCAGTACACCAAAAAGGTGGTGAAAAATGAGATGGAAACTACAGTCTCCTTGCCACTCCGGGCAGCTTGGTAGCGCTTGATGGCATGGACAACGGCAGCGATGGTAATGCTGATGCTGCCAAAGAGTGCCAGTGGCTCGTTGAGCCCCATGACCATCAGGTAGTAGTACCAAGGCTGATCACCACGTGCAAACGTCTGCTGTGATCCCAGCCAATATGCCAACCCCTGGTACATGCCATCGAGGATGCCCCGTGGGTCGGTGAAAAAGTTGCCATAGAAGATGACAAAAATGCTCAGTGCAATGGTGAGTGCCGTGTACAATTCGGTACGGGCATCCTGCCATAGATGGCGCACGAGTGGTGTGATGATTGGCTGGCTGTCCCAGATCTGCAGGATAGCCAGGCTGATGCCAGCCACAAAAAAGATGGCAACGGCCATACCGCTGGCGTTGAGTGATTCGGTGACGTTCCCCGACCAAGCGCCACTCAGAATCAACACCTCGATGAATATGGCAAGCCCAATTAATACCAACATGGCGAGATTGACAACGCGCTGTGCCAAATTCTCACTGGCAGCGCGTAACCCCACGAACCAGACGAACAAAAAGCCGATGATGTAGTAGAGCTCGTGGGTGGTGGTTGCCAACCCGATTCCAGCTCCCAGTAACCACAACCAGCGCCGCTCGCGACTTTCTAGGTAGCGGAAGAAGCCGATGACAATCAAGGCTTCCCATAGAATCATCAAGCCGTCGTGGCGGGCGAAGCGGGTGAAGTAGAGCACTACCGGTGACAACGTGACGGCAGCGGCGGCAATCAATGAGCCATTGCGACCGAGGAACGGGCGCAACCACAGCATCGATAGCGTCAGCCCGATGCCAGCCAAGGCTTGTGGCAGGCGCGCTTGCCAATCCCCATCACCAAACAAAAAGAACGAAATCACGGTAAAGATGTACAACGATGGACCGTGATAGACTGGGTCATAACAGTATGTCGACGCCACACGCCCGTTGGCACAGGTGAAGTCACCCGTGCCAGTGAAAAAGCGCCAGCTGACCCACGCATGAATCGACTCATCGTGGTGCATCGCCATGTCGCCGAGGCGAGTCAGGTGGACGAGCACACTTGCCACAAAAATGAGGACCAAGGCCACCACGTCAAGCGAGATACGTGGTTGATCAATCAATAATGGTTGATCGTGCGTTCTTGACTGTTCAGACATGATTACTCCCATAGTTATCGCTAGCGTGCACCAAGGCCAAGGCTCATAAACGGTGCGATTTCCGGACGAATAGCCACATAAAAGTTGGATGACCCAAGTGGGAACCCGGGATCGCGGAACAGATAATAGCGCCATGCGGCAACTGCTGTCTGTGTGTCGAACGGATTATGCAATACTTTGCGCAACAGCGAAGACCCATCATTGACGTCGGTTTTGTACCAACCATCTTCGAGGCGATACATCTGATCCTCGGGGAACCACCACCGTAGCGGGTACTTCTGAATCAAAAATCCAGGGAAGGTACTGTCATCGACCGATTTGAGGTTTTCGTCGAGGACGACCACCGCCATCACATCCTCGCCAGGCATGGCAGGTGCACCTGCTGGCTGCTCGGTTTTGCTGGTAAAGCGGCGCATGTACCAATCCCAGATCGTTTCGTTGTCGTGCCAGATGGGCATGCTCATGTCGCCGTAACGGCTCATCGACGCCCGCGTCAGATCACGTACCACTCGCAAGGCATCTGGCGTGGTCTGCGTGTAAATCATCATTTCTTTGGGGGTGTCGCCACTCACGTAGCTGAGTCGCCACGAACTGCGTACTTCGTAGAGCACCAAGGCTCCCGTCAACGCAAAGACGAGCATCCCGGCACTCCACAGCGTCCCGTGACTCGGGATGTGACCGAGGGCAATCAATGCCACCAGCACAATGAATCCTGCGGGAATCCAGGGTGTCAAATCTGTAAATTGGCTGTTGGGATGAATCGCGAGCATCATGAGTGCGGTCGCCGCAAAAAACAAGATGCTCGTGATGGCGACTATCGTCACGACACCAGCCCGCCCCTGTGATTGCGTGCGGTGATTGGCCCACCACTTATCGACGAGTTGCCCCATACCCCACGACCCCAACAGCGTCAACGGAATCAGTGGATGGATGGTCAACCAGGGCATTTTTTCGCCGGCCCATGAAAAGATGGCAAATGCGCCGATTGACCAGTATGTCAGAATCATCCCCGTGGCGAGAAATGCGCTCGGGTTGGCCTTGGCTTTGATGACGGGTATGAGCTGGACAATCATCACAATCGCACTGGCAATTGCGGCAATCACGACCAACGGCTCGTAAACGGCCAGCATCACGCCATAGTAGTGACCGGGTTGACCACCACGCTTGACGTCGTGTTGTGCCAGCCAATAGAGCAACGACCCTGTGGTACCGCTGACAATGCCGATCGGATTATAGAAAAACGAGCTGAAAAAGAGTATATACGGTACAGCCGCCAACCCCAATGCCTTGAGTACGCGGTTATCGGCCGCCAAACTGGCATAGGTGGTAATCAGTGGTGTCGGCGAGGCTTTGGCCTGCTGCCAAAGCGTCATCCCGTTGGCAAGCGTGCGCTTCCAGACTAGCCACCACAACAACAACACGCCAAATACTGCACTAAAGAAGCCCAGTACAATGGCAGGATGACTGAAAAACTGCCACAACTTGAAGAAGTACGCTGGCACATTGTTGTCAGACTGATTGCGCACACACAGTGCATACATGTTGTCGTCTGTTTCCAATGGCCCAAATCCAAATATTGGCCCAGGCTTTTGTGCCAAAATCGGATTGTAGACGTAATTGGCAAAGTCGTAATCGGGGCAGACGTAGGTGCCGTTCTCACGAGTGACACGGATGTCTTCAGTAGGATTGACTGCTGGTTGTGGCTTGCCAGGCAAAATAAAGACACTCGCCACAATCATGGCCCCAACGGCACCCACAATCAACAACCCGGGGCGCCACACCTGCCAGAAAAAGACGGCAACCAGCACCGGCAAGAAAATGGCAATGTACAAGTAGGTGGTTTCAAGGTTGGTCAGCATGGTACTTAGCGCCACCAGCCCCACAACCAACCACATTGGCTGACGCGTGCGCCCATAGCGCAACATGGCGGTCAGTACCAAAACCTCAAACAGCACTGCGTAGATGTCGTGACGGAAAAATCGCCCGATGTAGAGGAACACCGGCGAAAACACCATCACCGCACTCGCAATAATGGCCCCTGTGCGCCCAATCTCGCGGCGCAGGAGGTATGGGGTCAAGCCCAGTGCAATACTAAACAATGCTGGCGACAAGCGTGCAGTTGCATCGTTATCGCCAAAAAAGAAGTACGTCAACGCCCCCATGATGTACAAAAATGGGCCGTGCAACAATGGGTCATGCACGAACCCTAATCCCGCAAAGAGCGAGTAGGAGTATTCGGCATGCAGGGTCTCGTCGTGATGCAATGCGCGATCACCGAGTCCCCATAAACGGGTGATAACACTGAGCAAAAGGATGAGGAGAAATACTCCATGATCCCAACTCAGCATTAGCGACCGTTTGGTGTCAGGCATAGTGGTTGTTTTTGATGTCATAGCCTTGTTTCATCAAAATATTAATCCGTGACAAATTATACCATGAAAAGATTGGACGAAAATGAAAAACGATATAGTATCGTAAAGCCAAACATCTGCATATTTTCCGGAATAAAATAACAGACTGATGAGGGCAAAATCCCGTTCAGGCGTACAATAATCATACAAATGACACCAGACGAATCTGTCTCTGTACCCCGTTTCTTCTCTGCCATTATCAACAGATGGAGCGGTATTTTGTGAAAACAAACTGTAATAATAAGTAATGTCAATTTCTCACCGGATACGGTGAGAAATGCCAGCCGTCCATCAGTGTATATGCATCAGGTAGCGAGATGTGCACAATCGTTGTGGACGCGAAGTTGCCACTCGCTACGGTTGTCATAGGGATTGGCAACGTGCATCCAGGTGGTGACTGCCGTATTGCGGGCTGGGAATGCGACGCGGCGACGAATACCTGCATTGAGCTCACACATCCACAAAAACGCACATTCGATGACTCCACCATGGCAGATGACAGCGATGCGTTGCCCGGTGTGGCGTGTCGTAATCGTGTGCAGGACGTGGGCACAACGCATTGCGAATTCGTTCCAACTTTCGCCATTGGCTGCGACTTTGGTGTAGGGCTGTTTGATGGCATGCAAAAAGTCTGGATAGCGCGTCGTCACTTCGGTGATTGCCAACCCATCTGCATCACCGACCCGCAATTCGTGCAGATCATCTTCCCACGTGATGGGCAGATTGAGGGCTGGGGCAACGATTTCGGCGGTCATACGCGCCCGTTTGAGGGTGCTCGCATAGCAGACATCGTATTGCCACTGTTCGGCACGAATGCGCGCAGCCAGTTTGTGCGCCTGACTAATTCCGGTGTCGGTCAAGCCACGGCACGTATACGACTCCACGAAAAACGGATCCACGTTGGAGAATGCCTCGCCATGGCGAATGAGGGTCAGCGTCGTCGAACTCATGTCGTCTCCTCCTTGAAACGATGCAATAGGCGGGTCGCCAACAAAAAGAGTGTCGTGACCACGAACGAAATCAACGCAAATGTCCATGGAATATCTGGTCGCTGCAACCAAAGCGCCCGCACGACGAGGGCAATAGCACATGCCACGACGTTGGCCACAAGAGTGCGCTGTATCCACACCCATCGTGGCTGCGGTACGAGTACGCCGGCCACATAGGCGACAACCGACCAGGTCAAAGCAAAGGGGGCGGCGGTCGCAAGAATGGCACCGAGTGGATTGCTCTCGTTATGGCTTTGGCGCCCAATGGCTGCAAAGATGACGAGTACGAGCATATCGCCGAGCCATACCCACACGCTAATGGATTTCTGCATCTGCTGACTCCTGTGCATGGAAGTGAATGATGCTCACCTCGGGTTGACTGCCGATACGCAACTGTCTGCCACTCAACCCGAGTGAAATATGTAGCCACATGCCGTTGATGCGCTGCGTGCCACGCGTCAACCACCGTCCAAAGCGTGGACGCGCCAATGGTCCGAGGAATGGTACGTTGATATGCCCGCCATGGACATGTCCTGCGAGCTGTAGGACGACGTTGGGGTGCGTGCTCGCCTCATAGGCCGCATCTGGTGTATGAGCGAGCAATACAATTGGTGTGTGTGGCGGTGCATCTGCAATGGCGTGATCGATGCGCATTTGCCCGTGCCACCAGTCGTCGCTGCCGGCAATCCACAGATTATCGCCGTGGCGATTGAGCATGAACCCTTGGTTGCGCAAGAGGGGCACTCCGGCGAGCTGCAGAGCCCGTACTAGATCATCGATGCCTTCGACATAATCATGATTGCCGGTAATGGCATAGGTCCCGTAGGGGGCACGCAGCATGCGCAAGTAGTGTGGCAGGCGTGTGAGTGCCGGGCGATCATTGACCAAATCACCCGTCACCGCAATTAAATCGGGGGCATGAGCGTTGAGTGTGGTAATCGCCCAGCGTAGATTCGCATCAGAAAAGGGCTGGCCGAGGTGGATATCGCTGATTTGCCCAATCGTGAAGCCATCAAATCCATGAGGAATACGGGCATCGTAGATGTGCACATGGGTAAGTACCGGAGTCGCTGGTTCTTCGTAGCGCGCATAGCGCCAGAGTCGATGAATGAGGATTCCGAGTATGGCCATCACACCCCAGCGTCGTTGCTGTACGAGGCGCAATCCGAGGAGTCCCAATAATGCCAGCGCCCACCCCCAGCGCTGACTGTAGTACACATCAGCAGGGAATGCCACGTACTGATGTGGTGGTGGTGACGCAGGAGTATGTAGTGATGGTGATCGGTGACGAGGCATGGATGCGCTTACCTGTGAACATTCTCCTCATCTAGTATAGCCCAAGAGTTCTCCCGTCTATGCATAAATGGGTATGCTATGATACGCGCAAGGAGTCAGCATGTACGGAGTAGTGCATATCTATGGCAACGCCACGTTCCCCGCGTGATCGTCGTTTGCGGGACGGGGCAACGCCAGGATCTACCATCATCTTGCCGTTTCAGCGCGGCAATCCCCTATTACCGTCACCACGCCCCATTTATCGCTGGCGCTGGTTGTGGGTTGTTGTGGTGCTGGTCATCTTGTTGTTGGTGGCGACGTATCAGATTCGTCAGATCGCACAAGCAGTCGGTGCCACTGATTTTCGTGCAGATCGCCCTGATACCGCAATTACGCAAGGATTTACGCTCCTCGTGGTCGGGGTCGATGATCGCCAAGATGGCATCAATACCAGCATTCGCAGCGATTCAATTATGCTTGTACGTGTCCAACCACAAACCGGCAAACTCAGCCTGTTGTCGATTCCACGTGATTCACGGGTGAGTATTCGTGGTCGTGGCGACAGCAAAATCAACGCAGCCTATGCGTATGGCTACATGAATCCCCAAGAACTCTACACCAATGACGCCAGCCAGCAAGAAGCAGGCATGGCACTTGTTGCAGAGACTGTCGAGGATTTTTTGATGTTGCGTAGTCGCGGCTACCGCGTCGACTATATGCTTGAGATCAATTTTAGTGGCTTTGCCAAACTTGTTGATGCCTTCGGCGGTGTGGAGGTTGACGTGCCTGCGTACCTCGTTGATGCGGCATATCCAACGGCAGACTACGGTGTGATGCGGGTCGAATTTCAGCCAGGCATGCAACGGATGTCGGGTGAGCAAGCACTCATCTACGCCCGTACCCGGCACGCCGACAACGACTTTGGCCGTATTGGGCGCCAGCAACAGGTGGCTCAAGCACTCGTACATGCGATTCGCCAGGCAACGCCGGCGCAGTGGTGGAATGTCCTCACCAATGCCCCACAGTTGTTTGGAGGATCGGTGCGTACCACGATGCCGTTGCTGAGCCCGGTGATGGCGCCGGCGTTGATTGGCACGATGATGCGAATGGATGTGGCGCAGATTTCGACCAACCAAATTTCTCCCACGACCATCCCGCGCTATACCGCGGATGGGACAGATTTGTTGTGGGATAGGAACGGATTAAACAGTGTGGTTGATACGTGGCTACTCCAAGCAGGAGTGCCGAGTGATGCCATACAATTCTCGGTGCAGGATGATGTGCTCGCACAGATGCGCCAAGCCTTTGGCGAGACGCAACGCACGATTCTGAATACGATACGCACGCAGTTGGGGTGGGAAGTCGATGAAGGTGTCGCACGCATTCAGGTGTTTAACGCGTCACAGATTCCCGGACTAGCGCGGCGCATCAGCGAACAAATCAACGCCCTCGGACTGGCCACGGACACTCCGGGTGATGCACCGGGGAATATGTATCCCGAGACGGTCATCTACGACCTCACCAATCACCCCAAGCAAGCCGCTAGTATCGCCAAACTCATCCCCGGGCGTATCGTCACTGACCCGCTCCCTGCGCCACTCCAGAGTAGCGCAGATATCGTGATCGTGTTGGGGATGGACATTCAGCCGTAATTATGGTTTGCGTACAGTGATGCGGCTATAAAAGACATCGGCATCCGTGTTGTCGGGGATACCAATCATGCCAAAGCGTGCACTGTCGGCCATTGATTCGACGGCAACACTGGTGGCAACGCTCCCGTTGATGGTGATGTCGATTTGTTTGCCAATTACACGCACCTCGAGCAAGTTGTCTTGGGCGATGGCGGGGTTTTGCCCACGAGCAATCTCGACAAAGACATCTCCCTGACGTTGATAGATGCGGTACTCTTGACTTGCGGGCACGAGGACAACCGCCACAAAATCGGTTTCTGCCCGATAGCGCACCAGAATGCCTGCCTGCCCACTTTTGATTTGCATGGCCGTACTGATGACTACATCGGCCTGGGCAAAGGGACGATACGTCCATGCGGAATCGCCATTGGCTTGTGCAGTAATGTGGTATTGCTTGCCTTCGTAGCGCGTACTCCACGTATCACCGGTAGCCGATGCCCAGTCATTGGTCACAAATGTGTCATCAAGGATGACATTTTCATCAGCGATTGTGGGTGTCACCGTAATCTGGCGTGTCGGCGTACTGCGTGGTGTACGCGTATTGACACGGGTGGCCGTAGCGGGAGGAATCTGTGCTAGGGCTGTTTGGGTGGCATCGATGCGTGCCCCACTGATATCTGATTGATCGCTGAGCAACCACATCACGGCCACGACCACAATCACCATGGCTACGATGCTGACAGTCAACCAACTGGTGCGGCGCACGCTCTCGTAGGGCATGGTCAATTGTCGGGCATTGATTGCTTGTTCTGTATTGACGAGCAGTGTGCTGACATCGCGATAAAACGGATTGGATTGCTGGAGACGGCGTAGCACTGCCACCGCTTGGACGAGGCGACCTGCTTCGATGTGTGTTTTGGCCGTTTCGTACATTTCGGCGTGATGGTCGCGTGGGGCCAATGGCCCGGTGGGGACCGGTTGTGATGGGCGCGCATTACTCCCGCCAGGAATGGTCAGGTTGTAGTGTTCACGCAGTTTTTTATCGCGCAAAATGCGAAATGCTTCGTTGATGCGCTGACTGCGAATGCGTGCGTATTGTTTTTCTTCGTCACTCGCACGCACAAAGCGGTCTGGATGGTAGCTAGTGATTTCGCGGCGAAATGCCTTTTTGATCTCGTTGAGCGATGCACCACGTGCGACGTTGAGAAGTTGATAGTGGTCGAGTTGCTCAAAATCGTGTGCCACGGGTTCTATTCCTACTCTATGTAATCAAGTAACGAACGAAGGTTGCGCGGATTGCGCAGTTTGCGCAGCGCCTTGACTTCGATTTGACGGATGCGTTCACGGGTCACGCTGAATTCGCGCCCGACTTCTTCGAGCGTCCAGCAGTGCCCGTCCTCCAACCCAAAGCGTAATTGTAACACGCGGCGCTCGCGTTCGTTGAGGCGTGCCAAGACTTCTTGGATTTGCTCGCGGAGCAGGTGATTGGTGGCCACATCTGCAGGCGCCTGTGCCTTGACATCTTCGATGAAGTCACCGAGCAGGCTATCTTCTTCGACACCGACCGGTGTTTCGAGCGAAATCGGCTCGAGCGACGTTTTGCGGATGGTACGGATACGATCCACCGTCAGCCCCAACACGGTCGCTAATTCTTCGTCGTTGGGGTCACGGCCGAGTTCTTGGACGAGGCGACGTGTTTCGCGCATCAGTTTGTTGATGGTCTCGACCATATGTACGGGGATGCGAATTGTACGGGCCTGGTCGGCAATGGCGCGGGTGATGGCCTGGCGAATCCACCATGTGGCATACGTAGAAAACTTGAAGCCACGGCGATGATCGAACTTCTCGACCGCGCGAATCAGTCCCACATTGCCTTCTTGGATGAGGTCGAGGAGTTGCAGCCCACGTCCGATGTATTTTTTGGCTACCGAAACGACCAGGCGTAAATTGGCCGAAGTCAAGTATTCACGCGCTAAGCGCCCGTTGGATACAATCGTGGCCCAATTCGTATAAATGCTCGCCTGCTGTGTTTCAACCACAATGCGCAGCATATCATCGCTAATGATGAGTGGAGGCATGTCAGCATTGAATTTGATGAGGGTACGGCTGAGTTCGTCGATCATGATGCCAATCATCTGGCGAATCACATCACCACCATCATTGTGGGTGCGCGCCTCGCGCAGTGCCACGGCAATGTCGTGTTCGCGATGGAACCAGCCCACTTGCACCATGCCCGCGATACGTTCGAGCATACTGCCGGCCTCGATGGCACGGGCATAGGTTTGTTCGGCTTCAGACGTGATGAGTTTGATATTGCCGATTTCACGCAGATAGAGACGTACGGTATCGTTGAAGCTAGCGGATTGTAATTCGCCGGTGCTGGTGCTCGCTGTCTCTTGCATGTCATCGTCGTGACTGAGTTCCAACGCCGTATCATCGACAATGTCTTCGTCGCGTTGCGGGATGATTGGTTCTGGTGCGGTAGCGCTGTATTCGGGCGGGGGGATGTGCTGCGGTGTGCTGGTGATTTGTTGAACGGCATTTTGGAACATCGCGAACACTGGCCCAGTGATCATCGGTGTTTCGCGGAGTGCACAGAACACCGTATCCGGCAACAGCCAGCGCATGATTTCGACCATGCGTTGTGCGGCCTTGTCGGCAGGTGTATCGCCGCCCGGTTCGGTGAACGAGACTGCCTCTTCTTCGAGGATTGGTGCACCTTGTGATGAAATGAATGCTGTGTCGGTAGGTGTATGCGCTTGATTGCTGTCCATACCAATCCCCTTCAGTGCATATGACGGGCATGGAGGTCGTCGTACGTCGAACTTCGGCGCGGCATCATGAGTCGACCGAGGTACTGTTGCACTGCTGTGATGCGTGTGATGAGTTGTTCGTCATCATCACCACCGAGTTGTGCACTGAGACGCTTATTCCACTGTTTCGCCACATCCCTTTGTAAAATTGTAGCACACTCCAGCGCTTCGTTTGTCACCAGGTATTCCTTTGGGAAGTGTTCCATACTGCCCAGTGATTGTGCCCGATCCAGCAACGGGTCAGGCAGCCTGGCAATCCACTCCAACAGGTCACCTTCGTGGCCGAATTCTTCACGCGCGCGCCAGATTTCCCGGAGTTCGGTATCATCGCCAAACAACGTATCAATGTCCGCCGAAATACATGCCTGGACATCGGGGAAATCGTGCATATCATCGCTGAGTTTTTGGTGGACCTGCTGGCGTATTTCGGCATGTTGCAAGAGTGCCAACAACAAAAACTCCGCTGATTGTCGGTTGCTACTCGCCAACGTCACCGGGCGTGCTGGTGCCGGCTCTGCGGCCACGGGGGCGTTACGCTCCCGTACCGTAGGGCGCGTTGCCGTGCTGGACATACGGCGCAACTCGCGGCGCAACAACGTTTCGTCGATGTGCAGTACGTTGACTAGACGCTGAATATAGTGTGTTTGTTCTAGCTGGTTCGAAATCTGCAGGACGAGCGGTGCGAGTCGTTCAAAGGCAGTCCGTTTATCGGCATACTCGTCGAGGTTGAGATCACGCGTCAGCACCTGAATATAAAACTCCATGGCGGGCATGGCATTGGCGACAAGTGCTGGCCAGCGTGTGGCATCCTCGGCCAACAATTCGTCGGGGTCTTGGCCTTCGGGGAGTTCAATGATATGCACTTCGGCGGCCGTGGATTTACTCCACTGCAAGATGCCCTGCGGGGTAGGGGTGGGCACTAGCTGGGTGTCCATGTGTTCGCTGAGCGTCTGCAATCCCTTGAGTGTGGCTTTGATGCCTGCGCTATCTGCGTCGAGGGCCAAGTAGATGTGCTTGGTCAGTTTTTTTACTGCCTGCACATGTTCACCCGTCAGTGCTGTCCCGAGTGGGGCCACCACATTATGAAAGCCGTGCTGGTGCAGTGCAATCACATCCACGTAGCCTTCGACGATGACCACCGCATCGAGCTGACGAATGGCTTCACGGGCCAGATCCATGCCATACAGTACGCTACTTTTGTCGAAGAGTAGTGTTTGCGGCGAATTCAAGTATTTGGGTTGGGCATCACCGAGGGCGCGACCACCAAATGCAATAATGTGTCCTTTGGGATTGCGAATGGGGAAAATCACGCGGCCACGGAAGCGGTCGTAATGGCTGCCGTCATCGCGCACAATCGCCAACCCGGCAGCGACGACTTCTTCGGCAGTGTAGCCCTGTTTGACCGTCAAATAATCAAAGAGTTTGGTGCGTTCATCGGGGCTATACCCTAGTTGGAATGATTCGACGGCCCACTCGTTGATGTGGCGTTTGGCAACATATTCGCGTGCATGGGCACCGAGGGCTGACTTCATCAGCATATGATGAAAAAAACGCGCTGCCGCATTGTTTATTTCGATGAGGCGCTCACGCAAATGGTCGCGCACTTCGTCTTGGGGCGTGCGTGGGGTGAGTTCGATGCCGGTGCGGTGGGCGAGTTGTTCGAGCGCCTCACGGAATTCGATGCTCTGACTGTGCATCACGAAGTCAAATACCGTACCTGAGGCTTTGCATCCAAAGCAGTGATAGCTCTGCGAATCGGGATACACGGTAAATGCGGGCGTCTTGGTATTGGCGTGAAACGGACAAAACCCGACAAATGTACGTCCTGTTTTGCGCAGTTGCACACGTTCGCTGATTAACTCAACGATATCAATGCGTTCTTTGATTTGTTCGATTACACGGTTATTGGTCATGAATCAATCTTCTGCGTCAACAAGCACATGCTGGCTAGCCGCCCCATGTACGCGGTACGTAGATATCTTGGAAGACTTGCGATGCGAAGCGATCCGTCATGCCGGCCACGTAGTCAACCACTGCTTGGCTGAGTGGTTCGCCACGCGCCGCATTGATTGCCATGATGTCGGCGGGAATCTTTTCGGGATGTGCCATAAAGTGTGTGAAGAGTAAGTCAATCAGTTGTTCGACCTTGGGATCTTCGGTTTTGGCCACTGATCCGAGGTAGACGTGCTGGTACATGAATTCGCGCAGCGAGTTGGTCGCGTTGAGCACGGTGGGACTCATGTGCAGTTCGACGACGTCAGGTGGTGTACCGTCACCAGTCGCCCACCAGTTTTGGTCGATGAGGTCACAGACCATCGTATTGATGCGGTCGGCGTGTGTTTCGCCCAACACGGCGATGGCGTCTTGGGGTAAATCGGCCGTAGTGAGGATACCTGCGCGCATGGCATCGTCGATGTCGTGATTGATGTAGGCCACTGAATCAGCGACTTTAATGATTTGGCCTTCGAGGGTGCTCGCCATGCCCCAGGCTTTGGCGCTGATATCACGGCGACCCTTGGAGTGCATGTAGATGCCTTCGCGTACCACGTATGTCAGATTCAAGCCGGCGCCGTTTTTTTCGAGGACTTCGACGATGCGGCGGCTCTGTTCGTTGTGGCGGAACGAATGTCCGAGGGCGTGCGCCAAAGCCGTTTCACCGGCATGCCCAAAGGGTGCATGTCCGATGTCATGCCCTAGTCCAATCGCTTCGACCAAATCTTCGTTGAGGCGCAGGGCCCGGGCCACGGTGCGCGCTATCTGCGTGACTTCGAGGGTGTGCGTCAAACGCGTGCGGTAGTGATCACCTTGTGGCGCAATAAAGACTTGTGTCTTGTGCTTGAGGCGCCGGAATGGCTTGGAGTGCACAATGCGGTCACGGTCGCGCTGGAAACTCGTGCGTACCGGAGATTCGCTCTCGGCACGTTCGCGCACCGCGCTGTCGCTTTTGGCCGCATACGGTGAGAGCGTCTGATGTTCGCTCTGTTCAATCCGTTGTCGGACTTGGAGATGGGGTAGCGTCATGATAGTGCCCTCCATTTGATGCCACAAACGACCATACAAAAAACGCGCCCGCAAGATGGAGTCCGATGAGGACTGGGTAGTAGATGGGATGTGCAAGTTGGCTTGCAACGTCGAGCACGATGGTGTTGTCAGCAAAACACGGCACTGCCGCAGGGATCGGCAACAGACATGATTCCACACGCGCAGCCACAAACGGTGCAAACAAGTAAATACTCATCATTGAGATGGTGATGCTTTGCCATGCCGACCGCCATCCAATCAACAACCCGACGGTGGTCGTACAGGGAATCGCAATCAACACCCACCGCCGCGCCCAGTCATCACTCGGTGCACTCCCCACCCAGCTGGTGTAGGCGATATAAAAGCCGATCGCTACCCCCAGAAATGCCCATACGTGACCGATTGGCGTGGTCGGAATAATCTCTGGCGAGGCAAGCAGGGGGTTGGTCGGTCGGAGCAGACCGGAGGGGCGTGTTGGTGCGGTTGTGGGTTTGGTTGGTGGTAGTTCTTGCATATGTTTCACCGTGCAGTATTCGCGTAATTGTGAAACACACACAGCCGACAGCGTGTACGGCCATCGGCTGTGCAGATACGACGGAGGCGATGAAAATTAACCACCGAAGTGGGTGCGATTCTTGGCGATGTAGGCGCGCATGTTGCTCGGTACGGCGTCTTCGGAGTAGATGGCCTCTACCGGACATTCGGGCTCACAGGCACCGCAGTCGATGCATTCATCGGGATTGATGTAGAACTGGTCTTCACCTTCGTAAATGCAGTCTACTGGACAAACGGAGACACATGAAGCATCTTTGGTGCCGATACATGCTTCGGTAATGATATATGGCATGAAAAATTCCTCCCTCGGGACTGCTCGAATAACACCATACCAAAATAATAGCACAGAATAATGGCGCGTGTTGGCACGCCACACTATCCGATTTCGTAGCAGTTGCGACAGCGGGCCTCGTACATGTCTAATCCACCCACGGCAATTACTGGCGCACTGTGCGGTGCCGCATTGCCATCGATCAGGCGTTGCGAGCGTGTGGCATACGACCCGCATTTGACACAAATGGCATAGAGTTTGTCGACCTGTTCGGCGACAGACATCAGCTCGGCTACGATGGCGAATGGTTGGGCACGGAAGTCTTGGTCGAGACCGGCCACAATCACACGAATTCCGCGATCAGCCAGCGTTTGGCACCCGGCAGCGATTTGTTGTGGGCTACTTTCGATGAATTGCACTTCGTCGATGGCCACCACGTGGGTCCCGCTTGGTACGTTGGCCACGATGTCGTCGATGTGGGCAATGGTGACTGCTTCGATGGTCTGCCCATTGTGACTGGCCAAACTCCCCGTACGATAGCGTGTATCCCGCCGCGGCGTAAATGCAACCAGTTGTTGGCGGGCGAGTTGGACATGATTCAAGCGGCGGATGAGTTCCTCGGTTTTGCCGCTGAACATGCAGCCACAAATGACTTCAATACGACCACCATTGGGTAAACGTGTCATAACACTACTCTCATAAAGTAAACGCGATGCTCTGTATTATACCGTGCCAATGCCAGCGAGGAATGCGACCACGTTGTCGCCTAGGGCAGCCACCGTATAGCCACCTTCTTGGATGACGACGATGGGCAGACCGAGTTGGGCACAGCGCTGGCCGATGGCCGTATAGCAGGCACGGGTCAGCGCAAATCCCCCCAACGGGTCACCGTCGTACGTGTCGAATCCCGCCGATACCACAAGCGTCTGGCATCCTGCCGCCCGAATGCGCTGGAGCGCATGATCAACGGCTGCCAGGTATTCGTCGTCGTTGGTGCCAAACGGCAGCGGAATGTTGAGGTTGTAGCCGGCCCCTGCACCACTCCCCGTCTCGTCTGCAAAGCCGAGGTAGTAGGGGTAGCAGACATCGGGGTGCCCGTGAATGGACGCAAAAAAGACATCATCACGCTCATAAAAAATCTGCTGTGTGCCGTTGCCGTGATGAATGTCGATATCCAGAATGGCAACACGCCCGCGCCCAGTCAGGTGCTGTGCAGCTAGCGCCGCATTGTTGAGGTAGCAGTAGCCGCCGCACATGTCACGCCCGGCATGGTGACCTGGGGGGCGGCACCGTGCATAGGTGCGGCGCTCGCCCGCGTATATTGCATCCGCTGCCGCATACGCCAAACTCGCCGAGGCTACACTCGCTGCCCATGTCGTTGCGATAATCGGTGCACTCAAATCAAACGCATAGTAGCCAGCCTCGGCGAGTGGGAAGGGTGATGGGCGGCGCATCCAGCGTACGGCCAGTGTACTGGGTAATACGGCGCGACTATCACCACCGACGGCGCACCACCGTGGGTAGATGGTAGCCAGGTAGTGCAGATAGTCGGCGTCGTGGATGGCATGTAACAGGGCATCGGGAATAGTTTGTGTGGGTGCCTCAGTGCGGTATCCGGCGCGTTGGAGCGCGGCATCGATATTCTGAGCACGGGCAGCGGATTCAAAGGGTGGGACGAGTGCACCATCGTAGAATTCATGCACCGGCTGATGGGCGAGGTGATGGTTATCGGCAAACAGTTTCATGGGGTACGACTTTCAGATAAAACGCAGCCATGGATGCGCACTGCGTATGGTTGATGGGTCGCAATAATGTGATGCCAATATACCATATGACTGTATGGCTGCGATACCTGCAGTGCTATAATGGCGCCATCCAACCAAACAACTGCAGAAAGGTGGTGTGATTATGGGGTGTAGCGTCCAAATCTCGCTCGATTTGCACGAAATCGCCGATGCCTTGCATGTCGCCGACATCGCAGTCGCCGCCGGTGTCGATTGGCTCGAAGCTGGCACGGGACTGATGGTCGAGCAAGGGTTACATGTGGTGACCGCCCTGCGCCAACGATTCCCTACCCACCCGATTGTGTGCGACTTCAAGGTGTGTGATGGGGCACGCTACTTCGCCAAAATTGCCCATGCGGCGGGCGCCACCCACTTCGACGTGATGGCCGCTTCCCACGATGCCACCGTGCGTGCTGCCGGTGATGCGGCCCGTGAATTTGGACTCGTGGCCATCGCCGATATCATGTTTTGTGCAGACCCGGTGGCGGCTGCTGTGCGTGCCGAGTCACTCGGGGTGCAAATGATCGGCTGGCACTTGGGGCTCGATCACCGCAACGAGCAGCGCCACTTGCGTGCCATTGACGGACTCGCCGATGTGCTCAAGGCCGTCAAAATCCCCGTGCAGGTCGTCGGTGGTCTGTCGGTGGCCGATGCCATCACCGCGGCCCGCCTCGGTGCGGCGTCTGTGGTGATTGGCGGTCCCCTCGTCCCCGCCGACCGTGGCACGCAGCTCGCCGATACCCTCCGACAAGTAGTGCAGGGAATTAAAAATTAAAAATTATATTATGAATTGCCCTCATTCATAATTCATAATTCATAATTCTTAATTGCTCTATGGCGCACGCCATATAGCAAATTTGTGCTACTATGTGCATAGTGTTCTCCCACAGGTGGGGTGTGCCATGCCCAGTCCACAACGCGATTTATTCGCTGATAGCAGTGCCCAAGAGCTCCAGCGCCAAGCGCCGCTTGCGGCGCGCATGCGCCCCAAAACACTCGCCGAGATGGTCGGGCAACAGACCATCATCGGTGATGGGCGCATTTTGCAGCGCGCCATCGAACGTGACACGCTCTTTTCCATGATTTTGTGGGGGCCACCGGGATGTGGCAAAACTACACTTGCCCGTATCATCGCCGAGCACACCAAGGCCTACTTCGAGCCCTTGTCGGCGGTCACGGCGGGGGTGGCCGATTTGCGCCGTGTGGTGAGTGAAGCCCGTGACCGCCTAGGCATGTATCGCCAACGCACGGTCCTGTTCATCGATGAAATCCACCGCTTCAACAAGG
>CAZIKU010000030.1:0-24594 GCA_964539815.1 uncultured Klebsiella sp. | reverse complement strand
CCACGTCTGCAACTCGATACCGTTGCCTTCGGGATCGGTCACATAACACCACGACACACGCCGTGCCCCGGCCTGTGTCGTGACGATTTCGCCGACCGCCTGACCACCAGCTGCAATAACCGCGTGACGGATGGCCGCGATATCGGCGACCTGAAAGGCAATATGCCCGAAGCCACTACGGCGCACATTGGCGGGCACATCGATGAGTGGCTGGTATGCATAGATCTCGAGCGTTGGCCCACCCTCGCCATACCCTGGCAGGCGCAGATGCACCCCTTGGAGGGCGGCGCCAGCCACCCCGAGTCCGGCTTCCATGGTCGGACCGGATAAATCGCGCTCGGGAGCGAGGATATCACACCCAAAGAGCTGCGCATAGAACTGCGCTAGCGCCCGCCAATCACGTGCCACAATGTTGACATGCCCAAATCGCATGGAAGCATCCTTTCAATGACCAATAAAAAAGCAGCGCGCACACCGACGTGTACGCGCTACCGACAACCCAAAATTACTTATTGCCAAGACGTGACAACTCTTCGGCGACCAGCGTGTCGTCCAGTTTGCGGAAGAGCGGCCCAATGTCGCGCAGGGCGGTACCTGGTTGAATCGTACTGGCCTGCCAGCCAGTAACCGCCATATAATTGCCGGTCAAGACGGGGCGTTGATTACCCTCGGGATCACGCTCGTGTTCGATGTGCGGTTGCGCAGCTATCACGTCGTCGAAGCCCAGCATGTGGTGCAGGCGTTGACAGGCATGGGGCAAAATAGGTGCTAGCAAGCGATTGAGCGTATCGACCGCTTGTATGGCCACATACATGATGGTAGCGGCGCGGGCGGCATCTACTTTGACCACTTTCCACGGTTCTTGTTCGCTGAGGTACTGGTTGGCAGTCTGCGCAAGCAGCATGATTTCTTGCAATGCGCTGCGGAGTTTGACACCCTCGTAGAGCGCTTCGACGCGCACAAACCCATCGTGAATGGTGGTGAGGAGCGCCGTATCTGCGTCGGTGTATGCGCCAGGTGTGGGCACGCCCCCGAAGTTCTTCTGTGATAGCGTCAGCACGCGGTTGACCAAGTTGCCCCAGGTGGCCACCAATTCACTGTTGATGCGTTGCACGAACTCAGCCCAACTCCAGTTGCTGTCTTTGCCTTCGGGGGCAGCAGCCGTCAAGTAGTAGCGCAATAAATCGGGCTCGTAACGTGACAGCAAATCGGGAATCCACAGCGCCCAGTTTTGACTGGTGCTCATCTTTTCGCCTTCGAGATTGAGGAACTCGTTGGCAGGCACATCATACGGCAAAGCGCGATTGCCATAACCGAGCAACATGGCAGGCCAAATGATGGTGTGGAAGGGAATGTTGTCTTTACCAATAAAGTAGTAGCTCTTTTGGTCGGCAGTCGGATTCCACCACTGCTGCCATGCATCGGGCTGACCAGTGCGTTTGGCCCATTCCAAAGAAGCCGAGTAGTAGCCAATCACCGCATCGAACCACACATAAATGCGTTTGTCTTTGAATGCCGGATCGTTGCCGGGCACGGGTACACCCCATTCGAGGTCGCGGGTGATGGCACGGCCACGCAGACCTTCACGGAGCCAGTTTTGTGTGAACATCAGTGTGTTGGTCCGCCAGTAGCCACGATCCGTTGAATCGAGCCAGGTGCGCAGGGCGGGTTCGATTTTGGCGAGGTCGATGAAAAAATGCTCCGTGTCGCGAAATGTCACTGGCGCGCCATCCAGCGTCGATCGCGGATTACCCAGCTCTTGGGGATCACGCAGCTGACCACATTTATCGCACTGGTCACCACGGGCTTTTTCGTATTTACAGTTGGGGCAGGTGCCAGTGACAAACCGGTCTGGCAAAAAGCGCCCCAACGATTCAGAATACGAGCCAACCACAACCTCGCGGTAGATGTAGCCATTGCGTTGCAGCGTTTCAAAAATATCAGTCGTAGCCGCATAGTGGTTGTCGGTGTACGTCTGAGTAAACAGGTCAAAGCTGATCCCCAATGCATGGAGCGATTCAATGAAGCTAGCATGGTATCGATTGATGATTGTCTGCGGCGTGACGCCTTCTTTTTCGGCAGCCAACGTAATCGGGGTACCGTGACAATCCGACCCTGAAACCATCAACACCGGACGTTGACGCAGGCGATTGTAGCGAGCATAGATGTCTGCTGGCAAGTATGCTCCAGCAATATGCCCGACATGGAATGGACCGTTCGCGTATGGCCAAGCCACAGAAACCAAAATATGCGTCATACTCACTCCTTTAAAAATGGCATGAAAAATAAAAAACCGCAGGTACCATAAGTACCCGCGGTGCAACCAAGTGCCTCTTAGGACACGGCGCACGCGGGACAAGGCATCTGCATCATCATTGCTACGCTATGCACAACCATGAATCAAACTCCTCGACGCAACGCCCCTATCATACCACATGCCAGCATACCCTCGCAAGAATTGCGCGCAGGATTGGTTGGGGCATACGACTTTGTGCCCCAACCAATCTGAACGATACCAATCTATGCTTCAGGTTATGCATCAGGTATGCGCGACCGGTTCTGGTTGATGTGATTGTGCGGAACGGTAGGCGGCCTCGACAATTTGCACAGTGCGCAAGCCATCAACCCCGCTGATTGGGGCGGGTTTATCGTGGCGCACGGCATCGAGCCAATCCGCAATCATCAGCGCATCCAAGTTGATGCCGTAGCCGACCCAACGACCACGTCCTGCACTATTGTCGTAGTGGGTCACATGTTGACCAAAGACGTCGAGGTTGATGATACCGTTGACCCCGGTAACTTCCATGGTGACATCACCCCAGGTGGGATACGACTTGTTGGGACGTGACCAACTTGGATCAAGGCTAACAAACATACCCCCCTGCATTGTCATCAGGAGCATGCCACAGTCATCCACGGGGATATCATAATGGCGCGTGGCGGCTTCGGCGTACACTTCGACGCATTCACGTTGCCAAATCCAACGCAACAAGTCGGCCACATGCACGGTGTGATCCATGACGGCACCACCACCAGCCAGTGTTTTATCACCGAACCACCCCCCTGGAAACGTACCACGGTTGGTGGCGCGAATCATCAGCGTGTCGCCTAGACTGCCAGATTGAATGGTATCGCGCAGGCGGCGCACTGCGGGGCTATAGCGCACGGGGAAGGCGGTACCCAGCTGTACATTTGCCTGTGCAAAGGCATCAACCATGGCACGGGCATCGGCCACGTTGGTGGCTAACGGCTTTTCACACAATGTGGGAATCCCACGTTTGGCAGCTTCGAGGGTCACGGGATAGTGCATGGCATTATCACCAGCAATCATGAGCGTATCACAGTTGCGCAACAACGCGTCGAGACTTGCAAACGCATCTGTCCCGTGCTGTGATGCAACGCTGTGTGCCCGAGATGCATCGGCATCCCACAATCCCACCAGCGTGGCATTGGCCGCACGTTGTGATTCGTGGATATAACCAGCTGCGTGTACATGGGCCACGCCAGCAATTCCAATGCGAAGAGGAGCAGGTGTCATCGTCATTTCCTTTATGTCAATGAAACAGCACGGCCAGTGTGGACGCTTTCGAGTGCAGCCAGACTCATGCGCAACGCTTCATATCCATCTTCGGCGTTGCTACGCGGTGCAGAACCACCCGCACACCACGCCACAAAATCGCGGAGTTGAGCCAAATACGGGTCTTCGTGACCATGCATATCTGGTGCCAAAGATGCAGATGTTTCTGGGAATGCATGCAAAGAAATATCGGCAACTTCGTCGTTGGCGTGATGAATGAGTCCATTACTCCCTGAGACTTCAAGTGATGTACGGAAGCCGTTGGGGTAGGCCCAGCTCGCTTCGGCATAGGCGATTACCCCACTGGCAAAGTGTACAATCGACATGGCTGCATCTTTGCGGTCAAATCCTGCATTAAGCAGACCCCGTGCATAGATGCGATCTGGGGCACCAAACGTCCAGCGGAGCCAGTCATAGTCATGGACGATGAGGTCCAACAGCACTCCACCACTTCGCTGCAAATCGGCATACCAGACTCGACCACCCCCAGGGAATGCACCACAGCGATTGGTTCGCGCAATACCCGGCTGGCCAATTGCGCCTGACGTGACCAAACGGTGTGCTTGAGCATAGTCGGCAAAATAGCGCACCACATGGCCAGTCATGAGGTGTCGTTGATAACGAATGGATGCGTCGATAATTGCACTTGCATCCGCAAGCGTGCGTGCCAGTGGTTTTTCTACAAAGACATGCTTGCCGTGTTGCATTGCAGCGATAGCCACTGCCGCATGCGTATCAGTGGGCGTCGCGATGATGACCGCATCAATATCACTGCGGGTATACACCGCTGCTGCATCGGTTACACACGGTGCGCCCACTTGCGCAGCAACTTCTCGCGTGGCAGATGCATATTCAGGTGCCCCTAATGCAACGAGTGTGCACTGCGGAATCCGCGTAATGTTTAGGGCATGGTACCCAGCCATACCACCACCACCAATAACTCCTAAGCGCATGTGTAACCTCGTCATATGTATACATGGGTTTCGATTGTTGTGTCTCTATTGTACCGTGGAATCATGCACGTGATACAAAGGCAGATGGTATACTACAGATACGCATAATCGCATCATTTGGGGGGAACAGTGGCAACACCAGCGCATTGGAGTCCACGAGTCTTGATTGCAATGATTTTTGCAATTTTCATTTTCTTTGGCATCAGTATTGGTACAACGGGCGTACTTTGGCCAGAAATCTTGCCTGTACTCCAACTCGACGATGCCACATTTGGTACGTTGTCACTTATTTCACCATGTGTCTCCATTGTAATATTGTTGTTTGCCGCGCCGACCGTAGAACGCATAGGGAAACGCCCAGTAATATCGCTGGGGCTCTTTATCCTCGCTATCGCTGCCTATGTCCTTTCGATTGCCAACACACCCTGGCATTTTGCTGGCATCAACGTCCTCTATGGGCTCGGCTATGGACTCATTGAGTTGGCCGTCAATAGCGTGACTCTCGACTGGGAACGAATGCAGCAAACGAGCGTCATGAATTATGTGCATGCGGCATTTTGTGCTGGTGCCATTGTGGCAGGACTCGCTGTTGGCCAACTTGTGGCCAGCAACTACACCTACATTCAAGTGTTGCATGGAGTGGCACTGCTCGCAATTGCTATTGGCGTGATCAATAGCATCCTTGCATATCCACCTAGCCATGTCGCCGAAGCAGATGCAGCATCGGCTAGTGCTGCAATCAAGCTGTTGCTCAACAACCGGATTGTACTGACATTGGGCATCGTGAGTTTTTGTGCCACATTCGGTGAAAGTATCGCAATTACATGGTCCGTACTGCATCTGCGCGATCTCGGTGCAAGTGCATTCATTGGCGGGGCGGGGTTTGCGTTGTTCAACACGGTCATGTTTATCGGACGTATGACCAACAACAATGTAGTGGTACGTTTTGGGGTAGTGCCGTCATTTCTGATTTCTGCGGTTGCAATTACCATCGCCGGGCTCTTGATTTTCTTCACCAATAGCTTAGTGGTGGCAATTATTGCATTTGCGTTGTTGGGGCTTGGCGTCGCTGGTGGTGTGCCTACCGCACTGACTGCGGGTGCACAGTATGTGCCCGGACAAAACAGTACACTCTCGGGGGCATTGATGTCTATCAATTACCTTTCATTCATTATTTGTCCACCACTCATCGGTAATTTGGCAACCATGACAAGTCGACACAGTGCATTATTTGTCACCGTGATTGCGGGAATTGCGATGATCATCATGGCGCGACGTCTCGGTCGGTATCAATCCGCTACAACTCGCTAGAGAGATTATAGTCATGCATCCACGCATCCGCGTATCACCATCCCTATGTATTGCAACGCTATTGTGCATATGGATGATGTGTAGCTGTGCGATGCCCATCACGCAAGCACCAACGGCCACTGTGCGCGTGCCTGCCAGTCCAACGGCAACGCTCCGTGCCACAACGGTGCAATTGACTGCAACACCACACGCAACTGCCACACCCGCGATACCTGCGACTCCCACACTCGCACCGTTGGACAAGGACACGCGCGCCCGAATATTCGAAACAGTATGGACGACTATTTCTGACCATTATGTCTACCGTGATTTTCGCGGAATCGATTGGCAAAAAACATACGACGAGTACTTGCCCAAAGCACTACAAGCACCATCATCTGCAGCGTTTTATCGCGTCATGCAACAGATGGTCGATTTACTCAACGATGAACATACCCGCTACGATGATCCACAACAAGCCGCAATGGGTGATGCAATTTACAACGGTCAAGTAGAATATGCGGGCATAGGCATCATGGTGCGCGAATTGAATCAAGGACTCCTCATCACGCGCATTGCTGACGAAGGACCAGCCGAACAGGCCGGATTACGCCCGTACGATATCATAACCATGGTTGATACTACACCGATTACCCCTACATACCTCCTCGGCGATGGAGATTACGGATCATTGATACGTGGGCCGGTCGGCAGTCGCGTGACGATTACATATACCCGTGGCGATACACCAAATCAAACCATCGATGTTATCCGCGATGTCATCCGCAGTGATGCATTCCCCGAAGCAGTTGCCACACGAAATGCACATGGGCTCATCGTACTGACCATCGATTCATTCGACCGTGATCATTTGGCCACACTCGTCCAGGACACCCTCTTGCGCGCTGCAGGAGGTGAACCAGTCACGGGTTTGATTATCGATGTACGCGAAAACGGCGGTGGGAGTATCGAGGATATGCTGTCTGTGATTGCACTCTTCCACGATGGGGGGAGTATTGGGACACAAGTCGACCGCAACAACATTTATCAACTTCATGTCCCCACGCGAAAGATAATGCCTGGCTATGAAGAAATCCCCATCGTGATATTGACGAGCAGTGCCACTGCAAGTGCCGCAGAAATGTTCAGTGCGGGCATGCGTCATTTACGGGGTGCAGTCATCATCGGCGAAACAACTGCTGGGAATAGTGAGAATCTCTTTCCCTACGATCTCGAAGATGGTTCAGTGTTGTGGGTTGCAGAACTCCTCTACAAGCAACCAAATGGTGCCTACATAGAGGATGTGGGCATTGTTCCTGATATCGTGCTCACCGATGCGTGGGAACAAGACGAACGCACGGATGACCCATTCATACGCACCGCGATCGACTACTTCACAAAAACGCACCCCACGCCGTGAGGCGTGAGGTGCGTTGGAGGTATATGATTAAGCGGGGCGGCGGGTGTGCCAATCAGTCGCACCCTGGTAGGCATCGGCGATACGCAAGACTTCGGCATCGGCGAAGGCCGGACCAATCAGCTGCAAGCCAACCGGCAATCCACCATCAAAACCACATGGCACTGAGATACCAGGCATTCCAGCCAAGCTTACCGGCAAGGTACACACGTCCTGTAGGTACATGGCCACGGGATCTGCACTATTTTCACCAAACTTGAATGCGACATTCGGCGAGGTTGGTGCCGCAATGATATCGACTTCGGCGAAGGCCTTGGCAAAATCCTGGCGAATCAACGTACGTACTTGCTGGGCACGCTTGTAGTAGGCATCATAATAACCAGCTGAGAGCACGTAGGTACCCAACATGATGCGGCGGCGCACTTCTGGACCAAACAAATCACCACGTGTCTGATCGAGCGCGTCGCGGTAGCTGTCCCCATCACTGCGTTGACCGTAGCGCACACCGTCGAATCGCGCAAGGTTAGACGACGCTTCTGCGGTGGCCACGATATAGTATACGGGCAAGGCATATGGACTATGGGGCATCGAGATTTCTTTGGTGGTGGCACCCAACGACTGCAACACACGAATGGCTTCGCGCACGGCGGCGTCAGTGCCTTTTTGCATGCCATCAACAAAGAACTCACGCGGAATACCGACACGTAATCCCTTGAGTGAGCCCCCCAAGGCCTTGACATGATCGGGGACTGCAATCGGTGCTGATGTCGCATCAAGTGCATCCTGCCCAGCGATTACATTCATCATCATGGCACAATCACGGGCAGTCCACGCCATCGGTCCGATTTGGTCGAGCGATGAGGCAAAGGCAATTAACCCATAGCGCGAAACACGGCCATACGTGGGCTTGAGCCCCGTAATACCACACAATGATGCAGGTTGACGAATACTCCCGCCGGTATCTGTACCCAGGGTACCCGCCGCAAAACCAGCAGCCACTGCGGCCGCTGACCCGCCGCTTGAGCCACCAGGCACCGTCGATGTATCCCACGGGTTGCGCGTCAGCTGGTATGCGCTATTTTCGGTCGATGAGCCCATGGCAAATTCGTCGCAGTTGAGTTTGCCCACCAATACGGCCCCAGCCTGCTTGAGGCGAGCCACTGCAGTTGCATCGTACGGCGGACGATACCCTTGGAGGACTTTGGACGATGCGGTGGTCGGTAACCCTTGGGTGGATAGCACATCTTTGATACCCAACGGAATTCCGAGCAATTCACCCCGTTCACCTGCACGAATACGCGCATCTGCGGCCTTGGCAGCCGTCATGGCACCTTCGGTATCGACATGCAAGTAGGCACCGATGACCCCATCATGCGCGGTGATTTGCGTTAACACGGCTTCGGTGAGCTGTTGTGCAGTCACATCGCCCGCATCGAGCCGAGCACGCATGTCGGCAATGGAGAGGTTGTGTAGTTGGTTCATGTGCGTCCCGTTCAATATCCTTTATTACGGCCAGTCACAATATCGACAAACGTGCGAATGCAGATTTTGATGTCGAAGAGTAACGACCAATTCTCTACATAGTATAAGTCGTATCGGGTACGGTCTTCAATACTTGTATCACCACGCAAGCCATTTGCTTGTGCCCAACCCGTGATGCCGACCTTTTGGCGGTGGCGACGCATGTAGTATGGTATCTCTTGTTTGAAGCGCTCCACCCAGACTTCTTGTTCGGGGCGTGGACCGACTACACTCATCTCACCACGAATGACGTTGATGAAATTGGGCAACTCATCGAGCGATGTTTTGCGCAAGAACGTACCAATTCGTGTGCGCCGCGGATCATCCTTTGTCGTCCAGTTGGCCAATTGTGCGGCATCAACGCGCATCGTACGGAACTTTATCGTTGGAAATGGCTCGCCATCCGTGCCGACACGCGGTTGTACGAAAAACGCTGGACCAGGTGATTCGAGCTTGATGAGCAATGCAATCAAAATCATAATTGGCGATGCAACAAGCAATACAGCCGACGCAAAAACAAAATCGAAGACTCGTTTGAGCAACTGGTTGAACGGGTTTGCCAATGCACCATTGCGCACGTTGAGGAGTGGCAAGCCAATCACATCGTTGTCCGACACAACATTATTTGTAATCAGCGTATATGCATCAGGATACAACTTGACTTCCACATGGGCATCTTCTGCGCGCATGATGATGTCAAACAACTCATGCGATGCGCGCCCAGATAATGCCACAATCACCAAATCAATGTCATGCGTACGAATGGTGGCCCCGATGAGTTCGAACGAACAAAGCACTGTCGTATCGTAAACGGCTTCACCGATGCTTCGGGCATCCGATGCAAACCCGATGACGCGATATCCGAGACTTTGATCGCGCACTAATGCACGATAGACGAGCTGACCAGGTTCGAGAGCCCCAATAATCAAGACGCGGCGTACATCGATATGACGCCGCCGCAGTGCGGATAGGGTGGTACGGTACAAGAAGCGTGCCAAGAGGTTGGCAGACAAAATCATGAACCAACCGCCGATTAATAGGACACTCGGTAAGGGAATATCAACGTAGCCAAATTGGGGTAGTAACAGGTTGATGACATAGACAAAACCGATGCCCGTGGTAACCGAGGCGATGACTTTGAATCCCTCATCGATACGCGATACGCCCCGTGGCAACGAGTACATTCCAGTCACAATATACGTCCCAAAGAGAACCATATTGAGTACGATGACAAATAATGCGATCCCAGACCACGGGGTACTGTCAAATTGTGCTTGGACTTCGATGTTGAGCGGGCGCACCCACCAATACGTGGGGAAGAGCGCCAAATTGGTCGCGAGCACATCGGCAAGCATGGCAGCAATGACGACGATGACACGATTACGCGAGATACGCCATAGCATCTGCTATCCTCCTCGCTTGGACTGTGAGCGCGGGCGCAGTGCATTTCGCCACAACTGAACAAGTTCGGTTGCGGAAATTCCAACTTCGATGAGCCACGCGACAATGACGGGAGTCGTAGCTTGATAGTAGCGCCGGAAAAAGATACGCATCGCGTCATAGAAATGATGAATCGTCTGCACCGGTCGTTGCCGACTTGAGGCACGTTTGACGTGATGAATCACTGCATCAGCCACATAGACTATTCGCCAGCCGTACATCTTGATACGATAACACCAATCGAGGTCTTCGCCATACATGAAGTAGGTTTCATCCAACAAGCCGACTTCGCGGATCACTGCAGTTGGCATCAACATGCATGCACCCACAAGCGCATCGACATCGATAGTCTGATGTTCGTCCACATATGTCATATTGTAGCGGCCAAAACGAGGATTTTTGGGAAAGAGGCGTGAGAATCCCGTCATCCGCCAAAAAGAGACTTCGGGACTCGGGAACGAACGCCGACAGGCCAGATCAAGAGACCCATCCGGCAACAGCAGGCGTGGTCCAACAGCACCCACATCGGAATGCGCGATAAGGTAGTGAACCAATGTATCAAATGCACCCGGCGTCACCACCGTGTCAGGATTGAGAATCATGATGTAGTCTGGGGCATCAGGCGCTGCAATGATGGGGCGCAATGCCAAGTTGTTGGCATACGAAAAACCGCCGTTGTGTGGACTGACAATGGTGTGTACTTCGGGGAATTCACGGGCGAGCATGACCACAGAGTCATCCTGTGAGCCATTGTCGACCACCCATACATCACATACTCCACTGGTGAATCCTGCAGGAATTGACTGCAGACACGCACGCAACAGGTCGCAGGTATTATAATTTACAATGACGACAGCAACACGATGCATACTTTGTTCCTGTTATGCTGTGTGTATATTACCATACTACACTGGCAAAAGATGGACGCAACCACGTACTTACATCTGTCGTCGGGTATACTGAAAGATACGACGCACAGGAGCAAGAAAGAGGAACACATGCGTAAAAATATCTCAACCGGAACACCGTGGGAAGCAATGGCAGGATATTCACGCGCCGTACGCATCGGCCAGCATGTGGCCGTATCTGGCACCACTGCATCAAACGCTAATGGCGAAGTACAACATCCTGGTGATGCCGGTGCACAAGCCACGTATATCATCCGCAAAATCGAGGCTGCACTCAATGAGTCAGGTGCCCAACTCAGCGATGTGATTCGTACACGTATTTTCGTGGCCAATATTGACGATTGGGAAGCTGTTGCTCGTGCACACGGCGAGATATTTGGTGATATCCGTCCTGCCAATACACTGGTACGCGCACAAATGATTGATCCGCGCATGTTGGTCGAAATCGAAGCAGATGCAATTGTTCAGCTGTTAGCAGAGACACCATGAGCGACATTCCCGAATTACCACTGCGCCACGAAGCTTTGGCACCACGTATCGCAACGCAACATGCGCCACTCTTGATAATGCTCCATGGCTACGGCACCAACGAAGAAGACCTCCTGCAGCTTGCGCCGTATATCCCCGACCAATTCCAAATTGTGTCGTTTAGAGCGCCCTTTATGCTCATGCCTGGCGCCAATGCCTGGTTCGAAATTGATGTCGCACCAGGGCAGATTCGTGGTGACATCTCACAGGCTCGTGACGCACTCCGCGTGCTCAACGAGAGTATTGATGCAGCCATAGACACTTACCACACGAATCCTGCTGCCACGTTTGTGATGGGATTCAGTCAAGGTGGCGCCATGGCAGGATTGGTTGCACTTTCACGCGCGGATATCCGCGGTGCGGCGATCTTGAGCGGCGTCAACCCGTTTAGTCTGTGGGATTCCAGCGAATTACCAGCATCACATCCCTCACTATTGATTGCACATGGCTCTTTTGATGAGGTTGTTCCTGTTGCGCATGGGCACGACACGCGCGATATGTTTACACGTCACGGCTTTGCCGTCCGCTATCACGAATTTGCGATTGGGCATACTATTGATTTGCGCGTGATCGGCACGCTCGTGCAATTTTTAATCGAGCACACACCATGAATGTACGTTCTCAACAGTTTCTTGAAGCATTTATTGCTATCGAACAGCACCTTGCGGACATCAGTGGACTTCCACGCGGTGCACCGTTTTCGCAACAAGTCGATACACTTCGCCAGCGCAGTCACGCAGTACGTGCATACGCAGAGGACCTCAAAGCATTTGCACGACTGCGTAATGTGATTGTGCATGAACGTGGTGGTGGACAAGTGTTGGCAGAGCCGAATCAATGGGCAGTCAAACGAATTATCACAATCCGTGATTTATTGCTACGCCCGCCCACTGTTGGTCGATTCACCACCAAAAAAGTCTATAGCATCAATGCACACGCAAGCCTGGCAGATGCCACGCAACTCATGGCTACACAACATTTTTCGCAATTACCTGTCTACCAAAACAAACAATATCGTGGTATTCTCAGTGTACGAAATGTGACGTATTATCTTGGTTCACGTCAACACACACAGATCGATCTTGCGTCCATTTCAGTGGCAGATGTACTTGAACACGCCGCACAGCGTGATACGGCAGTCTTTGTTGCGGCAGATACGCCACTCATTGATGTGCTGGCCTATTTTGCAACGCACAACCACCATGGTTCATACTTGGATGCCGTACTCGTCACGCAAAATGGCGAAACACATGAACCACTGTTGGGGTTAGTTGCAGCGGCCGACATCCCGGTTATCAATCAACGGTTACAACTCTATTCGGAATAACATACGCGAGGCGTAGCATGTCACAGGGGATTTTCCAAGCAAACATCGCACTCTTTATCTGGTTCGCACTCGGTGCGCTTGCTGCAGCAGTCATCTACCGCAAAAACTATCGTTGGTATACCGGTGTCCTCATCGGGTTATTCTTAGGACCACTCTCTGTCATGGTGGCATTTTTCATGCCTATTCGTGCCACACGTGACTAGTTGGTCACATCGAAACACGAGGTGAACCTATGAACGGAACTGTCATCGCTCGGATGGATGGCATCCAAAGTAGTGTCGAAGTCATCGAATACCCTACGCTGAATATTTCACGCCGTCCGGATGTCGCAGCTGTTGCATTCTATGCTCAGCAAATGGGACTTCGATTGCGCCAACTCCGCATCACGCTGCAGGGCGGTGGTGCCGTCATTGAGCCTGGCATGTTACAATTCAGCAAAGGTGCAATCACTACGAATACGAGCGCCGGAGGTGCCTGGGGCATGCTCAAACGGCTGATGCAACAGCGCCTCAACAACGAATCAGTCTTTCGCACCACCTTCCAAGGTGATGGAGAAATTTATACAGAGCCAACATTTGATCACTACCTGCTGACCCGTATTCAGCCTGGCGAAGAGGCAGTAGTTGATGATGGCCGTTATGTCGCAAGCGAGCATGGTGTCGATACGAGTTTGGCAATTAAAAAAAGTCTTTCCAGCGTTTTTTTTAGTAAAGATGATGTCGTGCGCACACGCATTAGCGGGAGTGGCTGGTGTGTGGTGCAAAGCCCAGTCGCTGCGAGTGATATCTTGCGCGTCGAACTCAACAACGAAGAGCTGCGTGTCGATGGCGATATCGTCGTCTTTCGTCGTGGCAACATCGAACAACGGGTTGAGATGGCCACCAAATCTTTGGTCGGGCTTGTGACATCGGGAGAGGGTTTGGTCAATGTGTACAATGGCACCGGGCAAGTATGGCTGGCTCCGAGTGAACATGGCTTCACGCAGCTCGTTGATCTCCTCCAAGCTGCAGGTGCACCCTTTGTGCGGACCACCAAAACGCGACCACGCTGGAAGGCAATTGTCGAGGAATTAATTAAATGACTTTCCCGGATAACCCATATGACATTGTGCGCAAGGGCTACGACAAAATTGGCAAACGCTATAGTGAATGGGGCAAAACGCATCGCGATGACTCGCGCCAACGCTATACACAGGTCCTCCTTGATCATGCGAGTCGCGGCATGCGCCTGCTCGATCTCGGCTGTGGCAACGGGCAACCCACAACCAAGCTGTTGAGCACACGCTATCGCGTAACTGGTATCGATGGTTCGCCGGTACAAATTGCCCAAGCCTCACGACATATACCCCGTGGACAATTTATCTGTGCCGATATCGCTACCGTGCACTTCCCCCCAGAATCGTTTGATGCAATTTGTGCCTTCTACTCCATCATCCACGTACCACGCACCGAACACGCTGGCCTGTTTCAACGCATCACTCGTTGGTTACGACCAAATGGCATTTTTGTGGGGTGCTTGACCGCCACAGACATGCCGAATGATTATGTCGATGACTGGCTGGGTGTACCGATGTACTGGAGCGGATTCGACAGCACATACAATCGCCAACTACTCCGTGAGGCTGGACTAACAATTCACTCTGCATTAGAAGAAACCGTTGACGAAGATGGTGATGATGTCACGTTTTTGTGGGTTATCGCTGCACGAAATCGATAACTATACTTGCAATAATCGTGTAATCGATGCAAGCAAAGCACACAAACGATTGGATGCACACCAGCCTCACTATGCTTTATCCTGTGATGCACACGCAGATTCATCTTCGGCCTGCGCAATATTATTATGACGGTCTACAACATTCAGCAGTTATGAGTGATTTGGTACAATACCAGCAATTAGTATGGAGGATTGTGCATTGTTTACCACAATTGATCACATCGGGCTCGCCGTCAACGATATCGCAGAAGCAATTACACTCTACCGGACCCAGTTCGGCATCCACGACTGGGACATCATCGAACTCCCCGAACGGCATATGCGCGTCGCAGTGACATATATCGGTGCCAGCATGGTCGAATTGATTGCGCCGACTTCAGATGACGCAGCTTT
Source organism: uncultured Klebsiella sp. (assembly GCA_964539815.1). Taxonomy (GTDB): domain Bacteria; phylum Chloroflexota; class Chloroflexia; order Chloroflexales; family Roseiflexaceae; genus UBA965. The sequence goes on along the minus strand of CAZIKU010000030.1, from coordinate 9,524 downwards.
TGCCAAATATCTGCGCGAAAAAGGCCCGGGCATGCACCATATCGCCTATCAAGTCAGCGACATTGAAGCAGCACTCGCGCAACTACGTGCCCAAGGCATGCGCCTAGTCGATGAGACACCCCGACCAGGCCTGCATAACACTTTGGTTGCTTTTGTCCATCCCAAAGCCACCATGGGTACACTCATCGAATTGGTGCAACACCAATGAATCGTCGTATACGCATCGGCGTCGTCGGCTGCGGGCCAATCGCCCAAGCCGGGCATCTCCCAGCAGTTGTCAAAGCAAAGAACGCACAACTCTATGCGATTGCAGACCGCTCTGAGCGATTGCGCAGTTATGCTGCTGCCGTACACGAACCCGTGGTCGTCTACGATGATGCGACCACACTCTTTGCAGACCCCAACGTGGATGCAGTCATTATCGCCGTTGCTGACCAATTTCACATCCCACTCAGCATCCAGGCAATTAGTGCCGGCAAACATGTATTAGTTGAGAAGCCACTTGGCGTAGATGTGGCAAGTTGTATGCGCTTGTACGAGGCACATGCAGGGAGTTCATTGGTCGTGCAGGTCGGCAACAACAAACGATTCGACCCGGGTATCGCCTTTGCACACGACATGGCCACACAGCAACTCGGGACCCATATTGCGTATCGTGGCTGGTACTGCGATTCCCTCTACCGCTATACCGTCACTGACAACGTACAGCCGTCAATCATTCAAGACTCAGAAGCATTACGACCTGCCGGCAATCCCAAATCTGATCGGCGCCAATATTTGCTCCTTACCCATGGTAGTCATCTCGTTGATACCGCACGTTACATCTGCGGGCCAATTACCACGGTACAAACACGCCTCCTGTACCGCGCAGATACATGGTGTTGGTTTAGTGCGGTGACGTTTGCAGATGGCGCATTAGGACATCTCGATTTGACGGTGACCATTCGTGGTGATCACCATGAAGGATTCCACCTCTACGCAGATGAGGGGAGCATCATTGCCAAGACATATTTACCATGGTATTTGAAAAGTAGCGACGTGGAAGTGTTTACGCACCACGACCAGCAGTATCATCGTCCACTTGGTGCCGATGGTCACTCCTACAAGCGACAAATTGAAGGATTCGTCGACGCCATCAATGGAGCACCGCAACGAGGTGCAAGCGTCTTCGATGGACTGTCGGCAATCCAAGTCCTGACGGCAATGAGCATCTCCGCCGCCCAAGATGGCGCAACTGTGGCGGTACTGGATGCAGTAGGTGCACCATGAGTTTCTCAATGGGATGTGCAGTGTGGTCATACAAGGAGTGGGTGGGGAATTTCTTTCCACACGGCAGCAAAACGAGCGATTTTTTGCGACTGTATGCGCAACGCATGCAAAATGTTGAAGGCAACACGACATTTTATGCCACCCCTTCTGCCGAAATCGTGCGTAAATGGCAATCAGACACGCCGGAATCGTTCCGCTTTTGCCTCAAAATCCCACAGCATATCAGTCACCAAGGGTCATTGACAGACAATATCACACTGACGCACGAGTTTGTGCAGCACATGGCACCACTGGGTGAGCGTCTAGGACCGTTTTTCTTGCAATTACCGCCACATTTTACCCTCAGACAACTCCCACAGTTGCACAAATGGTTGGCCGCATGGCCATCGGAATACCGCATTAGTGTGGAAGTACGTCACCCAGATTGGTATAACGCAACCGGCGAACACGCATTGCGCGAATTGCTCGATGCACACAATGCCGGACACTGCCTGATGGATGTACGACCGCTCGACCTCGGCGACCTGCCTGGCGCCGAAGAAGACCTCGCTCGGGCACGCGACCACAAACCACAGGTACCAATGCGTCCATTTGTGACAGGGAATTTGGCATTAGTGCGCTATATTAGCCACCCAGATACGCCACGGAATCAGGAACTTTGGGATGAATGGCATCGGACGATTGCAACATGGCTCCGCGACGGCATTGATGTGTACTTTTTCATGCATTGTCCTGTCGAAACCGTATCACCAATGAATGCGCGACTTTTTTATCGCCAACTACAAACACAAATCTCACTTCCGCCATTACCGTGGGACACACTCGATATACCAGAACAAGCATCACTATTTTAGGGGAAACTGTGGATTACCTCGCCAACTTGAATCACGATCAACACGCCGCGGTGACGGCACCAATCGGTCCGGTTTTGGTCAAAGCAGGAGCAGGGAGTGGCAAAACGCGCGTACTCACATTGCGCATCGCCCATCTCGTCAATCAGCATCGTGTCGATCCAGGGCAAATCTTGGCGTTGACGTTTACCAATAAAGCAGCCAAAGAGATGCGCCAACGCCTCAAACCGATACTTGGCGGTCAATTACAACGCCTCACAACGGGGACGTTTCATGCCATCTGTGTGCGCATTTTGCGTAAACACATCGAAGGCAATCTAGGGCACTACACACGCAACTTCAGTATTTTTAGTGGTGATGAACAACTACAACTCGTGCAGCAGAGTATCGATGCCGCCCCAGAAATGGCACCCGAAGCGTGCGATGTAATGGATGTACTACGACGTATTTCGCGGGCCAAGAGTCGTTTGCAGACGCCCAAGATGCTCCTTGCGCAATCTGCCTCACCACAAGACGAGTGGATGGCACTACGTTACCGGCACTATCAAGGGTTGCTGGCCGAGGCCAATGCCGTTGACTTCGATGACTTGATTTTGCTGACCCATCGCTTGCTCAGTGAACACGAAGCTGTCCTCGATGCCGTGCAGCAACAATGGCGCCATGTACTTGTCGATGAGTATCAAGACACCGACCCAAGTCAATTCAGTCTCGTACGCATGTTGAGTGAACCAGTAGGTGCACGACCGCGATCGTTGTTTGCAGTAGGTGATGCGATGCAGTCCATCTATGGATTCCGCAATGCGGACCATACGATTATTACACGCTTTGCGGACACGTTTCCACAATCACAAATCATCGAACTCAAAACAAATTACCGGAGTCGGCAAGCGATTTTGGATGCAGCGTACGCGGTGATTCGGCATAGTCAAGCTGTCAAACCAATGCAACTGGTGTCACATAGTACATCACGGCCTGCAGATAAATCGATTATCTTTCTGGAATACCAGTCAGGCAAAGACGAAGCACTTGCCGTGGCGCACGAGATTTCGTTGATGGTGAATAGCAGCGATAATCTTGGTGCCTTCGCCGATGTGCGCCGTGAAGGACGGCAACCCAAAGAAATCGCCATCCTGTATCGCTCCAAGTTTATGAGTCGCCAATTCGAAGAGGCACTGCGCCTCAAACGCATCCCCTACAAACTCAAAGGGCAACTTGGCTTCTACGACCGTGCGGTAGTACGAGACATTTTGTCTTTTGTGCGACTGGCCGTCAATCCACGTGACAACATGGCACTGACTCGTATCGCCGATGTCCCCAAACGCGGCTTAAGTGCCAAGCCACTCAAAATCTTTAGTGTGGAAGCCGCGCGACGCAATCTGGCGATTGCAGACGTACTTGGCGACATCATGGTACTCGCCCAAATTGATGAAAACGCGCGCAATGGCGCACGACAACTGCACAATTTACTCGCACGCATGCGGCAACGGATCAAAAACAACATTCCTCCACGCGAACTTATTGAAGACATTCTCAATCAGACCAATTATGTGGCCCATCTCGAACAGCAACACAAAAAAGATCCCGAAAAACTTGATGATGCACGAGAACATATCAATGAATTGTTGCAGGTGGCTGATGAGTACGACAGTGCGGAGGATTTTTTGCAGTACATTGCCATTATGACAAATAGTGATGATGGTGACGATGATCGCAACCAGGTACAACTACTGACCATCCATGCTGCCAAAGGCTTGGAATGGCCGCTCGTCTTTGTTGTGGGACTCGAAGAAGGGGTTTTGCCACACGAGCGCAGCATGGATAGCGATGTGGGCATCGAGGAAGAGCGACGCTTGTGCTATGTTGCAGTCACTCGTGCTGCAGAACGCCTCTATCTATCGTGGTGTCGCGAACGTGTCGGTGGTGGCAACACTGCACGCAAAAAGAACGTCAAAGCAACGTCTGCACCTGCGAAGCGATCACGGTTTTATAATGACATTGAAGCGTATGGCAAAGAGCTCGCACAACGACGGTAATAGGAGAATACCCACAATGACACCCAAGCACACACCTAGTCTACTTGACAATCTGCGCCAACTCACCCTCAAATGGCTGATTACTTCGCTGGCAATTTTTGCGGCACTGTATCTTGTTCCAGGCATCGAGTTCACGGGTCCAGGATGGCAAATCGGAATATTAGCGGCTATTTTTAGTGTGATTAATTTGCTATTGAAACCGATTTTAACCTTCATCACATGCCCACTGATTGTGCTGACATTGGGACTATTCAGCATCATCGTCAATGCACTACTCTTGGAAGTCACTGCGAATTTTGCAAATCTCTTAGGTATTCAATTTCAAATCATCGGATTCATGCCTGCGTTCATCGGCGCCATTGTGATTTCGTTGACGACATTACTGCTTAACCTTTTGTCAGGTGAAGGAAATGTACGAATCGAAATTCGACGCGAACACTAGCACGTGCTAGTGTTCGCGTCGTTAAATGAGCGCTATGAGCGAATGGAAACTAGAAGAGGCGCTGGGCCGGGGTAGGCACAGTATTCGACGGTAAAGGTTGATCGCGGCGTGGTCGAGTGTCCAACCAAAGGATAATCAGTACGACCAACCAGGTGATTAGCGCCTGAATAATACCGATAATTGTTGACCACGGGAAGTATCGATATACAATCTGGTGTGTCCCAGCAGGGATGTATACGGTCATCCATTGTGAATTGCCTTGAGTGACACGTGTACCATCTAACCACACATACCAACCTGGAATGGCACGCTCAAAAATGCGCAACTTACCGGGTTGATCACTCGTACAATCGACCGTCACCGAACCACCATGTGCCTGTGAAGCACACTGTTGCAGTTCACCATTATCCTTCTCAAGTACCGCATAGTTGGCGTTAGGATCATTGTTGACCGACAAGAACCACACATCATCGAACGTTTGCATGATTTCGAAGTTCTCGGGGACACCCTCACTGAGAGAGTACTTGTAGTTCAATCCTTCTGACGAGCCAAACCACCACGACAAATGTGGGTTGATGATCTTGTAGCCGGCATGCATCAGCTGCATAACAATCCAATCACCACCAACATCAATGAGGTGATCTTTGGGGACTTCATTAAAGGCCACCAAGAACTTCTGTACATTGTCGTCATATGGCGATTGACCACGAATCCAGAACGAATTCATCAAAATCATGGAGTTGAGATTCCAGACCATAATCGCAGCGATTACACCGTTGATTGCGTAGCGCAACCACTTTTCCTGGCGCACAGCCAAACGAATTTTGAGCTGGATGTAGTTCTCGAGATTTTTGTATTGAAAGCCGAATTGCACCATGACACGTGCAGTCAACAGTGAATGCAGACAGAGCATGGCCATGATGATGATAGCAAGCGTGCCAAATCCATTCAACACCACTACATATCGCAGCGCCGTGATAACTGAGTTGACTTGGTCATTACCAAACGACATGATCCACTTCAGGAAATCGCCACTAGCGGTCATGAACTGAACCAATGCAAACAAGGAGAAGAAGTCGTACAACAGACGGAGATGCTTTTCACGGATGTAAATAATACCGAGGACAGCCAAAATCACCGTAGCATAACCGATATATGTGCTGTAAAGGTAGGGGAATGGCAACGCGTTGAAATCTGTGGTGTAGACAATATCAGTATTTGTGTTGAACCAGTTTTCCATTAACTTGAAAATCGACATCGAAGCCGAAAGTGTATCATCACGATCTTTGTCGAAGTAACTTCCGTAAGCCACAAACGTGTACAACAATGGTGCTGCAATTCCAACTGCTACTACCGTCATCTGTGTGAGGTAGCGAGTCAGCTCCTGTCGGGGCTTCTCAAACATATCCATGCGATACGCCAACAAAAGGAACAACGGAACAGACAAGACAAAGCCAAGTTGATAATAGCCTTGCCCCGCCAAAATGAACATCCCTAGCATGATACCCGTCAGAATGGCGCGGAAACGACTCGGATTTTCGATGAAGTAGTAAACACTCACAATCGCCAACCACCCTGCAGCAATTGACAACGGCAGCCCGACACTACCAACTTCGAGACGTGCAGCGATGTGACCACCAAACATTGATGCCATCGCAGCCCAGATACGCGCAATTGGATGCATGCTGAGAATCAGACTCAACCACCAAGTGGCAAGTGCAATCATCAAGAACGCTAATATTACGGTGAGCTTGCTCCCCTGGATTGCACCGAACAAGAGCGACATGATCACCGCAACTGGGTGCATAAACGCACCGTAGATATCTGCAAATGCGGGGTATCCACCCATGTTGTTGGACCACAACATACAGGTGCCACAACGTGCGAATGACTCCCATACAAAAAACGAATGCATATTGCGTGGATACTCTACACCCCACGGAATTGCATCTGAAGCCATGAAGTATCCCACAAAGTAATACCAGCCGAAGAAGATGACGAGGAATTCAAATACATATATTTTTCGACGGTTTAACCATTCGGCCATGTGTGTAAATAAATTCATCATCAACTCCATATACTAATACTAGAAACCTAAGTATGACGATTACCGAACGACTCCACTATATGTGTGTTGAGGCCAAAAGTATCCACGAACCCACATGGTTGTCGACAATGACGCCTGAGGATGAAGCTATACACTACATGGTACACGCAGCGTATTTACACCAAGATAAAGCAAAAAACGACACAAGCATATCGTGAACACACGATGCACATTCATGACAAGCATTATCACATACTTGTAACAAAATGTCAATATCGGTATCATGATACAACGTACTGTTATGCGAAATTCGTCTATATTCATGTACCTGTTATCCGTGATTATAGTACCACAATTTCGCTGCACACAGAAACGACAATAATGACCGATGTGCACTCATGAGATTCCTGATACTGACACTGAATATTGCACCTTACATGCGTTTAACTGTCCACCCGGTAATAGTGCTCGCAATAGTTTTTCATGGCATCAACAACTCCACTACTCCGTTCACAGACCTTTAACCCGGTACGTAGAAAGAAATGGATACGCTGACGATTCGATTACAACTGTTATCACGGTAACATTACTACAGTCACTGTATCCATAAAAACAAAGTCGTCACCATCGTAAAAACCCACGATGGTGACGAAAGATTTGCGACTTGCGATTGACTCTACAGAAATGTCATACAGACCAGGAACAGTTCAAGAGCTGGAGCGAGGTGATTCGTTGCTATCGCGAAATAACGAGTTTCGTATATAGCCATCAGCAAGCCGTGGCCATATTAATAATACAACGCTAAGTATGATTCCTAAGACCAGCATACTAATGTACACAGACGCATACCAAGGATAATATTGGAATACGATCGTATTTGATCCTGCTGTCACAGACACTTTTACCCAGCTATCAGAGAGCATCTCACTTTTATTATCGTTGACGCTCACATGCCAATATCCACGGTTATACTCATAGACACGCAATATACCAGGTTTGTCGGTGATGCACTGTACAGAAATTTGACCACCAAGAGTTGAGGCTTGACATGGCACAATCGTGCCATCCTCATATATAACTGAAGCGTAATTATTGTCCGGATTTTTTGAGTGCAGCAAACGCCATCCGTTTATTTCACTTACTAACTCCGTATTATCGGGATCACGCACTTCTGATTTATTCAGAATGAAATATTCTGGAGGTGGCATAACAACTTTCCCACTCCAGAACCACCCTGGATTCAAATCATAGATTTTGGCACTCTGTTGCAGTAGTGGTGATTCATATATACCGCTAAACAACTGCACATACCCAGCTGGAGATTTTCGTAAGTCAGCGGCAGTTTTGTACGTATCCTGTGGCACATCACCAACACGCAACCAGTTGAGCGCAAAATTCCGCAGCGTCATACCATGCCAAACCAGCACAATCAGCACTATTATTCGAGCAAAGATTGGTATAATTTCAGCATTAAAAATGCGTTGAGGTATCTGGAATTCTTTTGATCGTTGCACAACAATTTCTAAGCCATACGACGATGCAATAACGAGGAAAATCACCGCTAACCCATTGAGTAGCACAATAAAACGCATACTTGCAAGAATATCGACCAATTGTTGTGGTAAAACTCCGATGAGTAGTTTTTGCGGAACTGCAGCTGCGAGGATAAAGTTCATTGCACAGACAACAAAGAATGCATTCATATATCGACGGCGAGCAATGTCTTGTTCCGCAATGTATCCAACAAGTGCAAATATCAACACAGGATATCCCACAAATATCGAATAAGCATATGGAAATGGCAATTTGCGTAGCATGTCAGTACGAAAAAAGTCGGGCACATCAATCAACATATTAAGAACAAGGAATCCAAGTGGTTGTGATGCATTGAATAACGGGTCAGTGTTCTTTTTATATGTTGTGCCGTATTCGAAAATATTCGTGAGGAGTATGGGGGCAATCAGCAACAATGTTAAAAGTATTGCCAGAATAATGTAATTCCTTTGCTTTAAGAGATAATCTTTGAATGTTGCTTCTTGCTGTATGTAACTCAACAACACTGGCAGTGAAAGCAGAGTTCCTAGTTGCATATATAACTGACCTGCTAACAACATAGAAGCCATACTGATACCAAGCAATACAGTATTACGCATATTCACGTGCTGCACAAATGCTACTGTTGCAGCAATAACCAACATCGCTGAAGCAAGTGACAACGGCAAGCCAATTGATCCAGTTTCTAGGCGACCTGTCATTTGACCGCCATACATTGCAACAATTGGTGCCCATATCTGAACAACACGCGATTGCCCGATCAGGATCATCAACCACCAAGTGGCTAGTCCCATCAATAGAAACGATGCGGCAAGAGTGAACGTAGCACCTCGAAATCCACCAAATATCACACTAAAAATAAACGAGAATGGATGCATGAAAGAGCTAAAATAATCATTAAATACCGGGAATCCACCCATGTTCTGTGCCCATAGTGCACATGTCCCACATTCCATCATGCGATCCCACACAAAGAATTGTGCAATTGACCGTGCATACTCGCCACCAAAGGGCATAGTCGTATAGTACGTTTTGTCACTTATTGTCACTTATTGTCACTGAATTAAATGACAAATATGGTAAAACAAGTTGATACCATGCAATGGTGATTAAAACAAAAATGATTAACTTTTCAAAAAGGTACCGGGCTTTGTTCTTCGAGTATACATTCATCATTTCACTCCTCAAAGAAAATTATGGGTTTGCATTAATAATTGTCGATGGTATCAGAATTATTAGGAAATTGCAATATTTATCATTTGTATTTGTATGAACAATACCTACGCCAAAATCACCGAGCATAACAATGGCTTTTCCAGTCCCTTCGT
>CAZIKU010000029.1:0-24750 GCA_964539815.1 uncultured Klebsiella sp. | reverse complement strand
GCGCTGCCGTCGAAGAAGGCATCGTCCCCGGTGGTGGTGTGGCGCTCATCAACGCTATCTCGGCCCTCGATGACGTCAAGGTCAATCACGAAGACGAAGTCTTCGGTATCCGCATTCTGCGCCGCGCCCTCGAAGAGCCCATGCGCATCTTGGCCCGCAACGCCGGCGAAGAAGGCTCCGTCATCATCGATGCCGTGCGCCGCATCCAGCAGGAAAAGAACGACACCAGCTTTGGCTACAACGTCATGACCGGTGAGTTCGTCAACCTGGTTGCCGAAGGCATCATTGACCCGGTCAAGGTCACACGCAGTGCCGTCCAGAACGCAATCTCGATCGCTGCGTTGATTCTGACCACCGACGCCTTGATTGCCGACCTCCCCGAAGACAAGCCAGCTGCCCCCATGCCTGGTGGCGGCGGGATGGACTTCTAATCCACACCTTCCCTGCACCCCGCCAATGCTCCACTTGGAGCGTTGGCGGGGTCTTTGTTTGCATGCTACACTGATGCCATGCACACAATACCTCATCGTTTGGTGTGGATGGTATTTTGGCTGTGTTGCGCATGGTATGTCTTCACTGCAAGTGGCCATACATATTCCCCCGACGAAGAAACAATGTACGCGGTCACTCGCGCCATCATCCATACCGGTCAGGTCAACATCGTCACCGACGGTTCCGAAGCCATGGCGTCATTGCGTTCATCGCCCATCGGTGCCGTCGCGCCGTATGGCATTCTGCCTTCGCTCCTCGCCATCCCCTTCTACCTCATCGGGCTACTCGTATCACCTAACACCACTACCCAGTGGGACATGACCCACCTCCTCGTGTCGCTGTGCAATGCCCCCATTTCTGCGGGGTGTGTCGCCATCTTTTACCGCATCCTATGGCGTATCAATATCCCGCGCTCGGGTATCATCATCCTGACCATCACCTATGCCGTTGGCGCACTCACCTGGCCCTATGCACGCACATTTTTCTCCGAACCACTGACCACGCTACTCATGTTGTGGAGTGTCGATGCAGCCATCGCCGCCCATCACCACCCTCAGACTGCCACCCGCGCACTCCTCATCAGTGGCACAATGGCCGGCTTCATCATTGCCACCCGCATCGCTGCCAGTGTAGTTATCCCCATCCTCGGGCTCTATGCCATCCTGTGTCTCCCCTATCAGCGCCTACGCGCCGCCATCTATTGGGGCATTGGATGCATCCCAGGACTTACGCTTTTTGGCATCTACAACTACATCCGCTTTCAGACCTTTTTTTCAACCGGCTATTTATCTGAATCGACATCGTTCAACACCCCACTGAGCGTCGGTATCCCTGGACTCCTCGTCGATCCGGCTACCGGGTTGCTCTGGTTTGTTCCCATGTGCATTTTTGCCCCTATTGGTGCCTGGTTTTTGTGGCCACACCATCGCCATATCGTCATGCTGTCACTCATACTTGTGGCGAGTCAAGTCTTGCTCTATGCGGGCTGGATTGCCTGGGATGGCGGTGGCGTCTGGGGTCCACGCTTCCTCGTCCCCATCGTGCCATACGCCCTCCTCTTGTGTGGCGGGCTCTGGTACGCACATCCGACGCTGGCCAACTCCATCACCCGCCCCCTACTCGTGGTCAGCATCGTCATCAACATCCTCGGCTGTGCCGTGAATTTCAACATCGACAGCAATCTGCCCATCCCACGACAGCCGCCCATCGTGGCGCACGCCCACATCGCCTGGCAACGCTGGTCAGCCGCATTGATTCCCGCACAGCACTGTCTCCTCCAACACGGCTGGTATCCCAGCGAAGCCGCCGACAGCTACCTCTATCAGCGGAGCGGTGCCGCAGCCGACATCACCTGCCGCCTCCAACCCATGACCCGCCTCACCCTGTGGATTGATGATCGGCGCCCATCCAACGCCCCCTCGTCCAACTTCACCATTACAATCAATACCCAGCAACCGCTCCCCATTCCCATGGGCAACATCCGCACCGTACACCTGCTCACCACCGCTGCGCTCACGCACATCCGCTTTCAGAGCACACCGTGGAACCCGGTCGCCCTAGCATACAGCGATCGCAACGACGACCTCGGCCCCACGATTCTCGCTATCACCAGCAAACCACGACCGACCACCGCCCTCAATGGCGCCATTGCCCCCATCCCCAGTCAAGCCAAAGCCCGTTGGGCATGGCACTATGACCCCACCAATCGGCATCTCGTCGACTGGTGGGGTTGGTATGCCACGATGACATCACTTGCACCGTGGTATGTACAACTGTGGATGGCCTGGATTAGCGGTGTGACGGCAATGTGTGCCATTGCTGTGTGGCCACTGTACCGCCAGCGCAACTATGACCAGAGCGTATAACCAAACGGTTGTCGTGGTTTGGCTCGCTCCGTTGTCAGCAAGCGCTGGATTTCGCTGGACACTGCAACCGCCGCATGGGGCATCCCAATACGCTGTGCCGCAATCGCCATGCTCTGACGTATGGCATCATCAGCCAGCAACATGCCCGCGTACTCCACGAATTGGCCTGTATCGTGTGCATACAATCCGGCCCCGGCCTGCATCACAAAGGTCCGATTCCCTGCTTCTTGGCCCGGTGCTTCACCATAAAAGATCATCGGTTTGCCTGCCGCCATACACTCGCTGACTGTTAATCCACCCGCTTTGGATGCCACAACATCACATGCATGCACCATGTCGACAAGCGGCACGAAGTCATACACGTGCACACGTTGCCGCCACTGATACTGGCGTAATTCATCTGCCAATGCACTGTTGCGGCCTGCCACAATCGCGATTTGCAACGGCATCGGTACCGCATCGAGTGCATACGCCATTTCCTGCACAGGGCCAATTCCTGCCCCACCACTCAGCAACAACAACGTCGGGAGCGATGGGTCCCACCCCAACGATTGACGCAACTGCGGCATCGGCAGGCGCGGTGCTGCATATGTTGTCTGGATTGGCAACCCTGTATGGACGATTTTACGTATGTCAATGCCACATCTCACTGCTTTTTCACGCACCACCAAACTCGGTACAGCCACAACATCGTCTTGGCTACTAAACCATGCCCGATGCACATTACCCAAGTCGGTAACTACCGTCATCAGCCGCGGCATCTTCCATTTGGGTAATGTATTGGCCACAATCCGGGTCAAGAGCGGATAGACGCTCACCACCACCCGTGGCTGATGTACCTGCATAATATCGACCAACGACCGCCGCAATGTCGTCGCCAACGAATACTCCAAGACCACATCGAGTCCAGGGGCATCGGTAATTTCATGTGCAAAGGCATACTGTTCGGGTGAATGATTCACAACTTCCAGATAAAATTTTTCGGCAAATGCTAACGTCTGCGACGCACGTGGGTGATGTGCAGGATTGACAATGATGGGAGTCGCAAACGCCCCAATCTGCTGTGCAATGGCGTTCGCTGCACTCCGATGCCCACTCCCCGCATCACTGGTCAAAATCACAACCGGTGGTAATGACATCGTGGGTGTCCTTGAATATCACGCGGTATGCAATACCGTACACTTCATACAATGCAACACTTTGAGTGTTGCTATTATCGATTGTAGTCAGTCAATGTTAATATCAGCTAAAGATTGCGTAAGTTTTCCCTCTGTATTTGGATGAAAGATAGCGACCGCATACCATTCCATGTAGTACACTATGTACAAGGAATATTGACAATATGCGGTATTGTCGTTTGTACACAAAGGAGCGGTATGCTCACGCCCAAGCTGTTTCGCCGTAGTGTGATTGAACATACCCGCACGCGCATCCCTATCGACCCTATCTGCCCACACGCCCATCCCAACGACATGTGTGGCGGGTGCACCTTTGCGCATATTGCGTATCCCGACCAAATTGCCGCCAAACAGCTTGCCTTGGCAGACTTGTGGCGTGATCTCCTGCCTGCTGACATGCCACCCCCACAGATTGTGGCCTCACCCAACGATTTCACCTATCGCACCCGCATGGATTTCATCGCCAGCAAAGGACGCTTTGGGTTACGCCGTGGTGGCAAATTCAACTACATCATCGATCTTTCTGTCTGCCATCTGATTCCTCCCGCCGCCTTTGCCATTGCGCACGCTGCCTGGCAACACAGCCAAAGCCTCGGATTACCCGACTACAACTTGCGGAGCCACGAAGGCTTCTTGCGTTACATTGTGGTGCGGCGGAGCCCCGACAACCAGTACCTGATCGCCATAATTACCAGTCAACCGCGCGACGATGCCGACGAAGCGGCCATGGCACAAATTGCCGCACAAACGATGGCCAATCCGGCCGTCGTCGGCGTGCACTGGTTGCGCAACGACAGCCACGCCGATGTATCGTTTGGCACACCATACAAACACTGGGGCGAGGCGTATTTACCCATGCACGTCGATGGCAATGTGCTTTCCATCGGACCCAACACGTTTTTCCAGAACAATGTCTATCTCCTCGATCACCTCTTGAGTGCCATCAAATCTGCTGTGGGTAATGCGCACGCTGTCGCCGATTTGTACGGTGGCGTGGGGACGATTGCCTTGAGTCTCGCACCCCATGTTGGGCGCGTCCATAGTGTGGAATCATTTGCCGAAAGTGTCAGTCTGTGCCAGCACAATATCGACCACTCCAGCCACCGCAATGTCACCACCGAAGTGGCCGATGTCGCTGAGTTTTTGCGTCAACAAACACCGAGCTTTGATACAATGGTGGTAGATCCTCCACGCGTCGGATTGGGTTCAGAGGTCTGCCAACACATCCTGCGGCATGCGCCCAAACGCCTCGTCTACGTATCCTGCAACCCGTTGTCGCAGCACGCTGACGCGCAACAATTACTTTCTGACTATCAACTGGTATCGTTGACTGGCTATGACATGTTCCCACAGACGCCACACTTCGAAACGTTGGCTGTTTTTGAGCGGCGCTCGACACGTTAGGTGACGCCATGACACTACGATCCGACATTCTGTGCCAACGGTGCAGACATATCAACGCCCGTCGTGCGAGTGTATGTCGCTACTGCAACGCAACCCTCGGATTTGTCGATGGCAACAACTGCTACTACCTGACGCGTGTCATCAAAACGGGCGGTCAAGCGGTCATTTTCGAAGCCGTTGATGAAAGCAGTCACCGTAGCTACGCCATCAAAGAAATCGTCCTGCCACTTGATCCCGACCGCGCACTCGACGCCTTTCAGCGCTGTGCCATCGAGGCGCGCCTGCTGGCCACGCTCGCTCACCCCGGTATTCCGCAATTTTATAGCTGCATCATCGCCAACGGGCGCGTCTATATCGTCATGGATCTCATCCGTGGCACCGACCTCGAGGACCTCTTGCGCCAAAAGGGACAACTCAGCGAACATACTGTCCTATCCGTGGCATACCAAGCCTGCGATATTTTGCACTATTTGCACACCCTGCCATCACCCGTCATCTTCCGCGATGTCAAGCCATCGAATATCATGATGAATAATGACGAATTCGTCACGATGATCGACTTCGGGATTGCCCGTTTTACCAACAGCCAACGCGGCAATATTATGGGCACTCCCGGCTACGCCCCTCCCGAACAATACCGGGGCGACGTTTCCGTCGCATCTGATATCTATGCACTGGGTGCCACGATGCACCATTTGCTGACGGGGCGCGATCCACGTGGCCAAAAGCCATTTACCTTCTTGCCTGTGCGCGATCTCGCACCACATGTCTCGCAACTCACCGCAGATGTGGTGCAACGGGCGCTGTATATCGATGCCGACGAACGCTTTCCATCTGCCCTGGAAATGCGCAACGCGATTCGCTCGGTCATCCGCAGCGAAGAAACCAACATCCTGCCCACAATTCGTGACACGTCACCTATCCCGATGCGTATCACCCAGCCTGACCTCGCGACGGTCAATCTACCGCCACCCCGCATCGACACATTGGAAATTTCGTACGATAACCAGCACCTCGTCCCCACCAAGGAACTCGACTTCGCTGCCCCCGTCATCGATCAAGCATCTGTGCCACTTCCCGACATCACACCACTCCCCCCGCTACCACAGCCCCCGCGACGCATTTGGCGCTGGGTGCTCATCGTCGTCACCCTCATCGCCATTACCCTTGGCAGTCTGTGGTACCTCCAGACCGGGCAATACCTGGTCATGCCACCGAGTCCCAAAACTATCACCATCCCACTCACCGTGACTGTGCCCACCGATTCCGACATCAACGAGGCATTTACAGCGGCCGTTGAAACCTATGTCCGCGACACGTACGGCACACGCATGCATGTCGTACCACCACTGAAATTCGACAAGCGCCCCCCCGAGGTCATCGGCCAAAATGATGACGGATCGAATCAATATCGTGGTGTGGTCGTCGTCGAAATCGCCCCGTAGCGCTACTCAAACAGGCGCTGCTGATGCTGGCTCCCAGCCAGTGGTACCCGCACCGTCTGGGCAATCAGGCACGGCTGTCGCGCATGATGCGTCATCTGCCAATAGGCCGCATCTGCCGCCTCCGTCAGCATAAAGACACGCGCCCCCACAACGACGCCACGAATGCCCTGATCAATGCCGAACCACACCCCCTGCTCGTAGCCTGCCAGCACTGGGATTGTCACCATCACTGGTTGATAGCGTTGCCACTTCCCCGCCATCAGGCTCTCGTGTTTGACCCAGCCCGTGGCCGGCACGTCGGCAACTTCGTTGCGATTCCCCCAGCGCATCAGCTGCACCGGTGCATCGGCCACCTGCACCGGCAAGACTGGTGCCCCCTGCCAATACCGCGCTTCATAGACACCCGCGCTTGCTGTGGTAGCCGGCAATAACGGATCTGTCACATCATGCCAGGCAAAACGTACTGCACCACACATATGCCCCTCAATTTCATTCGTGTATGTATTTCAGATTAAAATCTGCTGACAGTGTGAATGTCTCCATGCTATAATATGTAGCACACATTGTCTCTCTGCGCAGCGCGCACCTGATATACGAAAACGGTCCACCATGAACGACTTCGTCCACCTGCACGTGCATTCCGAGTATAGCCTACTCGACGGCTACGCCACGCTCAACGGCATCGTCAAACGCGCTGCCGAGCTGGGCATGGACAGCATTGCTGTCACCGACCACGGGGTCATGTATGGCGCCATCGATTTTTATAATGCCGCCAAAAAAGCCAACATCAAACCCATCATCGGACTCGAGGCCTACATGTCACCCGGGCATCGTGGTGACGCCACGCAACGTGGTGCACGCAACTACCACCACCTGCTGACACTTGCCACCGACCTGACCGGCTATCGCAATCTGGTCAAACTCACCACCAAAGCCCACCTCGAAGGCATGGGATCCAAAGGTGTCTTTGCCCGTCCCCGCATCGACCGCGAGTTGTTGCAACAACACCACGAAGGTCTCGTCGTCACATCGGCGTGTCTGGCCGGCGAAGTCGCCCAACACATCCAAAACCGCCAACCCGACAAAGCCCGTGAAACTGCCGCCTGGTTCCGCGATTTGCTGGGTCCCGATCGCTACTTTCTCGAGCTACAACTCCACGAAAACGCCCCCGAACTCGAAGAAATCAACGCCGAGCTCGTCAAAATCAGCCAAGAACTAGGCATCCCACTCGTCGCCACCTGCGACAGTCACTTCATCAATGCCAGTGACCTCGACGCGCATCGTATGGTGATGGCCATGGGCTTTAATATGACGCTCAACGAGCTCTGTGCCAAAAAATACGACATGGACGAGAGCTATCACATCATGTCGGCCGATGATGTCTGGAAGCGCTTCAAACGCTACGGGACATCCCCCATCGAGAACACGCGCCGCATCGCCGACATGGTCAACCTCAAGCTCGACTTCGGGCGCATTCAGCTCCCCGCATTCGCCATTCCCGACGGGTTCGATGCCTCGACCTATCTGCGCCACGTCTGCGAAGAAGGCCTCAAACAGCGCTTCAACGGTACCCCGCCTGTCGGCTACCCCGAACGCTTGACGTACGAACTCGACGTCATCAACAAAACCGGCTTCCCCGACTACATGCTCATCGTGTGGGACTACGTCTCCTACGCGCGCCGCAACGGCATCCCGTGTCTCCCACGTGGCTCGGCGGGCGCCTCACTCGTCCTCTACTGCCTCGGCATCACCGACGTCGACCCTGTGGCCAACAAACTGCTCTTTGAGCGCTTTCTTAGCCCCGAGCGCCTCGAAATGCCCGACATCGACGTCGACTTCGCCGATAGTCGCCGTGGCGAAATTCTCGACTATATCGCCAGCAAATACGGCCGTGAAAACACCGCCCAAATC
The DNA here is from genome assembly GCA_964539815.1 of uncultured Klebsiella sp. Taxonomy (GTDB): domain Bacteria; phylum Chloroflexota; class Chloroflexia; order Chloroflexales; family Roseiflexaceae; genus UBA965. Next base: position 16,455 of record CAZIKU010000029.1, on the reverse strand, counting down.
ATCACCTACGGCACACTGGGCGCCAAAGCCGCCATTCGTGACGTGGGGCGTGCCCTCGATATCCCCCTGTCGGAAGTCGACCGCATCGCCAAACTCATCCCAACCAACGCCAATATTACCCTCAAAGATGCCCTCGAAAAGGCACCTGAGTTCAAGCAACTCTACGAATCAAGTGGCGAAATCCAACAAATTATCGACTGGGCCCAACGCATCGAAGGGCGCATGCGCAACGTGGGCACGCACGCCTGTGGTGTCGTGGTCAGCCGCAATCCACTCGACGATGTGGTGCCACTGCAACGCACCACCAAAGACGAAAATTCGCTGATGGCGGCCTACGAAGGCCCTACTCTCGCCAAAATTGGTCTGCTCAAGATGGACATCCTCGGACTCACCAACTTGTCAGTGGTGGCCGAAACCCTTAAATATATCGAACAATCCACTGGCAAAGCTATGCAACTCGGTGATATCCCACTCACCGACAAAAAGACCTTTGAGTCGCTCAGTCAGGGCAACACCGTCAACGTCTTCCAGCTCGAATCTGCGGGCATGGTGCGCTACCTCAAGGAACTCAAACCGACCCGCGTTGACGACATCTACGCCATGGTCGCCCTCTACCGCCCTGGCCCGCTCGAACAAATCCCAGTTTACATCCAAAACAAAAACAATCCCAAGGGTATCAAATACCTGCATCCGATTCTCAAGCCCATCCTCGAGGATACCTACGGCGTCATCGTCTACCAAGAGCAAATCATGCAACTGCTCCAGGTCATCGCCGGCTATACCCTCGGGCAAGCCTATATCGTCCTCAAGGCCATCGGGAAAAAGCAAAAAGACATGATGGCCGCCGAAGAGCCCCGCTTCAAAGAAGGATGTCTCAAAAATGGCCTGACCAAAGATCAAGCCGATACGCTGTGGGATCTCATTCAGCCATTTGCCGGCTACTCGTTCAACCGCCCCCACGCCACCTTGTACGGCTTGCTTTCATATCAGACGGCCTACCTCAAAAACAACTATTCGACCGAATATATGGCTGCGGTCCTCAAAGGGGCTGCCGGCCAAATCGAAGACGTCGCCAAGGCGGTCAACGAATGTGCCAAACTGGGCGTCGCTGTGCTCCGTGCGGATATCAACGCCAGCGTGGCTGACTTCACCATCGAACACCTCGACGAAAGTGCCGTTGGTGGCGCCATCCGCTACAACCGTGGCGTGCGCTTTGGTCTCGCCGCCATCAAAAACGTCGGCGAAGGCCCCGTCGAAGCCATCATTGCCGCACGGGCGAGTGGCCCATTCAAAAGCCTCGAAGACTTCGCCGATCGCGTTGACCTCAAACTCATCAACAAACGCGTCATCGAAAGTCTCGTCAAGGCAGGGACTTTTGACTCGCTCCCCGGCACACGCCGCCAAAAACTCGCCGTCCTCGACCAGGTCATCGATGCCGCGAGCAGTGCCCAAAAGGCCCGTGCTGCTGGCCAATCAAGCCTCTTTGATTTGATGGATAGTCATGCGCCAGCAGGCACGAGCACCAGCACGGCATCGATTCCGTTCCCCATCATCCGCGAAACCCGCGAAGACCAACGCGAATTGCTCACCTGGGAGAAAGAACTCCTCGGGATGTACGTATCCGATCACCCCGTCATCCAAGCGCTCCGCGATGTGGATCTCAGCGATGTCACACCACTTGATAGCATCAGCGACGAAATGGTCGGCCAATCGTTAATCTTTGCAGGCATGCTTAGTGGCACCAAAACCGTCACCACCAAAAAGGGCGACGCCATGTTCGTCGGCAACTTCGAAGACCTGACCTCGAGCATCGAGTTTGTGGCCTTCCCCAAGGCCTACGACAAATTCCGGGCATCGCTCCACGATGATGCTGTCATCCGTATCATCGGTAAACTCGACCGCCGCAACGATGGTATGCAACTCATGATCGATAAAGTCGAGCAGATTGTCGTCAGTGATACCCCCCACGACACCCCGGCTCCAGTAGCATCATCAGCCACACTGCATACTGCCACAACAGATCGCCCATCCCAGGCGGTACACACGCCAGCACCAACTGCCCAATCGCATCACCAAACCCTAGGAGCACGTATGCCTGATTCATCCGCAGAACCCCGCAAAGCGGCGAGTGGTCACGATGTCATCAAAACGACCGCCCGCCCCAGTGTACCGGCAAGCAAAGCTCCATCACCACCACCCGTCGAGTCACCTCACATGCCTCAACATGTGATTCGCCTCTACTTCCCCATCTTTGAGGATACCGAGAGCGCCGTCCAACTCATGAACGAAATCTACGCCCTCACCGAACAATACCGCACCGATAGCGACGGCGATAGTGTCCTCATGATTCACTTGCCGGTTGACCAACGCAACGTCGTGCTGCGCATGCGTGGCACACTGCGTGATCCCATCAACCTCGTGGACATGCTCCGCCACAAAGTTGCCCCAGAATCCGTGCAACTCGAGTCTGCCTAACTTCGTACCGCTGGTACCGTCATTTTTGCAAACCTGTGCAAGCATACTGTTGCTTGCACAGGTTTCATCATAAAATGGCACGGATTTTGCACTCTTGTCGCGTTGTGGAGCTTTTTTAGAGTTATTGATGAACTTTTGCAAATGCTGAACAAAGTATTGACACAACCTGGAAAATGCGTTAGAATACATACAAGCTAATACGTTCTCAAGGAGCGTTGTCATGAATGTATCTGACACCCAAACCTACGTCGAACCATTAGCGTCGCTTCCACCGAGCATCTCTGCCACCGACGCTGACGACCAACTCGTCATTGGAGCTGTTGCCCAAGGCGATAGCCATGCCCTCGAAATTCTCTATGATCGTTATTCAGCGGTAGTCTACCGCTTAGCATTTCGTATGCTTAAAAATCGCGAACAGAGTGAAGAAATCGTCCAAGAAGTCTTTTGGCGCGTCTGGCGCCGAAGCGCGAGTTTCGAACGCGAACGTGGACGTGTCGCACAATGGATTTTTGGAATTGCGCATAATCTGTGCATCGACGAGATGCGCCGCATGCGCGCCCGCCCCAATCCCATGTACGACAACGACGAGAATCCTCTCATCCCCCAGCTGGTCGACGACCATGTCGATGTGCCAGCAACTGCGTGGGCCAACGAACAGCGCCGTGTCATCATCAGCGCCTTGGCCAGCCTACCCAGTGCCCAGCGCCAAGCCATCGAGCTCGCGTACTTCAACGGCCTTTCCCATCAAGAAATCGCCGAGCACCTCGATCGTCCCTTAGGCACCATCAAGACCCGCGTACGCCTCGGTCTCCAAAAGCTTGGTTCGCTCCTCGCATTTGCCGGCGTACACTCCAGCGAATAATTCATCCGCTCCCGCAGGTCTCATCAACACAACCAAGCGGCGCAAATGCGCCGCTTATTTGTTTGTACGCAATAGCTGTCGGAATGCGTCATCCACTGCCGGTCGTGCGCCAAAATGCCCCACTACCCAACTCCCAACATCGTTGGCGAGTCGCGCTGCCGCATCAAGGTTACCACTACGCAGATACTCCGCCAAAAATCCCGCATTAAACGAATCCCCCGCACCCGTGGCATCGACGACGGTCACTTCCACCGTCCGGTGATGGGTGGCGTAGTCATGCGCACTCACATAGCACCCATCTTTGTCGAGCTTGAGCACCACCACCGCATCACGGAATCGTTTGCGCAGTGCCTGGGCAATCGCCGCTGGCTCACGTTCACCCGTGAGCACCATGCCTTCGTCGCGATTGGGCAGAATGATATCTATCGGCAACTCGGCCACAATCGCATCAAACGTGTCCCGCCCCATTTCACGAATCATCTGGTACGACGCCGGATCAAACGAGACCGTGGCACCCGCAGACTTGGCCAACTTGGCAGCATGGATGACTGCGGCGCGGGGTGGATCCGTAAACAACGACCATGCCGTGATATGCACATGAGCCGCCTGACGAATCACGGCGTCTGGGATGTCTGCTGGTTGCAGATGAAAGTCTGCCCCCTGATTGGTAATCATGCTGCGTTGCCCGGCCCGGTCAATCATCACCACAATCACTCCAGTATCGTGCTGATTGCGTGAAATATGTCCCGTCACTCCTTCGCGGGCCAAATCTGCCACGATTAAATCGCCGAATGCATCCGCGCCTACGGCGCCCACAAATGCAGCAGGGGCACCCAGACGCGCAACCCAGGCAGCCACATTTGCCGCCGAGCCACCCGGTGCCAATGCGATCCGCCCCGTCGTATCCCCACCCGGCAACAACATCGTATCAGGCTGTGCCAACACATCCCACACCAAATCACCGACTGCGACAATTGCTCCTGTGCGCATTGTGGCCTACTCCTTGATACTCTTCACGCCGCGACAATGTCGCGGCGTGAACCAGATTGGTATGAGTATAGCACTTCACAGACAACGAATCGTTATTCGCCTGCCATGTTCATGGTGGCAGATTGCGGCACACGCGCATCTTGGCCAGCCACACGGAGTACCATGATGGCGACCACTGCAGCCCCTGCAATCAACAATGCACCCACATGGTAGGGTGCAGTCACGTGCACCACATCCGACAGCATGCCTGCCAACAACGGGCCAAGCACGGTGACCAGCGATGTCAACGCCTGACTGCCACCCAACGTCACGCCCTGTGATCGCTCGTCGACCCGCCGCGAAATCAAGCTGGTCAGCGATGGTGTCGCCATCCCACTCCCGATGCCCAATATCAGAATCGCCGGATACAACCAGGCTCCTGTGGGTGCAATGGCCAATCCCTCGAAGCCAATAGCCATCACGACCAACCCGACCATCGCCAAGCGTGCTTCGCCGAATTTGGGTACCAACATGCGCAACAAGAACCCTTGCATGATGACTGCCACCACACCAACCGCCACAAAGACGAAGGCGTTATCAACAGCCGTAAACCCGAAGCGCCGGTCGCTGTATACCGCAAAATTGCTCTGCATCCCCGAAAACGCCAGGTTGACCAGCACCACACCGATCAACAAATTGCGGATGTTGTCTTGGGCCAACACGGACTGAATGCGCAACAACGGATTGCTCGCACTCACCTGTGTACTGCGCTTGGATGCGTCGAGTGACTCGGGCAACATAAAGTAGCCAAATATCACATTCACGAATGCGAGTGTGGCAGCCACAAAAACGGGTACGGCCAATCCGTAGGTGCTCAGCCACCCACCCAACGCCGGTCCCAACATGAAGCCCAAGCCGAATGCTGCCCCGAGCATGCCCAACCCACGTGCACGGTTTTCGGGCGTCGTAATGTCAGCAATATATGCCTGTGCTGCACTGATATTTGCCCCCGTAATCCCGTCGATGATACGTGATGCGAACAATGCCGCCAACATCAACCATGGACTAATCGGGAATAGCTGTTCCGACAAGCCAAAGATGATATAACCAATCCCCGTCCCGAGCAAACTCCCCAGCAACACTGGGCGCCGTCCATATCGATCAGACAAGCTCCCCAGCCAGGGTGCACACAAAAATTGCATCAACGCATATATGGCTGACAAACCACCAACCAACAACGCCCGGTTGGCAATCAACCATGCATCCCCCGATGATTCGAGGATTTTGACATAGTACGGTAATACCGGAATGACAATCCCTATCCCCAACAAATCGATGAGCACCGTAAAAAATATGAATACCATGGGTGAACGTGTGCGCATTCGTACTCCTTCTCATACTGACCAGTAGGTAAGTCTGCTGTATGATACTCACATTTTCATCTATTTGTCAACCTATTGAACATTTTTTGCACATAATTTGTATAGATTTGATGATGATATAACCGCGTATGGTGTGATTGACCGGGCTGAAACGCCGCATATTGCATCTACTGCCCGAAAAATTGACGGCATACTTTTCGGATGGTATACTGATATGACTTATTGCCTTTCACAGGGCGTAGTGTCTGTTTGTACAAATCTGCAGAACAGAAGGGGTGCTGTCATTACCGACCGATTGCGATTCAACAACCGAATCCGTGCACGTGAAGTTCGTCTGATTGACGAGGAAGGCACACAAGTAGGTATTGTAGCGATTCGTGATGCTCTCCAGATGGCCGAAGAGCGTGGGTTTGACCTTGTAGAGGTTGCCCCCAACGCAGTACCGCCTGTTTGTCGCATCATGGATTACGGCAAGTTCCGCTACGAGCAATCCAAGAAAGAGCGCGAAGCTCGGAAACACCAGAAGCAAGTAGAGCTCAAGGAAGTGCGGCTCAAGCCCAAGACCGACGATCACGACATTGATGTCAAAGCCAAGCAAGCACGTAAGTTTTTGTTGGCTGGCGACAAAGTCAAGTTCACGTTGCGGTTTCGTGGTCGCGAAATCTTCCACCCGGATATCGGGTTGGCAATGCTTGAAAACATGGCCGAGGATTTGCGTGACGTTTCAGTTGTTGAGCAAAAGCCCCTCATGGAAGGTCGTGTATTATCGTTGCTGTTGGCACCCAACGCCAAGGCACGCCAGACTCCTGCCAAGCCAGCCACTGTTGCACCCAAGAAACCGGCTCCGGCCGAGCCTGAGGGCACTGCCGCAGAAACCACAGAGAAGGAATAGTCATGCCCAAGATGAAGACCCACAAGGGTACCGCCAAACGCTTCACATTCACCGGCTCCGGCAAGCTGGTCAGTGCCATGGGTCGCCGTGGTCACTTCCGTCGCCGCAAGGCTACTCGTCTCTTGCAGAAGCTCGATCGCATGCAAGAAGTGCACGAGTCAACCAAGCCACGCGTGTTGCGTGGGTTGCCGTACCGTACGAAACACGCCCGCTAACGATTGCCCCTCGGATGCGGTGTGTCCATAGAGTTACACACTACTGTAAAGAACAGGAACGATAATGGCTCGTGTAAAACGTGGAATGATGGCGCACAAGCGCCACAAAAAACTCCTCAATCAAGCCAAGGGTTACCAGGGTAGCCGTAGCCGACGCTACGCTGTCGCCAAGCAATCGGTGATGAAGGCCCTGTCGTATGCCTTCCGTGACCGCCGCGCCCGCAAGCGCGACTTCCGCCGTTTGTGGATTGTGCGCATCAACGCCGCAGCCCGCATGTGTGGCATGTCGTATAGCCGTCTCATCAACGGGCTGGGCAAGGCTGGCATCCAAGTCGATCGCAAGATGCTTGCTGATTTGGCCGTACACGATATGGCCGCTTTCCGTGCTATTGCTGAGAAAGCTGTCGCTACCGCCTAAATGATCACCAGCACGAGCAATATGCATGTGCGCACCATCCGCTCACTCCGTGACGACCGTTCGTTACGTCGCAGTGAGCGGCTGTTTGTGCTCGAAGGAGTCCGCCTCGTCAGCGACGTCTTTGCCCACGATGCTACACCAGTCTTGGTGCTCTACGATGCCACACAACTCGCCCGCACTAGTGCGGGTCAGCTCTTGCTCGACCAGCTATACACCCTCCCCAACTGCTATGCGGCGAGTGCAGCCGTGGTGCAGGCCGCCAGCGATACCAGCACTCCTCAAGGGGTCGTGGCAGTTGCACGCTGGCCACAGCTCCCCGTACCACCAGCACCTTCACTCGTGGTGATTTGTGACCACATCCAAGACCCCGGCAATCTAGGCACTATCATTCGCAGTTGTGATGCAGTGGGCGTTGATGCCATTTTGTGTAGCCCGGGATGTGTGGATGCGTATGCACCCAAAACGGTGCGTGCCAGCATGGGTAGCCTGATGCGCGTCCCCATCCAGACCGACATGCCGTGGGAAGCCATCGCACACACGGTGACACACTGCCACGTCTACTGTGCAAATAGCACGCCGACGAGTCTGTCCTATACTCGGGTGGATTGGCGCACGGCGTCTGCCCTCATCATCGGCAACGAAGCCCACGGGCTGAGTCAGCACGCCCACGCGCTGGCCACCACACATGTGGCCATCCCCATGCGCCCTGGTATCGAATCACTCAATGCGGCAATGGCGGCCAGCATCATGCTGTTTGAAGCACAACGCCAACGCCAGCCAGTATAGCCACATTGCAGACCAGCCAACTTTTGGGTATACTAGGAGTCACAAAGTACATATGGCGATGACGAAGCGAGTACGGTAACCACGGCGTCCAGGGAGTGTTGATCAGCGACTGTGAGTCAACACCGCACGAATTACCCGAAGTTCCCTTCTGAGCTGTTTGGCAGAAGTGTCCACACGACATGCGTAGGTCAAACCGGTTTCCCACCGTTATCGGGGCACGAGGGTCACGTATCGGTGACCGAACCAGGGTGGTACCACGACCACACATCGTCCCTGACGGTGTGTGGCTTTTTGTATTTTGTGAGGGAGGAACGTGTGAGTATCATTGACCAGCTCGCCACCATCGAAGCAACGGCGCTCGCGGCGCTCGCCGATATCAGCGATGCCGAAGCACTCGCCGAATGGAAGAGCAACTATCTCGGCAAACAAGGTGCCATCGCCAAACTCAGTCGCGAACTAGGCACCCTGCCAGCGACTGACCGCCCTGCGGCCGGCCAGCGCTTCAATGCGGTACGCACCGCACTCGACAGCGCCTTTACTGACCGCGAAACCGTCATCTCGGCATCGGCCATGCAATCGGCATTTGCAAGCGAAGCCGTCGACGTCACGATGCCCGGGCGTGTGCCTGTCGTTGGGCGCCTTCACCCAAGTACACGGGTATTGCGCATGATTACCGACATCTTCGCCGAAATGGGCTTCCAAGTCTGGGAAAGCCCCGAAGTCGAGACCGACACGCTCAACTTCGGTCTACTCAACATCCCCGAAGACCACCCTGCCCGCGACATGTGGGATACGTTTTATATTGAAACGCCGCCAGGTGCCGAAAAAGTGCTGCTGCGCACGCACACGTCACCCGGCCAAATCCATGCCATGCGCGCCCATGCCCCCAATCCTGTGCGCGTCATTTTGCCGGGCAAATGCTACCGCTACGAGCAGGTCACCACACGCCACGAAATGATGTTCCACCAGGTCGAAGGCATTGCCGTCGGCAAAAACATCACGTTCTCGGACCTAAAAGGCACACTCATCGGCTTTGCCGAGCGCTTGTATGGTGCGGGCACCAAAACACGCTTCCGCCCCAGTTACTTCCCATTTACCGAACCAAGCGTCGAGCTCGACGTCGAGTGTTTTCTGTGTAAAGGGAGCGGCTGCCGCGTCTGCAAACACAGTGGCTGGCTCGAAGTCTCTGGGGCTGGCATGGTACACCCCGACGTCCTGCGCAACGGTGGCTACGATCCGGCCATCTATAGCGGCTTTGCATTCGGCATGGGTCCCGAACGCATCACCATGTTGCGTCACGGCATCGACGATATTCGCTGGTTCTTTAGTGGCGATGAACGTTTCTTGGAACAGTTTGTCTAAGCGATGAATACACTGTCAACACCACAATCCATCATGCGCATCCTCCTCGCACTCTGGTGCGTTGGCGTCGTGTGCGTGGCGTTGACCAACCCCCTGGGCGAGGCCCCCGATGAGCCCGCACACTTCGACTATGTGCGCTTCCTTGTGCAGACCCACCGTCTCCCCGTGCAGTGCGCCAAACCGTGCGTCAGTGATGTCCCCGGCGAAGGGCACCAACCACCACTTGCATACGGTATTGCGGCACTGGTGACCGCACCCTTCTTCGATGACAGCGAGTGGGTGCCGCAGGCCCTCAACCCACACTTCATCTGGCAAGGTGGCAGCGACGCCCAAGCGCTGATTCACGGTACGCGTGAACAATGGCCGTGGCAGGGTACATTTTTGGCATGGCGCCTCGTCCGACTCATTTCACTCATCTGGGTCGGCATCGGCATCTGGCTGGTATGGCGGAGTGCACTCACAATCAGCTCACCCACTACGGCACTTACTGCCCTAGTACTGTTGACCGCATCGCCACAGACCGCCTTGTTGGCAGGGAGTGTCAGCAACGACAGCCTGTTCTTTGCGTTGACCGCACTCACCGTCTACCTCATGCTCACTGTGCAGAACGCACGGGGCACGATTGCCATGAGTGCCGTGATTGCCCTCGCCCTCATCACCAAACAGAGCGCTATTGTCCTGCTTCCCACGCTGTTGTGGCCACTTTGGCGCATGCGCACACTGGGACAACGCATCGGTGTGGCAAGTATCTGTGCCTTGGTCATCGCCAGCGTGGCTGGATGGTGGTATTGGCGCAATGCGTTGCTCTACGGCGACTTGTTTGGGCTCACCCTGTTTCGCCAGACGTATCAGACCATGGTGCTCGATTTGCTCGCCATTGATACGTGGCAAGCGGCCTGGCAACAACTGGCGCGTTCGGCGTGGGGCGTCTATGGCTGGATGACGATTCCTGCGCCATCATGGTGGTATTTACTAACCACGACAATCACCATTGCTGGACTGTGCGGGGTCTGTATTGCCGGTCTGACGCGCCGCCAGCAACTCCCCTCGGTATGGTGGCCGCTAGCAGCGCTGGTCGTGGTGACTGCTGCTTGGCTGGTGAGTTTCGCCTACACCGTCGGCGCAGTAGCCTGGCAATTTCGCCTGGCGATTCCTGCGATTCCTGCACTGACACTCATCATGGCGGCTGGTATCGTGTCCGGGCTACAGATTCGTCTGCGGCCAACACACCTGCTGGGCATCACCCTCATGCTTGCACTGGGGCAGCAATGGATTTGGTGGTATCACGTGCTCCCACGCTTCCCGCTGCAAATGCCTGCACCATCACAGACTGCCACCGTACTCGAGACCTCGGCCGAGGCCGTATTTGCAACACCCAACGCCGGTGGTGGCATTTCGCTGCTCGACTACACGATTACTGGTGAGTTCGCACCAGGCAACACCATCGAAGTCCGTGCGCGCTGGCAGGCGCTAACCCGAGCACCCGTGGCATGGTCGGTCTTTGTATGGGTCATCAACGACCAAAAAGTGGCGTTCGTACAACAGACACAGCCACTATACGCGATGATTCCTACCACAGCCTGGAGTCCCGGTGACCGGGTCTACAGCCAGCACTCACTCACGATTCCAACCGATTTACCCGCTGGTAACTACATCCTGCAATTCGGATTGATTGATCCACCCAACGATATGCGTGCCCATCTCCGCAACTATGCAGAAAAACTGATGGGTGACAGTATACGCATCCCATTTACGGTAGTGCGCTAAAGGAGTACACAATGCGAATCCCTGTCTCTTGGCTACGAGAATACGTGGATGTCACCATCCCAATAGCCGAACTCGCTGAGCGATTGACTCGTTCAGGACTCGAAGTCGACGCCGTCGAACATATCGGTGTCGCTGAATCAGAGCTCCCGTGGGATCGTGACTTGATTCTCACCTGCAACATTCTCGAAGTCATGCAGCACCCCAACGCCGACCGCCTCGTGCTTGCCACCGTCAACTACGGTGGCGACAACGTGCACACGGTAGTCACCGGCGCCCCCAATCTCTACCAGTACAAAGGGCTTGGTCCATTGAGTCATCCGCTCAAATCGGTCTTTGCCCGTGAGGGCGCGGTACTCTATGATGCGCACGTCGAAGGCAAAGTCAAAGTCAAACTCAAAGGCAAACCGGTGCGTGGCGTGATGTCTGATGCCATGCTCTGCTCCGAAAAAGAGCTCGGCTTGTCCGAAGAGCACGAAGGCATCCTCATTCTCCCCGACGACGCTCCGGTGGGTATTCCGCTCGTCGACTATCTGGGCGACAGCATCATCGACATCGACGTTCTACCCAACATGGCACGCACGCTGTCGCTGGTCGGTATGGCGCGCGAAATAGCCGCATTGACTGGCCATACACTGCGGCTGCCAAACCCGCAGGTCACGGCGAGTGCGGCCGATGTCAACCAACTTGCCAAGGTCACCATCGAGGCACCCACACTCTGTCCCCGCTTCACTGCTACCATGGTTGCCAACGTCACCATCAAGCCATCGCCGTTTTGGATGCAACGCCGCCTGACCATGGCCGGCATGCGCCCCATCAACAACATTGTCGACATCAGCAACTACGTGATGCTCGAACTGGGCACGCCCAATCACACCTTTGATGCCGACCAGGTGGCACAGCGCCATATCGTGGTGCGAACCGCGCACACCGACGAGCAACTCACCACGCTCGATGGCCGCACCCATCAGCTACAACCATCCCATCTGCTCGTCTGTGATCCCACGCAAGCGTTGAGTGTGGCTGGTGTCATGGGTGGCCAGAGTAGCGAAGTCAGTGACCAGACACGCAACGTCATCGTCGAAGCTGCGGTGTGGGAACCGACCATCATCCGGCAGATGTCGACGGCGTTCAAACTGCGTTCCGAAGCATCCAAACGCTTCGAACGTGGTGTTGACCCCGAAATGCTCGATTTAGCACAGCGTCGACTCTGTCAACTCCTGCATGACCATGCGGACGGCACCGTCCATACCGGCATGATCGACGTCCGTTCGACACCGCCTCGTCAGGTAGCTATTGATCTCACCACGCACGAAGTCAAACGTATCCTCGGCTTGGACTTCACGACTACACAAATTGCATCACTGCTGGCACCACTGGGATTTGGCTGCAGCGAGACTGACGCCAACACGGTACGTGTGGATGTACCCAGCTATCGGCGCGATGTCAGTCATACTGCAGACCTGTGTGAAGAGGTCGCGCGCATGTACGGCTACGACAACCTACCAAGCACCATCATGGCCGATGAACTCCCCGTACAACGCACCAATTTGGCCCTCGAACGCGAACACTTCGTGCGCGATATCCTGTCAGGCGCAGGGCTCAACGAAGCCATCACCTATTCGCTGACCAGCCGTGAATCGGCCGCCAAACTCGTGCCAGCTGAGCTCGAATCGGATGCCTACTTGCGCTTGGCGAATCCGCTGTCAGCCGAGCGTGAATTCATGCGCCGTGCCATCCTGCCCACACTGCTCGAGGCTGCCAACGCCAACCTGCGTGAGCGCGGTACCACCCGCCTCTACGAAGTCGGGCGCGTCTACTTGCGGCGTGCCGATCAACTCTTGCCGGCCGAACCGCTACGGGTCGCCATCGTCCTCGCTGGACCATACCAGCATGCCTCGTGGATTGATACAGCACCCGCCAGCGCCGATTTCTTTGACATCAAAGGTGTCGTCGAGGTGCTGTGTGAACGCCTGCACATCGCCGATGTACGGGTCGCACCCAGCGATGCCCCCTACCTACAACCCGGGCGCGCTGCACAGCTGATTATTGGTACGGGCACGAATGAAACGATGGTTGGCCACTTCGGCGAACTCCACCCCGATGTGCGTGCCCGCTTCGATTTGCCGAATATGCGCATCTGCGTGGCAGAATTCGACCTCGATGCGGTGATTGCCCATACCACCGTACCACGCTACAGCAGCATCTCGCGCTACCCGGCCAGCTCACAAGACTTGGCACTCGTCGCACCAACCAGTGTGAGTGCCGATACGATTGCCAATGCCATCCGCAAGTATGCCGGTAGCACGCTCTCTCAACTCGAGCTCTTCGATGTCTACAGCGGTGCACAACTGGGCGAAGGCATGCGTAGTCTCGCGTACCGCCTGACCTTCCGCAGCACGGAACGCACCTTGTCCGACGACGAAATCACCAAACTCCGCGCCAAAATTCTCCGTGGTGTGGAACACGACACCGGCGCGAAAATGCGTAGCTAAACACCCTGACCAGTGCACCAGGTGGAGTCAACACCTGGTGCACACGCAAGGAGGTCCCGATGCCCCCACACGTTCACACCCGCCAACTCACATCATCCGATAGTGCGCTGTTTGCCCAATTGGTGACCTTGTTTCATACAGTCTTTGAAAATGACACCGCAACGGTAGCCCCTACCATCCACTTACAACAATTACTCCAATCCCCTCTGTTTGCAGTCTTTGCAGTCTTTGTTGACGATCACCTCGTTGGTGGCTGCACCACCTACATCCTGCCTAGCTATACCTCTACTCAGGCAGAACTGCTTCTCTACGACCTGGCCATTCACCCTGATTTTCAACGCCAAGGCCTCGGTACACGGCTTATTCATGCCGTGCGCACCTTTTGTGCACAACAACACATCCCCCTCTTTTTTGTACTCGCTCACGCCGACGACTTCCCAGCAGTTGAGTTTTATCGTACCACTGGTGCCCAACTCGAAAAGGTGGTGAACGCCCTCTACCCCATCGAATAACAGACACTCACTCTCTCATCTTTTCTTTATCTGTTCTATTGACATGCACCCTATTTCTGCGTATAATTTTGATAATACAGTAAGTTGATAACTTTACTTATGATTAATCGTAGGTACAGAAAAGGGGGCGTAATGAAACATCATTTTGATCGTGGCGCATTGCGGTTCGGGCAAATCAGTCTGATTACCGTGATTGCCATTGGATACATTGTGGCGAGTCCATGGTTGGTCTATCTAGCGTGTTTCATGCTTGGCAGTGCATTGCTCGCACCTGCGCTCGCACCACAACTCCAGCTGTACAAATTCCTCGTACAACGTTTGGTGTTACAGACAGATATTCGTGACGAAGACGCTGCTCCGCACCGTTTTGCGCAGCAGATGGGGTTCGGCGTATTGCTCATCGCAGCAGGCGCGTTCGTCCTTGGCGTGACCACAGTTGGCTGGATTGCCGCGCTAATGGTGCTCGCGCTGGCGTTGATTAATGTGACCACTGGGTTTTGTGCGGGATGTTTTATTCATGCGCAACTGGCGCGTGTACGGAGCTAACAGCCATGGAACTACGTTTCTTTGTTCTTTTGAGCATCTTCAGTGCCGTTGCATTTTTTGCCTGGTACATCCGCTGGCGCAGTCAGCAGGCGCAATCCAGTGGTGCATTCGTTCCAGTAGTTGCGGGGAAAGCGGGCATCGTGGCACTTACCACCGCGCATTGCGTGCAGTGTGAACGCCTACAAAAACCCGCCTTGCAGCGCATTCAGAGCGAGCGTGACGATGTTTCAGTCACATGGCGCACTATCGATCAAGAGCCAGAACTGGTCAAGACACTGGGAATTATGACTGTCCCTAGCACGGTAGTACACGACGCACAGGGGAAAGTCGTCAAGGTCAACATGGGGTACACGGATGACACCGTGTTGTTGCAACAGCTCGCACTCGTATCGGCACCACCGCACTGCTCCTAACCCTCGAGCATGCGTTGATATACAGCAGTAGGCGCGGTGGTACCCGCACCTACTGCTGATGTGTTTTACGAGCGGCGACTGGCACGATGGAAGAGATTCATTGAATCCACAGAAATCCCACTATGAATGCGTTGCATGACCTCAGCTAGTTGCGTCGAAATCGATAGCACACGCACGTTAGGGTATTTGTGTACATCCGTGATTGGGAGCGAATCAGTGGTGACCAGCTCGTCAATAGGGCTCGCCTTGATACGCGCTAACGCCTTGCCTGCCAGGATGGGATGAACCACCGCAGCAGAGACTGCAGCAGCACCACGGGCAATCAAAAGCTCGGCCGCGGCGATGAGCGAACTACCCGTCGCCACTTCGTCGTCGACGAGAATGCAGTGCCGCCCAGCCACTTCACCGATCACATTGAGGGCTTCGACGTGCATCTCGGAATCATCACTGGGCTGAATATCATGCAAGTGACGTTTTTCGACAATCGCCAATGGCACATTCAGTTGTTCGGCGAAATTGCGTGCCCGTTTGGCGAAACCCATGTCAGGGGCAACCACCGTCAAGTTGTCGATGCGGCGCTCTTTGAAATGGCGCACCATCAACGACATGGCACTCAACTCATCGACGGGAATGGAAAAGAATCCTTGGATCTGGCCGGCATGTAAATCCATGGTGATGACTTGTTGGGCACCTGCGACTTGAATCATGTCAGCGAGGAGGCGCGCGGTGATGGGCACACGTGGCTGGTCACGCTTGTCGGTGCGACCATACGCATAAAACGGAATGACCGCAGTGATACGCCCCGCTGAGGCTCGTCTACAGGCATCGAGCATAATCATCAGCTCCATGATGCGATCACTGAGTGGATTCGCAAGCGACTGCACAACAAAGACATCTTTTTCGCGGACGCTTTCGTTGAGGCGGACAAATATATTGTCGTTGGGGAATTTGGTCAGTGTGATATCACCCAGTGTGACACCAAGCCGATCAGCAATGGCATTCGCCAAGGCAGGATTGCCACTCCCGCTAAAGATGCGCAGTTCACTGAAGCGACTTCCCATAGCCACCTGCCTTTATTTCTTGCATGATAGTGCGTCTATTCATTCACATTGTAGAATATTTCACACGTATGGGCAATATTATTCGTCTCCACAGTGTTTCCACAGGATATGCGCATCTTTTCCACTCTCTATCACACATGTTATCCCACATTTCCACACGTTATCCACATTTTGCCCCCGATGCTGTGTGCATCAGGGGCAATCGTTACTTTGGCTGGCTGGGAGTAATCAATAGCATCAACACGGTGGCCACACCTGCGATAATCGCAATCCATCCTGAAATGTCCATCACACCTCCTGTGA